>JABSSC010000098.1 GCA_013214635.1 Paracoccaceae bacterium | reverse complement strand
TCGATACACGGACCGTGGATGTCCATATCGGCCGCTTGCGCAAGGCGCTTTGCCAGTATGGGGGCGTGGATCCAGTCCGAACAGTGCGCGGCGCAGGGTATGCTCTAGGCTGACCATTGTTGCAACCAAGTTGAAATGTCACCCGGCTTGCAAAGCAGGAATGTCACCTCAGAGCGCGACGGTAGCAAGGCTTAGCAGCCCGGAGACCTCAAATATCGCAGGGCTGAAAAGCCTTGCGGGATCGGCACGCAACGGTACTTGTCGTGACTTTCCGTCTGAACGCCACTACGATTGAGTATGGCTAAAGCTCGTTACAAGCTTATGATTTTGGTCCTCGGCCCGGTACTTGGTTGGATCACCTATACTTTTACAGGGCCTTGGTGGCTGTATCTGATCGCCGTGGCAGTTTTTTTGGCGGGCTTAATGTCCTTTTCCATGGATAGCGGACCAGACCGCTCAGGGTATGACAAACGGGCTGATGATGGTCGCGGTCATGGTGCTGGACATGACGTATCAGGCGGTGGTGATTGCTAAATTTTGAACCCCGGCTGTGGTTGTTGTCGTAAGCCGTTTGCGGTCACCGCAGAGATCAATCTTTACCAACTTCCATCTCTTTGGCAGCCCGTTCTGCTCGCTTGCGTTCGTAGTACGCCTCCATCTTTGAAGGTCGTCCTGGCGGACGGCGTCCAGTCTTCTTGTAGCCGTTCTTGGCGCTGACAGGTTTGACCTTGGGTGGCGGTGCAGCCTTCTCCTGTTCTGCCTTGATGTGGGCGAGGACGGCACTTAGTTGCTTGTTCTCGGTTATGGCAGCATGAGTGACACGCTGCTGATGCGGATCGAAGATGCTGCAGGCAAGGGCAACCCCTTTGGTGCGCACCTGGATGCGCCCATCCGGCAACTCGTAGACATCCACGTACTTGCCAACCAAGCCGCGCGTCAGATCATTGACCTCCAGTCGGATGCGCTTGCGGTCGTACTTGAGCGTCAAATCCTTGGTGACATAGCGCTTGTCGCGAAGGCAGAAGACTTCGGCGAGGCGATCCGGTTCAATGTTTAAAGCACGGTGCAGGTTGTCTGGTTTGGCCGGGGCCTTTGCGAACTTGGCGTTGTAGCGCTCCATGAAGCCCGCGAGAAATGAGTTGCCGTCTTCCATGTTTGAGATGCCCGCGATGCGCAGCTCTTTCACCAGTCGGTCTTGCAGCGTCCGGTTCGCGCGCTCCACTCGGCCTTTAGCTTGGGAAGAATTGGCGCAGATGATCTCGATGTTCAGTTCGGCCAGAGCGCGGCCGAATTGGGTCATGCCTGTCATATGTTCATTGGGCTTTGGAACACGGAAAACTGTGTGCTTGTCGCTGTAGAACGTGACGGGCCGACCATGTTTGAGCAGATAGCTTTCCAACGCCTCGAAGTAGCTGAAGGTGCTCTCGGAGGTGACGAAACGCAGTTCCATCAGTGTGCTGGTGGCGTCGTCGATGAAGACGAGCAGGGTGCAGGGATCGCCCCGATCCTCGAACCATCGGTGATCCGAGCCATCAATCTGGATCAGTTCGCCGAAGCATTCCCGGCGCAAGCGCGGCTGGTGGAATGTGCGCCGTTGTTTGTGGGACAGCCAGATTCCGTCTTCCTGCATCCACTTGCGGACGGTCTCGCGTGAGACATTGAAGCCATGATGTTCGGCCAGCATCTCTGCTGCCAGTGTCGGGCCAAAGTCTGTGTAGTTCTCCTTGATCACCGACAGCGCATAGTCGCGTTTGGCATGGTGAATGCGATTGTTCGGAGGTTTGCCACGCGCCTTGTGTCGGATCGCCGACGCGCCATCCTGACGATACCGCTTTAACAGTCGGAAAATTTGCCGCCGAGTCAGGTCCAACATGTTGGCCGCGTTGTCGACACTGAGCCGCCCATCATCGACCTGCGCCAGAACCTCCACACGGTTCAACTCGCGCTCGCTCATAACCACCCATCCCATGTCCGCTCACCCTCATTGATTTTTGAGGGCAGAGTGACATTCCTGAATTGCTCATGGGTGACACTTTAGCTTTGCGGCTACAGAGCCCATAGCGGAAGTCTTCAAGTCATGCTGCGAGCGCACGCAGCGTGAAAAATGCGGCATGAGCGAAAATCCATCTACTTCAACGCAACACCCAAAGCGGCCATACAAACAAATGCTATGTTCCCACTGTCAGCGTTGTGCTGATGCCAGGGTATGGAGGGAGGATTGGAGGGCAAATCATGCCAAGAGTCCAACTTCCTGCAACCACACCGAAACGCCGAGCCTGGAACAAGGGGCGGATCATCGGTCAGAAGCGGCCTTTGCTGCCCAAACAAGTCTGGGCGATACGAGCGCGCCTCGAATTGGCGGGCTATCTGCGAGATCTCACTTTGTTCAGCGTCGCCATCGACAGCAAACTCCGCGGCTGTGACCTCGTCAAATTGGCGGTGTCTGACCTGGTTAAGGATGACCGCGTGCGAGAACGCGTTTCGGTGATCCAGAGTAAAACCAAGAGGCCAGTCCAATTTGAATTGACGGAAAACACGCGCGAAACTGTACTGGATTGGGTTAAATCACCAGAGATGTTTGCCTGCAGGTTCATGTTCCCGAGCAGGTTTCATGACCGCCCGCACATCTCAACACGTCAGTATGCACGGCTGCTTCGTGATTGGGTCACAGCGATTGGGCTTGAGCCAAGTGGATACGGGACTCATTCACTTAGACGAACAAAAGCAGCGGAGATTTATCGTAAAACCGGCAACCTACGCGCCGTCCAACTACTGCTCGGTCACACGAAGGTCGATAGCACAGTTCGTTATCTTGGAGTCGAGCATCGAAGATGCTTTGAGTATCGCCGAGCGTATAGACATTTAAAGTACTTTGGCGAATGGCCCTGTCGTTCGCCATTTCAAATCCGCCGGTCTCTCACGCCACATTGCCCGACACTGAACCCAAACCAATGACACCAGATGCTCAACCCTGCGGGAAAGACTGCTGCCTTTAACAGACTGGATCCCTGTGCTTCTCGAGCAACGCCTAGTAGTGTTGTGTAGCTAGAAGTTCACACAGATTTCCGTGTATAACGGTGTCGAAGTATCAACATTATATCGATAAAACACATGGAAAAATCTGCAAAGCGCAAAATCGTATCCTCTCGTCATCTCGCAGATGGGGAGGGATGGGAAGCCTCGGAGTTCGAGTTTGGCCTTATCATCGCGTTCAACGCGTTCTCGCGCTGGATGGTGAAATGCATGGCTGCGGCCGGGCACACTGACATGAGCCCTTTGGAAATCCTGGTGCTCCATAACGTCAACCATCGTGGTCGGGATAAGCGCCTGAGCGACATCTGCTTTCTGCTCAATATCGACGACACCCATACCGTCAATTACGCGCTGCGCAAGCTTTCGAAGGCCGAATTGATCGTGTCTGAGAAGCGCGGGAAGGAAGTGTTTTACAGTACATCCAGCGAAGGCGCGGCTTTGTGTGATGAATATAGAACCGTCCGGGAACGCTGCTTGATCGATGGACTTGGCCGCATGGACATATCCGGGGACGAGCTAAGCGCTATTGCATCGAGTCTACGTGCCCTGTCAGGCCAATATGATCAGGCTAGTCGGGCCGCGTCTTCTTTGTGACGCCGCCCGACACGCGAACTCAGCGGCTCATCGCCTCAGGTAGATAGGTCACGATCCCAGGGAAGAGCGTGATTAGGACCACCGCCAGCAGAAGCAGAAAGAAGAACGGCAAGGCAGCCTTGGCAATGCGGAGGATGTCGATGCCTGTTAGCCCCTGAATGACGAAGAGGTTAAAGCCGACTGGCGGTGTGATCTGGCTCATCTCAACGACCAGCACCAGATAGATGCCAAACCAGATGGGATCGATCCCGACGGCAAGGACCATCGGCATGATGATGGACGTCGTCAGAACCAGAACCGAGATGCCATCGAGAAACAGCCCCAGCACGATAAAGAAGATCGTCAGGACAGCCAACAGAACGTAAGGCGAAAGACCCATCTCTCCGATCCACGAGGCGAGGTTACGGGGCAAACCAGTGAAACCCATTGAAACGGCAAGGAAGGCCGCACCGAGAAGGATGAAGGCGATCATGCAAGATGTCCGCGCTGCCGACAAAAGCGCATCCATGAAGTCGTTCTTCGTGAAGCTGCCGGACAGAATGGCCAACAAGATAGATAGCAACACGCCAAGCGCAGCGGCATCTGTTGGGGACGCGATACCGGTATAAATCGCCCCGATGACGCCTGAAATCAGCAGGGCCACGGGGATCAGACCCCGCGCCTCCCACAGTTTTTCCTTGATGTTGAGTTTGGTCGTTTCCGCCGGGATGAGGTTTGGGTCCATCCATGCGCGGACAGCGACATAGGCACTAAACAACCCCACAAGCATCGCACCGGGGATCAACCCCGCCACAAAAAGCCGTGCAATCGATTGTTCAGTTGCCACACCATAGACGATCAGGATAATCGACGGCGGGATCAAAAGACCAAGGGTGGCAGAGCCCGCAAGCGTGCCGAGGATCAGGCTTTCGGGATAGCCGCGCGATTTCAGCTCAGGAATGGACATCTTGCCAATCGTGGCCGCTGTGGCGGCGGATGAGCCTGAGACAGCGGCAAAAATCGCACAGCCCAACACGTTTACATGCAGCAGACGCCCGGGAAGGCCGCCCAACCACGGGGCAAGACCATTGAACATATCTTTGCTCAGCCGAGACCTAAGCAGGATTTCACCCATCAGGATAAACAGAGGAAGCGCAGTCAATGACCAGGAATGGCTGTGCCCCCAGAATGTGACCGCAAGATTCAAGCCAACGGATGAGTTTGAGAAGAATGCAAGGGCGACAGCGGCGACGGCCGACAAGGACAGCGCGATCCAAAGCCCCCCCGCCAAAAAGACGAACAAGAGGCCAAGCAGGATAAGACCAACGACAGGATCAGACATTTCAGGCTTCCTCAGATGCGGCGATGACAGGCTCGCCACGCAAAAGGGTTTCGATCAGACTGTGGATGACGGAGACGCATAGCAGCGTCATTCCGATGCCCATGGCGGTTTGGGGAATCCAAAGCGGGATGGGGATCGTTCCGTTCGACACATCCCCAAAATGGATGCTCTCGGCCACAAGGACCCAGATGTAATAGACTGCGAAGATGGTCAGTGCTGACGCAGCGATGAGGGCAATCACCTCGGCAATAAGGCGGGCGCGTTCGGGCAGTCGTGCGGTGACCAGAGACACCTTGATGTGGCCGCCGCTGCGGAACGTATAGGGCATCGCAAGAAAGGTGGCGGCAGCCAACATGAACCCTGAAAAATCAGCATAGGACGGGATTGTGGACGGGAGCGGCAGGCCAAAGACCCGCGTCGCAAAATTCAAGAATATCTGCGCGCTGATCAAAACGGCAATCGCCAGGATCGTGAATGCCGATATCCAGCCAGCGGTAAGATAGATCCGGTCCAGAAAACTTCGCATCATGTGCCCCTTATTAATTAGCCCGGCGCTTCGGCGGGAGAAGACCAGCGCCGGGCTCTTTTTGGCAAACGAAAACCAACCAAAGGGAGGTTCCCATTTGGCCTTTTACTGCTGATAGGTGGTCAAAATGGAAAGTGCGGCATCGGATGCGCTGGTTTCCCAGTTCGTGAGCATCTGTGCACCGATCTCTTGCAAGCCAGCAGTCAGGGCGTCGCTTGGCTCGACGATGATCATGCCATTTTCGGCCATGATGGCAGTCTTAGCGTCTGCTTCAGCGGCTGACATTTCCCAACCACGCGCCTCAGCTGCGGCGGCTGCTTCCAGAACGGCGGCTTGCACATCGTCAGGCAAACGCTGGAACGCACGCATGTTCACGACAACGATGTTCTTGGGAACCCAGGCATTGATCGGCGTGTAATGTGTGACGAAATCCCAAGCGGTGGAGTTCGCGCCGGTGGATGGTGACGTGACCATCGCTTCGACCTGGCCGGTGGCAAAGGCCTGCGGGATGTCAGGGGCTTCGACCTGCACCGGAGCGGCACCCGCCAGCGTTGCAAATTCTTCCAAGGCTGCGTTGTAGGCACGGAAGCGCAGGCCTGCGAGACCCTCGACCGTTTCGATCTCACCATTGGTGTAAAGGCCTTGGGCAGGCCATGGCACGGAGAAGAGTGGCATGAGACCTTGTTCTGCCAACAGTTCGGTCACAACCGGCTGCTGCGCCGCCCAAAGACGCTGCGCGTCCTCGTAGCTTGTCGCCACGAAAGGCTGGCTGTCGATCCCGAAGGCGGCATCATCATTGACCAGACGCGACAAAAAGAATTCGCCAATCGGAACCTGACCAGACCGAACGACATTGCGGATTTCACCGTGCGGGAACAAGGAACCGCCAGAATGGACCGTGATCTCCAGTGCGCCGTCGGTCGCTGCAGCAACATCCGCCGCAAACTGAGAGATGTTCTGCGTGTGGAAGGTCGCGTCACCGTAAGGGGTCGGCATATCCCAAGTATCTGCGGCTGCAGCACCGTTCAGACCAACGGCAAGACCAGCGGCCAGGATGAAGTGTTTCATTATTAAGCTCCTCTGTTGAACTGAACCCAGGCTCACCCTCGAATTCATTACATTGACAAATTGTCAGCGTTTTGCACATAAAGCAACAACTTTATGTTCAGGAGATGAAAATGGCATTGCGCGCTGATTCTAAGTGGGACTTCTGGATTGACCGTGGTGGCACGTTCACGGACATCGTTGCACGAACGCCGGAAGGCGACTTGAAAACCCACAAGATTCTTTCAGAAAAACCAGAGTCTTACAAAGATGCGGCCGTACAGGGCGTGCGCGAGATCATGGGGCTTTCCAAGGAAGACGCGATCCCTGAAAACGCGATCTCTGCCATCAAAATGGGCACGACTGTCGCCACGAATGCTTTGCTAGAACGCAAGGGAGAGCGGACAATCCTGTTCATCACACGTGGTTTCAAGGACCTGTTGAGAATCGGGTATCAGAACCGGCCCGACCTGTTTGCGCTCAATATTCAGCTGCCCGATCTACTCTATTCGGACGTTATCGAAATCGACGAACGACTGGATGCTGATGGAACTGTCATCGAAGCAATGGACCTGCAGAAAGCCCGAGAGGCCATCTGCCGCGCGTACGGCAAGGGATATCGCTCCGTCGCCATCGCCTTGCTGCATAGCTACCGCAACCCAGAGCATGAAAAAAAACTGGGCGAGATGGCCGAGCAGCAAGGTTTTGAGCAGATTTCCCTGAGCCACGAGGCAAGCCCGCTCATCAAACTGGTTTCGCGCGGCGATACCACCGTCGCCGACGCCTATCTGACACCGATCCTGAAGCGCTACGTGAACCAAGTTCGCAGCGCTCTCGGTTCTGACGCTGTTGAAAGGCTGATGTTCATGCAGTCCAACGGTGGTCTAACGGACGCGGACCTCTTCCACGGGCGGGATGCGATCTTGTCCGGACCTGCGGGCGGCGTGGTCGGTATGGTGGGCACCGCGTCGCAGGACGGCTTTGACAAGCTCATCGGCTTCGACATGGGCGGCACCTCAACCGATGTGTGCCACTATGACGGGGAATATGAACGCAGCTTTGAGACCGAAGTCGCGGGCGTACGAATGCGCGCGCCAATGATGAACATTCACACTGTGGCCGCAGGCGGTGGCTCAATCCTGTCGTTCCGCGATGGACGGCTGCAGGTTGGGCCCGAAAGTGCTGGGGCCGATCCCGGCCCGTCCTGCTATCGCCGCGGTGGCCCGCTGACGGTCACGGATTGCAATGCAGTCCTTGGCAAACTTCAGCCTGAGAACTTCCCGAATGTCTTCGGCCCAGACAGCAACGAGCCACTCGATATCGATGCCCCGCGCCATCTCTTCGAGAAATTGGCACAGGATATCGCAGCGCAAACAGGTGAAGCGCCTATGTCCGTCGAGGTACTGGCCGAGGGTTTCTTGCGGATTGCCGTTGACAGCATGGCGAACGCTATCAAGGAAATCAGCGTCGCGCGCGGCTACGATGTGACCAGCTACACCCTGAACTGCTTTGGCGGCGCGGGTGGCCAACATGCCTGTTTGGTCGCGGACGCGCTTGGCATGACCTCGGTGTATCTGCATCCCTTCGCCGGGGTCCTGTCTGCCCTCGGCATGGGGCTCGCGGACATCGTGTCGATGCGCGAACAACAATTACTTGTGCCCGTTTCCGACCTGGCAGCAATCACAGCCGCCTCAGTCGCCTTGACCACCGAGGCAACGGAAGAGGTGCTCAAACAGGGTATTGAACGCAGCAACATCTCGGTTCGGGAAAAAGTCTACCTGCGGATGTCCACGTCGCAAACGACCTTGCCTGTGGCACTTGGATCACCAGAGGGCATGGTTGAGGCGTTCCGCGCATCTCACGAGGTCGAGTTCGGGTTCCGCCCGGTAACGGATGATATCATCGCCGAAATGATCTCGGTCGAGGCTGTCGGGGCATCAGGGGCAAGCGCCAAACTGCCCAATGCTGATAGCCAAGAAAGCCTGCACGGTACAACGCAGATGTGGGCAGACCATTGCCTCCAGTCCGTACCCACACATGATCGCACCAAGATGGGTGTTGGAGCCGTTGTCGCAGGCCCCGCTGTCATTAACGAACCGACAGGGACCACGGTTGTCGAACATGGATGGGAAGCCACCTGCATCGACGGCGGTGCGCTTGTCTTGCGGCGTGCAGTCCCCCTCACACGCGAGGAAGCCATTGGCACGACCGTTGATCCGATCATGCTGGAAGTCTTCAACAACCTCTTCATGTCCATCGCCGAACAGATGGGTGCAACACTCGCCAAGACAGCCGCATCGGTGAATATTCGCGAACGGCTCGATTTCTCCTGTGCCATCTTTGACGCGCGCGGTGATCTGGTCGCAAACGCGCCCCATGTCCCCGTGCATCTGGGCTCCATGAGCGCGAGCGTGAAATCGATCCTTCATGAGAATGGCGGAGCAATCCAACCCGGTGACGTCTTCATGATGAACGATCCCTTTAATGGTGGCACACACCTGCCAGACGTGACCGTGATTACGCCAGTCTTTGATGAAGGCGGTCAGGACATCCAGTTCCTCGTCGCGTCCCGGGGGCACCACGCTGACATTGGTGGCAAGACACCCGGCTCAGCCCCCCCAGACAGTCGTCACATCGATGAGGAAGGGGTCCTGATCCAGAACTTCAAACTGGTCTCAGGGGGACGCTTGTTGGAGGCTGAAACCCGTGCACTTCTCGCCTCGGGCACATATCCGTGCCGCAACATTGATCACAACATGGCCGACCTGACTGCGCAGATTGCGGCCAATGCGACGGGCAGTGCCGAGCTGCAAAAGGCCGTCGCGCAATTCGGCTCGGATGTTGTTCAGTCGTATATGCGCCATGTCCAGGACAATGCCGAAGAATCCGTCCGCCGGGTGATTGATGTCCTTGAAGACAGCCGCTTCACCTATCCGCTTGATAGCGGCGCAAAGATTGAGGTTGCGATTTCCGTTGACCGCAAGGCGCGCAGCGCGACTGTGGATTTTACCGGCACATCCGCGCAAGACACCTTAAATTACAACGCGCCCTTGGCGATTTGCCATGCGGTCGTTCTGTATGTCTTCAGAACGCTCGTGGGCTCAGACATCCCCATGAACGAAGGCTGTTTGAAGCCGATCAAGATCATCGCACCGGAAGGGAGCTTCATCAATCCGAACTACCCCGCCGCCGTCATCTCTGGAAATACCGAAGTTAGCCAAAGCATCGCGGATGCCCTCTACGGCGCGCTCGGTGTTGTCGCGGGCAGTCAGGGGACAATGAACAACTTCGTCTATGGTGATGACACCCTACAGAATTATGAGACCATCTGCGGGGGCACAGGGGCTGGACCAGATTTCGACGGATGCTCAGCCGTTCACAGCCATATGACAAACACACGAATGACGGACCCGGAAGTGCTGGAAAGCCGGTTCCCCGTTCGCGTACGGTCGTTTTCCATCAGAAAAGACTCTGGCGGGGAAGGTCAGCACCGGGGCGGCGACGGGATCGTCCGCGAGATTGAATTCCTCTCTCCAATGACCGTGACCGTCTTGTCATCGCACAGACAAACACAGGCCTTTGGTGCCCGTGGCGGGACTCCAGGTGCGCCTGGCGAAAATCAGGTGCGCCGCAAGGATGGCTCCGTTGAAGATCTGTCTGGAAACGATCAGCGCAACATGGCCCCCGGCGATGTCTTTGTGATGAAAACACCCGGCGGCGGTGGCTTTGGGGCAGCAGACACGCAGTCCAAGGTTGCGGCCGAATGAGCAGTTCTTTCCTCTCCGACGTTGAGGCGTTCTACGATCTCGCCGTCAAAGACCTCGCGCTTCCAGAAGGCGTTGGTGAAAAGATCAAAGTCGCCAACGCGACCTACACCACCCGGTTTGGTGTCAGATTGCGCGACCGGATGTTCACCTTCACGGGCTGGCGATCAGCGCATTCAAATCATCAGAGCCCCGCAAAAGGCGGCATCAGGTATGCGCCGAACTGCACGGTTGAGGAGGTCGAGGCGCTTGCAGCACTCATGACCTACAAATGCGCCTTGGTTGGGGTGCCATATGGCGGTTCCAAAGGGGCACTGTGTCTCGATCCGTCAGACTGGACCTAAGCCGAGCTTGAGAAGATCACAAGGCGTTTCGCCCAGGAAATGATCCGGCAAAGGTTTTTGAATACCGCCAACAACGTCCCAGCCCCTGACGTTGGCACATCCGAACGCACCATGATGTGGATTGCAGATGAGTATAAACGGTTGCGGCCCGAGGACATCAACGCGCTTGGCTGTGTCACCGGCAAACCTCTGGGCGGCGGTGGCATCGAAGGGCGCGTCGAAGCGACTGGTCGGGGCGTTCAATACGCCATCCATGCCTTCTTCGACACACCAGAGCTGGTGGATCCGATTTTCGGCGACGCCCGCTTATCCGGCAAATGCGTTGCGATCCAGGGTTTCGGTAATGTCGGTGCCCATGCCGCCTTGTTCCTAAGCAAAGAAGACGGATGCAAAATTACCTCCATCATCGAACGTGACGTGGTTCTGACGAACCCAAATGGGATCAATGTGGACGACCTTATCGCGCACCGAGATGCCATAGGCTCGATAGCTAACTTCGCGGGTGCGAAGTGCCAAGAACCGACGCCAAACGCTCTGCTGGCAGACTGCGACATCCTGATCCCCGCAGCTGTTGAAGGGGTGATCACTGCGGATATCGCACGCAAGACGCCAGCAAAGCTAATCGTGGAAGCGGCGAATGGTCCCTGCACCTTTGAGGCGGCAAAAATTCTGGATGACCGACAGATCCAAGTCATTCCGGACCTCTACGCCAACGCAGGAGGCGTCATCGTCAGCTACTTTGAATGGGTCAAGAACCTCGGGCACATGCCCTTCGGTCTCTTGGAGCGCCGGTATCACGAAAAAGGCCACCGTGTCTTAACGTCGACCATTGAGCGCACCGTTGGTGCGTCCCTTCAATGGAATGAAGATGCCAGCTACCTTAGCGGACCGACCGAACTTGATATGGTCCGTTCTGGTCTTGAAGAAATCATGCGTCGCACGCTCATGCGGATCATTACCGAACAATCCGCACGAGGTGGTGACATTCGAAGTGCGGCCTATCGCTTGGCCATTAATCAAGTGGCTGACGCTTACAGGGCAATTGGTTTATAGCTTAGCGTCCACGGACGTGGCTTGGATGCGTTTTATTCAGGCGGGCAGTCGAAAGGGGCGAGGAGGAAGTAGTTTGACAGTACTCTTTCGCTTGGCGAAGAGCGGTTCTCGTGGGGCTCCGCGTCTCAATCATCAATCGCCGTTGCGACGGAAATACCGTTTGGACCTTACCACGTTCGGTGTTTTTCAATGACCGCTCGTGCGAAATTTTTGCGCCGCAACGCAAGCCATGCCGCGTCCGCTAACAGATGCTGCGTCAGCAATAGCCGCATGTGCATAAGTCCGCTTCGTCCCGCACCATTCCTGTCTAGCCCTGCTGCGGCGAAAGTACGGTGTCGGTTCGCGCGAAATTGACGGCCGCGAATGACCGGAATGACGATATCCGCCGCGCTGCAACAAAAGACATGCCGCAGACGCGAGAGGATGCTGCGTCAGCAAAGCGCGAAAACCCAAAGTCGGGTTTGTCCCGCAAACCGGACACCTACCCGCTCGGGAGTGCTTTGCACGTGTTCGCTGATACAGCGAGTGTCGGCTTCGAGCCCAAAGCAACCGATGCTGCAGACTGCACCGATGGCGGCTTTTGAACTTAGCGGCTTTATGCATCATCTTGCAGAGAGCTCGTTTCTTACAACAGAGACACTTTTCATTGAGGTCGAAGCAGTCTCACTTTAGGCGAAGCATCAGCTGATCTCATTGGCGCTTGGTGATCTAAGGCTTTATCTTAATGCTTGGACGACTCACTTGTGACCTGAGCAATACTGCGCCAATTACTGTTATCATCATTATTGCCAGACCCTTTGCCAAGACCTTCCTTTAGTTTTCAAAGGTTATTTGAGCTTTTCACCATTGTTAAAGACGATACGCCATTCAAGAATCTCGTAACGCTTCCTTAAACCTGTTGGCCAAAATGGATCCTCCGTTACAAGCGTGTCGACCTCTCTGCGCTCAGCCGCTTGAACGATCCACATCCCACCAAAGCGCTT
>JABSSC010000097.1 GCA_013214635.1 Paracoccaceae bacterium | reverse complement strand
CTTGTGGCGGGTGTCGGTCGTGTCGTGGTGGTCATGGATCACACCAACAAGCGCGGAGAATCGAAGGTACTGAAATCCTGCACGCTTCCGCTGACGGGTACGGGTGTCGTTGACCGCATCATCACCAATCTCGGTGTGCTTGATGTCACCGAGGGCGGGCTTGAAATCGTGGAGCTTGCACCGGGCGTCACGAAAGACGAGCTTTTGGCCGCGACGGACGCGACCGTTGTCTGAGTTTGACATAGCGCGAGAGGTTGAGGGGGCGAAAGGACGTTATGTCCATGCCCGCGACGGGCTTGAAGCCGAACTGACCTATTCGATCGCCTCACCGACGCTGATCATTTCAGATCACACCGGCGTCCCCGACGAATGGCGTGGCACGGGCGTGGGTCAGGCGCTGGTAAAGCGGCTGGTCGCGGATGCGCAAGCGGAGGGCGTGAAGATCATGCCACTTTGCCCCTTCGTGAACACCATGCGCCGCCGACATCCGGAATGGGCCGAGGTTTTTGCCGCCTGACCCATTGTTCAGAAAATCGAAACAGCTTCATAGTTTTGCCCCATTTTGTCTCTAACCCTCAGGGCAACGGATACGAGCAGTGATACACCTCAATCCCTCCAAATCGCCGGCGCACCCGAGGACAAGGTTCGCCGGCGATATTTTTTTGGGGTTATCGAGGTGCAACCTCACATGACCTTTGTGCAAGATGCGACATGGTTGATCCTGGGGGCGAGTTCACCTTTGGCGCGCGCCTTTGTCGCCGAACTGACGCAAGAAACGTGTCAGGTCATTCTCGCGGGACGAACTGAGGCAACTCTGCGCGAAATTGCTTCGCAAGTCGGGTCATCATGCAGCAGTGCCCGCACCGTGACCTTTGATATGCGCGATCCGACGAGTTTTGGGGATGTGGTGGCGGCGTGCGCAGAAACCGATGGGCCAATCAACGTTGCCGTGTTCCTGGGCGGTCAGCCGACGCAAGCTGAGGTCGATGCTGATCCCGCGCTCATTGCAGAAACGATTACCGATAATGCTGTGGCCGCCATGACGCTTCTGCATGGGCTTGTACCGCTGCTCAGGGCGCGCGGTGCTGGAACAATTATCGGGATTGGATCGGTCGTCGGCGACCGTGGGCGGCGCAAGAACTATGTCTATGGGGCCGGCAAGGCTGCGTTTCATACGTATCTCTCCGGCTTGCGCAGCGCGTTTGTGGGAACCGGCCTTCATGTGATGACGGTCAAACCCGGCTATATACAACGTCCGGGACAGCCCGCTCCCGGTCCGAAATGGCTCGTGACGGAACCAGAGCCGGTTGCGCGTAAAATTCTGCAAGCGGCCAAGTCCCAACGAAACGTGGTTTATGTGCCGGGCTATTGGCGCGGCATCATGTATGCGGTGCGGTCACTGCCCGAGGCGTTGTTCAAGCGCACCAAGTTCTGATTGCTCAGGGACTGGACAGGTTGAAAACACACCCGTCGGTCATCAACTCTGGCGGCGTCCGGCATAGCGCGCGGGCCACTTGCCATGCCGCGAGGACCTTGGGGACATACGCCCGTGTCTCGGGATAAGGCGGCACCCCCCCGTGCTTTTTGACGGCGTTCTCGCCAGCATTGTACCCGGCCAGCGCCAGCAGAGCATCACCTTCGAACTCATCGATCAGCCAATCAAGATACGCGACGCCACCGCCGATGTTCTGTTCCGGGTCCATCGCATTGGCAACGCCGAAGCGGTCAGCCGTCGCGGGAATAAGCTGCATGAGCCCCTGCGCCCCGGCTGAGCTTACGGCGGTCGGGTTACCTGAACTTTCAACCGCGATCACGGCCAGCGCCAAAGCAGGCGAGACAGACGTGCCGATCGTGGAGGACAGAATTTCACGCGCGTGGGTTTTCGAAATAGCTGCCAGAGTATCCAGACGGGGCCCCGGGACGGGCTGCCCAGACGGCCCACGAGAGATCTGTGCCATCGCGTTCTGCATTCTCAACGCACCGCTATAGTCCAGCTTGGGCGACACCTGCGCCCAGAACCATTCAAAACCGCTTGGGCTAAGTGCCAGTTCGACGGGGCGTTCGGGTTCCGGTGGCGGGGGTGCCGCAATAACCGCATCAGGTTCTATCGTCACAAGGATGCGTTTGGCGGCACCGGGCTCAGGCGCTTTCACTCTTTTAAAGGTAAAATCAGGCCAAGGTTCGGGGGTTTTGGTGGGTGTCGCCTCCTGCGGAATCGCAGAAGATACTGAAAACAATACCAAAACCGCCCCAAGAAGGGGTGTTCGCTTCATTTTTCTCTGCTGCCTCAAGCGTCTTGTTTTACGGTATTGTTGCAGATTTCATGAACAAAAGACACTTAAACCCCGGGGATTGTTCACTTTTTGCAATCCTACGGCCCCAAATCTGGTGCATTTCGAGCAATAGCTTCGAATTGAAATCACTTTTTTACATTTATTTTCAGATGCTTAATGCCAATTCGGTAAAAAATTGCTGATATCTTAAAATTACCACAACTGCCGTCAAACTCTCGCCCAAATTGGGGGGCCATATAACTCCCATGCCAAGGCGGGCATCGGAGTGAAGATCACCCGACGGGCCGGCCAAGGTTCACTGAAACTGAATACTCCCTGGAGGGACCTGAAATGAAACTGTTTGATTTTATCAAGAACGAAGACGGCGCGGTTACTGTTGACTGGGTTGTGCTGACGGCTGCTATCGTTGGTCTCGGCGTTGCTGTGATCACCTCGGTTGGTGGCGGCGTTGAGACGCTGTCGAGCCGCATCTCGACCGACGTTGGTACGCAGACTGTTGGCTACGTCAGCGGCAGTACCTCGGACTAAGTCCAACCGGTTCTCTAGAATTCAAGGCGACCGCCCCTCGGGGCGGTCGCTTTCTTTTTTGAGAACAGTCTATCCCTAAACCGCGCCCCTCACGCCCCAATTCCGACGCAATCATTTGCGACCCTAACGTCAAGCAAAGGTGCGTCGCCCGAAACCGAGGCTGAGATGCACCGCACAAAGATGATGGAGTTAGGTATGCGTAAGCATCTGAGCACATTTATGAACCGCGAAGACGGCGCGGTGACGGTAGACTGGGTTGTTCTGACGGCTGCGATCGTCGGATTGGGCGCGATCGTTATCTTCAACGTTGCTGACGGCGCCACGACCAGCGCCGACTCTGTCGAAGCCGTCGTCAGCGGTCTCGACGTCGGATACGCGTCCGGAACGACGACCGACTAATCGTCGACATTGCACGCAAAAATCCGCGGTCTGTCCACGCTGTCGCCACAATTCCCAAAGATGTTGAGGCGTCAATGATGGTTCAGACCCCGGGGGCGCTTTCCCCGCGGCCTTGACCGCAAGTGGAAAGGGTTTGTTATGCGTATGGTATTTGGACTGGTGCTGCTGGTCGGGCTTGGCCTTGCTGGCTTTGCCGTCTACATGGCCCAAGGCTTCATCAACCAGACCCAAGCGGAACTGGCGGCTGCTCGTGCAAGCGCGGCGCCCAACGTGCCGACAAAAGACATCGTCATTATAACGCGACCAATCAACTATGGTGAGCGTTTGACGCCAGAAGATACGGCGCTGGTGACATATCCGGAGATCGCAATTCCCGAAGGTGCGTTCTTTGCCTTTGAAGAATTGTTCCCAGAGAACAATCCTGCGCCCCGCACAATTCTACGCCCGATGGAAAAGCACGAGCCAATCTTGGCTGTGAAAGTTACCGATCCAGGCGAAGAGGCTGGCGTGCAGTCGATCCTCTCCAAAGGGATGCGCGCCTTTACCATCCGCGTGAACGTGCAATCCGGTGTTTCGGGCTTCCTTGCTCCGGGTGACCTGGTCGACGTTCTTTGGACCGGCACATCGCAAAACGACGATGGTGAGCGGCGTTCGGTCACAAAGCTTTTGCGCAGCTCGATGAAAGTTATCGCGATCGACCAGTCGATCGATCCAACCCGTGAACGCGCCCGCATCGCGAAAACGGTGACGATCGAAGCTGAACCCGTGGACGTCGTATCGCTTGCGCAAGCGCAATCAAGCGGAGCCTTGTCGCTATCACTGGTTGGTGCAAATGACAACACTGTGTCTGATGTCATCGAGATCGGTCAGGTCGAACTTCTCGGCATCGAAGAACGGGAAGTTGTTGAGGTCGAACGCGCCCGCGTCTGCACCATTCGGACACGGCGCGGTGCGGAAGTTGTGGAAATTCCGATCCCCTGCCGCGACTAACCAAATTCAAAAGATTGACCAAGCGCGCACACATCATATTGGGTGCGCGCTTTTCTTTTGCGCTATAGATTCCCCTGTGTTGCGAGTTGTCCACATAAACTCTGCCCCGCAACCGCTTGATTCTTGCAAAAAAAAAGAAACTGGCGCATCGTGCTAACAAATATGGGCAGAAAAGACCCAACCTATGAGGCGTGATCGGAGAGGCAGGTCACATGAAAATCGACAGGTTCTTTAAGGCGGCCCTTACCGGGCTTGCCGTCGCGATGGCATCCCCCACGATGGTATCCGCGCAAGCGTTGACAGTAATGGAAGGTGAAGCGTCCAGCGCGCTTTCCGTTCCGATGAACAGGGCTGTGGTTGTTGAAACCGAGATGCCCTTTGCAGAAATCTCAATCGCCAACGCATCGATCGCCGATATTTCGACATTGTCGGACCGGACGATCTATGTGCTGGGCAAAGCACCGGGGCGGACCACGCTTACGCTGCTTGGGCCGGATGGGCGTCTGATCACAAACGTCACTGTTGAGGTCAGCCCTGATGTGGCCGAGTTCAAAGAGCGTCTGGAGCAGATCCTGCCGGGCGAAGATATTGAAGTGCGCACAGCGAATGACGGCATCGTCCTTTCTGGCACGGTGTCATCCATTCAAAAGCTTGATCGCGCGCTTGATCTGGCGCGGCGCTATGCGCCGGATCGCGTGTCAAACCTCATGGTTGTTGGTGGGACGCACCAGGTTCTCCTGAAAGTGCGTTTCGCAGAAATGCAGCGTTCGGTCCGCAAGGCCTTGTCGTCATCGATCGCCATCAACGGCGTGACAGGCGGAGGCGTCGGGGTAACCGGCGGAACGGGGACGTTCACGCAGAACGGCAACCTTGGCAACATCATCAATGGTGATCCGCTGGTTTTGGGCAACGAGACCGCCGGCGTTCTGGGCCTTGGCTTCACCGCGGGCAGCTTCGAACTGGCTGTATTGCTGGAAGCCCTGGAAACGAAAGGGATGGCGCGCACGCTGGCCGAACCGAACCTGACGGCTCTCTCCGGGCAGCAGGCATCGTTCCTGGCCGGTGGTGAGTATCCTGTGCCGGTTCTTGGTCAAGACAACCAGGTCACGGTCGAGTTTAAGCCATTTGGTGTCGAACTTATCTTTACGCCCCGCGTCATTGAGGATGATTTGATCAACCTCGAAGTGAACGCAGCCGTTTCCGGCATCGACAACACGGTGACCTTTAACAACGGCGGCTTTGTCATCAACGGCTTCCGTCGCCGCGAGAGTAACACTGTCGTCGAAATGCGCGACGGTGAGAGCTTTGCGATTGCGGGCCTTCTGACCGATGACTTTGCAGATCTTGCTGGTCAGGTGCCCTGGCTGGGTGACATCCCGGTTTTGGGCGCGCTGTTCCGCTCAGCGGAATATGAACGTCAGCAAACCGAGCTGGTCATCATCGTGACGCCACATCTGGTCACGCCGACCCGCGGTGAAGCGCTCGCGCTTCCGACGGATCGTGTGCGTCCGCCCACTGAATCTGAACTCTTCCTTAATGGCCGTGTTGCGCGGTCCGGAACGCCGAACACCGGAGCGGCGGCCGAAGTTGCCAAACAGGACTTCTCCGGTTCCTTTGGCTACGTGATGGAGTGAGAGAGATGATCAACAAACTCACGACCGCAATTGCCCTTGTCGCTGTACTGGCTGCTTCAGCTTGTAGTCGCGAAGCGGGGTCGGAAGTTGACGAAGGTGGCTTTGGCAACCCAACGATGAACAACATCGACGTTCAGGTGAACGGCTACGTGATTGATCTGAACAATCGTTTTGCCAACGAAGTGCCGACGACGGTCAACTTTGCCTTCGACAGGGCAGATCTGGATGAGCAGGCGCGTGCGATCCTTCGCCAGCAAGCAGATTGGATCGGCCAGTTCCCTGAGGCGCGGTTCAGCGTATTCGGGCATACGGACCTCGTTGGATCGGCCTCTTATAACAAGCAGCTTGGTCTGCGACGCGCGAATGCCGCTGTGGCTTATCTCGAAAGCCTCGGCATCAGCCGCGACCGCCTGGAAGCCAAGGTATCCTTTGGTAAAGAACAGCCGCTTGTTGTGACCAACGCGCGGGAACGTCGTAACCGCCGTACCGTGACTGAAGTGTCGGGTTTCGTGGCAAGCCATCCTAACGTCTTGAATGGCAAATACGCCTCGGTGGTCTGGCGCGAATACGTAAACTCGGCCACGCAGCTCCCGATTGAGCAGCAAAGCGCGCTCGAATAAGCGTCTAAACCAACAAAAAAAGCAGTTTCGATTGTTTCTCGGGCCGCTCCCACCCTCTGGTGAGAGCGGCCCGAGTGTCTCAAGATTCCGAATAATTACGATTTTTTAGCCTCAATGTCGCCAACATTGGCGCTCAACGTCTTCTCGTTAGGACCAGTGCGCGCGAATCCAAAATGGAGCGCACCCGGCCCCTGACGGAGTGGTTTCAAACCGTAGAACGCGGCCCGAAATCTCAAGCTCTGGACGGCGTCGGTTAGCGGAAGGACGAGAGGCAGAATGAGTAGCACCGCGGCATTGCAGCCAGAACCTGCACCGATCGTGGCCTGCACGATCAGTCGGGACGTGCAGAACTTCGACCTCCTGATCGAAGATATGGAAACCGAGTGTGGTGAAAGCTGGGGTGATCTTAGCTTTCAGGACGCCGCTGTATTTTTGCGGCAGGACGATGCGGACACACTTGAATTTGTAGCAATTGCAATTGACCAGGATGACGAGGACGAGATCGCGACGATTGCTGATCTGATCAAGTCCGCGGATGCAAAGGGCATCAAGGTTCTTCTCATCGCAGAAGAGGTCAGCCCCATTGCGCTGCACCAATTGCTGAAGCTGGGTGCAGAGGAATTCGTCCCCTACCCGCTTCCTGATGGTGCGCTACACGATGCAATCGAGCGCTTTCGCCGGGCCGCGCAACGCCCCGCCGAAGCAGCCGTCCCCAATGAGATGCGCACGACACTGACAAGCACCGGTGACAAAGATGGCGTTGTCATCCCGATTCACGGTCTTGCCGGTGGCACGGGCTCGACGACGTTTGCGGTTAACCTTGCTTGGGAACTGGCCAACGTCGACAAGGACAATCCGCCGCGCGTGTGCCTCCTCGATCTTGATTTCCAGTTTGGCTCGACATCCACCTATCTCGACCTTCCCCGCCGGGAGGCCGTGTTCGAGATGTTGCAGGACACGGCGTCAATGGATGCCGAAGCGTTCATGCAATCACTCTTGTCATTCAACGACAAAGTACACGTCCTGACGGCGCCGTCGGAGCTTCTTCCGCTTGATATCGTCGGCCAAGAAGACATTCAGAAACTGATCGACGTGGCTGCGGCCAATTTCGACTACGTCGTCATCGACATGCCCAGCACGATCGTAATGTGGACCGAAACGGTTCTGAGCGCGGCCCATATCTATTTCGCGATGCTGGAACTGGATATGCGCTCTGCACAGAACACGCTTCGGATGATCCGCGCGCTCAAAGGTGAAGAGCTTCCCTACGAAAAGCTGCGCTATGTTCTGAACCGAGCGCCAAAATTCACTGACCTGACGGGCAAAGCCCGGGTCAAACGGATGGCAGAAAGCCTCGACATTCAAATCGAAGTGCAGATGCCTGATGGCGGGAAACAGGTCGTCCAGGGGAATGACCACGGCGTTCCGTTGGCCGAAATTGCCGCCAAAAATCCGCTGCGCAAAGAAATTCAGAAACTGTCCGCGTCGCTGCATGAGCTGAACGAATCTGTCGCGACCGGGAGCTGATCTGAGGGGATATAGCTTTGTTTTCCAAATACAAAAAACCTGCGAACGGTGGCGCACCTGCGCCTGAGCTTAAGCCTGTTGAGGGCGGCGCCAAACCGGCACCGGCCGCGCAGCGCAAAGCTGCACCTAAAGCGGCACAACCCGCTCCGGTCGATAAGGAGAAAAAGCGCAAAGAACGCCTGGGCGAGATCAAGCTTCAGCTTCACAAGGAGCTTTTGGAGAACCTCAACCTCGCGGCATTGGAAAACGCGACCGAACAGGATCTGCGCGCTGAGATTATTGCGATCGCAAGCGAAGCCCTGGAAACGATGGGCGTCGTTCTCAATCGTGACGAACGCTCAACCCTCAATCAGGATCTTTACGACGAAGTCACGGGCCTCGGCCCGCTTGAACCGCTTCTGAAAGACGACAGCGTCAACGATATTCTGGTCAACGGGCCGCAGCAGGTCTTTGTGGAACGTGCCGGTAAGCTTGAGCTGACCGACACAACGTTCAAGGACGAACGCCACCTACTGCGGATCATCGACAAGATCGTGTCGGCCGTGGGTCGCCGCGTTGATGAATCCAACCCCTACGTTGACGCCCGTCTTGCCGACGGATCACGTTTCAACGCGATGGTGCCCCCCATTGCCGTAGATGGTTCGCTGGTTTCCATTCGTAAGTTCAAGAAAGAGAAACTTGCCGTTGATGACCTTGTCGACTTTGGCGCCTTTACCGAAGAAATGGCAGCCTATCTGCAGGCAGCGGTCGCAACACGCCTGAACGTAATCGTTTCGGGCGGTACAGGTTCGGGTAAGACAACAACGCTCAACGCACTCTCGTCGTTTATCGACAACGACGAACGTATCCTCACGATTGAGGATACAGCGGAACTTCAGCTTCAGCAGACCCATGTGGGCCGGATGGAAAGTCGCCCCGCCAACGTGGAAGGCCGCGGCGCAGTCAGCCAGCGTGACTGTTTGCGGAACGCGCTTCGTATGCGTCCTGACCGCATCATCGTGGGGGAAACGCGTGGCGAGGAAGTGATCGATATGCTTCAGGCCATGAACACCGGTCACGACGGGTCGATGACCACGATCCACGCCAACTCAGCCCGCGACGGGGTGAGCCGTCTGGAAAACATGATCGCGATGGCTGGGATCGAAATGCCAATCAAAGCCGTTCGGTCTCAGATCTCCTCTGCTGTGAACCTGATCGTACAGGCATCACGTCTTCAGGATGGTTCGCGTCGAATGGTGTCGATCACTGAAGTCACCGGCATGGAAGGCGAAGTCATCTCGATGCAGGAGGTCTTCCGGTATCAGCGTGTCGGTCTGACGCCAGACAACAAAATCATCGGCCACTTTACTGCGACGGGCGTACGCAGCCACTTTTCGGAGCGCTTCCGGATGTGGGGCTACGACCTACCGGCCAACATCTTTGAACCCTTTGCGGCGGAGTAATCGGCTATGGTCATCTCTCTTGAACCGATCATTTATGGCCTGATTTTTGTCGGGGTTCTGGCGCTTGTTCAGGGCATCTACCTGACCGTCTTTGGTCGATCGATTAGCCTGAACAACCGGATCAATCGCCGTCTCGAAATGCTTGAGAAGGGCGCGGGCCGCGAACAGGTTCTGGAACAACTCCGTAAGGAGATGAGCCAGCACATGAAATCGCGCTCAATTCCGCTCTATTCCATTCTGGCGGACAAGGCGCAGAAGGCAAACATCGCGTTCACGCCGCAACAGCTTATCATGGTAATGGGCGTGCTAACGGTCGTGGCCTACATCGGCCTGACGTTCGGCACTTCGGCCAGCTTGCCAGTACGGGTAGGCGTTTCGGTTATCATGGGTGTCGGCGCGGTCTATGTGTGGGTCAACAACACCGCAAAAAAGCGCCTGTCGCTGATGGAAGAACAGCTTCCCGATGCTGTGGAACTCATGGTGCGCAGCTTGCGCGTTGGTCACCCGTTTTCATCCGCGCTCTCGATCGTCGCAAAAGAAGTGGCAGACCCATTGGGGTCGGAAATGGGCGTGATCTCGGACGAAGCAGCCTATGGTCGCGACGTTGGCGAAGCCCTCAAAGCGATGGCCGAGCGTATGGACATGCAGGATTTGCGCTTTCTCGCGGTGGCCGTGACGATCCAGCAGCAATCTGGTGGTAACCTGGCGGAGATCCTTCACGGGTTGGCGCAGGTTATTCGTGCACGTTTCCGTCTGTTCCGTCGCGTGAACGCAATCACGGCGGAGGCCAAATGGTCGGGTATGTTCCTGTCTGTCTTCCCGCTGGGTGCGTTGGTCATGATCAACGTCATCGACCCGAACTATTATGACGAAGTGAAAGAGACAGCGGCGTTTATTCCCGCCTGTCTGGTTGTGGCTGGTTTTCTGGTCGCCAACATCTTCGTCATGAAATCGCTTGTGAACATCAAGGTCTGAGCCCATGCAACAATTTCTCGATGCCATGAACGCGCTTTTGACCAATCAGTTGGGCCCGTTTGGCCCCCTGATCGCGGTCGGTGCGCTGGGACTTATCCTGGTTCTCCTGACGCTGCCCATTCTTCTTCGCAAAGAAGAAGATCCGCTCGACAAGCTCAAGAAGGATGCGAAGCCGGACAAGAGCGAGGAACAAGCCCAGCTTCGGACGGGCGGTTCGCGCGACGACAAGCTTGCCAAATACTCGACCTTCCTCGAACCGCAGGATGAGGAAGAGTATTCGGCGATCCGGCTGAAGCTTTTGCAGGCCGGATACCGCGGCAAGAACTCGGTCCGCACCTATCACTTTCTTCAGTTCATTCTGGGTATCGGTTTTCTGGGCTTGGGTGCTCTATACGCTGTTGTCCAAGCGGCGAACAAGGATGTCGGTATGTCGACCATCGTCCTGTCGGTGCTCATCCCGGGCGTTTGCGGATACATGTTGCCCAAGTATTGGGTCACGCGCCGGCAAGGCGAACGGCAGCAGGAAATCACCAACGGCTTTCCAGACAGTCTGGACATGATGCTGGTCTGCGTCGAGGCCGGTCAATCGCTCGATCAGTCGATCATTCGTGTGAGCAAGGAAATTCGTGCCGGTTTTCCCGCGCTTGCAGATGAATACGAAATCGTGGCCCATGAAATGAAAGCCGGTAAGGACCGAATTCAGGTCCTGCGCGATATGTCCGAACGGGCCGGCGTCGTCGACGTGTCATCGTTTGTAACGGTGCTGATCCAGTCGGCTGCGTTCGGTACATCGATCGCCGAAGCGCTTCGCGTCTATGCCTCGGAAATGCGGGACAAACGCGTGATGCGGGCCGAGGAAAAGGCGAATACGCTTCCCACAAAGATGACGCTCGCGACAATGATGTTGACCGTCCCGCCACTCCTGATCATTCTGCTTGGACCATCAGTTCATGAGATCCAGCAGGCCTTTGGCGGATTGTAGACCCTCAAAAACCGGTCCTCTGACCGCACTTATCCTGGCAATGTCCGTTTTGGCCGCCTGCGATCCCGCTGGCGGCCGCGGCGTGAGTTCCGACAGCCCCTTTGCGCCGGGTGTCGACCCGGACGGTGTCGCGGTTGACGGGTTGACAGTTGGGCATCGCCTCATGGCGGCGGGTGAATACGATCTGGCGCTTGAGGAATACTATCGAGCGGCTGCCGAACAAGGCATCAACGTTGATGTTTTGTCCGCCGTAGGCTCTGCCAACCTGCAACTCGGGCGACTTGGGCAGGCCGAAAACATCCTGCGTGAGGCGATCGAACTGGACGACACGTTTGCGCCGGCCTGGAACAATCTGGGTGTCGTCTTGATGGAACGCGGCAAGTATGCCGAGGCATCCAACGTCTTTCGCACGGCATTTGCGCTTGATAGTGGCGAAAGTGCCGAAATCCGGGACAATTTATCCTTGGCACTCGAAAAAGTCGAAGATCCCGGCTATGTTATCGACGATAGTGAATTTGCGCTCGTTCGGCGCGGTAAAGGAGACTTTGAACTCCTCGCCACGCCATAAAAATAAGAAGCGCAAACGCGAGAGCAGGACAAAGGACGCAGGCACATGCGCCACACGGTTATTCTGGGACTCTGCCTTGGCAGCGCGTTGCTGCTGTCGGCATGCGCGCAATCTGATGACGAACAGGTCGAAGAGGCGCTCAAGGACGTCAATGTCATTGACGAAAGCAATCTTAACGACGTGATGCTGACGGTCGCCGACCCTAACGAGGCGGTCGATTACTTCCGGCGGACGCTCGCCGCAAACCCTGATCGGATCGATCTTCAACGGGGCTTGGGCGTTTCGCTGACCCGCGCCAAGCGGCCGACCGAGGCCGCAACCGTCTGGGCATCGGTCGTGGATCACAAGGAGTCCACCGTCGAAGACAAAGTGTCGTTGGCGGACGCGCAAATTCGCAGCGGAAACTGGGACGACGCGGAAGCGACGCTCGCCACGA
>JABSSC010000096.1 GCA_013214635.1 Paracoccaceae bacterium | reverse complement strand
GCGTGTTACGCAATCGTGGCGACGTCTCGGACGCGACGCGGGCCAAGGTTCTGCAAGCGGCCAAGGACCTTGGCTATGTCCCTAATCAGATTGCCGGGTCGCTTGCCTCAAATCAGGTCAATCTGGTCGCCGTCATCATTCCCAGCCTGTCAAACATGGTCTTTCCCGAGGTTCTGGGCGCGATCTCCGACGTTTTGGACGACACCCCCCTCCAACCCGTTGTTGGGGTCACCAATTACATCCCCGAGCGGGAAGAGAAGGTCCTGTTCGAGATGCTGTCCTGGCGGCCTTCAGGCGTGATCATTGCCGGGCTCGAACATTCTGACGCCAGCCGCAAGATGCTGGAGAACGCCGGTATTCCAGTGGTCGAGATCATGGACACCGACGGCACACCTGTCGACAGTGTCGTGGGCATCAGCCATCGCCGCGCGGGCATGCAGATGGCGGCTGAGATCTTTAAGGCCGGGTACCGCAAGATCGGGTTTCTCGGGACCAAAATGCCGCTCGACCACAGGGCGCGAAAACGCTTCGAGGGCTTTACCGAGGCTTTGGCGCGCGAAGGGCTCGAAGTGGTGGATCAGGAATTCTACGAAGGGGGCTCTGCACTCGCCAAAGGGCGCGAGATGACCGAGACCCTGCTCAACCGGTCGCCGGATATCGATTTCCTCTACTACTCCAACGACATGATTGGGGCAGGGGGGCTGCTCTATTGTCAGGACAAGGGCATTGACGTGCCCGGCCGCCTCGGCCTTGCCGGGTTTAACGCGATTGAGCTTCTTGACGGGCTTCCGCGCAAGCTCGCCACAATGGACTCCGGCCGGTATGAAATCGGCGCGGCAGCCGCACGGATCATCGCAGAGCGCGCCTCGGGCGAAAGCGCGGGCGCAGGGGAACGGATCGAACTGACCCCCACGATCGACACTGGCGATACGCTGGGGCGACGGACCGTGTCGCCCTTTCCAACCGAATAAATCTACCTCAAATCGTTAACAGTTTGCGGCGCTGTCCGAGGGTGATTTTCACCTCGCGTTAAGCCGTCTCGAAGACCGTCCGACCCGTTCGAAAGTGAGGGTCGGACTTATGTGTGAGAAGTGCCTGCAGCGATTGCGGGATGAAGAAGACGTGCGCCATCTCAATGCGATGGGCGCGGATGGTGACGGGCCAGAGCTTCAGTTTGTGGCGCCGTCCGATGCAGAAGAGATTGCGACATTTCTGGCCGACGGATTCTGGACGCCGTACGGCGGGGCGCGAAAGTTCGACGTCGCGCCGGGGGATGCGCTGACCTATGACGTGTCAGGGCTCACTGCGTTGGGTCAAAGCATCGCGTTGGCCGCGATGGAGGCGTGGACGACGGTCACCGGGATTGAGTTTGTCGAAGTTCAGGCGGGCCCGGCCCAGCTTGTTTTTGATGATGCCAATCAAGGGGCCTATTCGTTCTCGTCGGTGTTTGGCAGCACGATTTATCAATCGACGGTCAACGTGAACAACAGCTGGCTCAACCCCGGAAACCCGTTCGAAAGCTACGGGTTTCAGACCTATCTGCATGAGATTGGCCACGCTCTGGGGCTTGGTCATGCGGGCAATTACAACGGATCAGCCACGTTTGGGAGCAACTCGACCTTTGATGCGGACAGTTGGCAGATGACGCTGATGTCGTATTTCAGCCAGGTCGAAAATCCGAATGTGGATGCCGATTTCGCCTATGCTCTTACGCCGATGCAGGCCGACATTCTGGCCATTCAGGCGCTTTATGGCGTGGCCGATATTCGTGAGGGCGACACGGTCTATGGCGTCAACGGCAGCGATGGCGGGGTGTTCAACGATCTTTTCGATTTTGACACGCTCGCCGCGCTGACGTTGATCGATACCGAAGGGATCGACGTGATCGATCTGGCCCATCTGGTCTCAGATCAGCGACTGAACCTGACGCCAGGGGCGATCAGCGATGTGGGCGATCTCGTTGGCAACCTGACCATCGCGCTCGACACAGTGATTGAGCACGCGGTGACCGGTGGCGGGGATGACCGCGTGGACGGGAACGGGGTTGATAACACTCTGGCGCTTGGTCTGGGCAGTGATTGGGCCTCGGGCGGGGAGGGTAACGACCTTCTCATCGGTGACGGCTCGGCGCAGGACATGGTGGGATTTGACGACACCAGCGAAGCTGATCTGTTTCTCTTCGTGTGACGGCTCAGAAGAAATCGAACACATCGCCACCGGGGATTGGGCCGGGGTCGGGGCCTGGTGCGGCAAGGTCCAACCCGGCCCCTAGGATCAGGTCATTCCCAGCCCCTCCCGACAGGGAATCCGCCCCCATATCTCCGGCGATCACATCATCGCCGCCTGCGCCATCGATCGTGTCACCGGCTGCGGCCCCCAAAAGCGTGTCGGCGCCCTCGGATCCCACAAGCGTCCGTGCCGCGGTGGGCAGGAACGGCCGGTCAAAGGACAACGCAACCGACGCGCGCACGGCGTCCTCGGTCAAAACCACCCCGCCACCCGGGAGGAGGGTCAGAACGTCACCGTCAATTTCGACAGTCATCTGATCCGGTCCCCCGCTGACAATCAGCGCGCCCGGATCGGTCGCACCCAGATAGCCTGTCAGGTCTAACCGGTCGTGCTCAGGTTCAAAATCTCCGATTGTGTCGGGCGCGTTGTCAGGCCCCAAGACAAAGACGTCCGCCCCACCGCCCCCAAAAAGAGCGTCCGCCCCTGCGCCGTCAAGGACGATGTCGTCGCCCAGGCCGCCGGCAAGCGTATCGGACAGCGCCGATCCCAAGATCACATCGTCGCCGTTGGTCCCTGCAACGGCACCACCCGCAACCGGTGCGTTGAGCACGCCGTTTGCTCCGGTCAGTGCGAGCGTGAATTGGCTGACACCCCCAGCTTGATCGCCGGTGAAGACCGCCGTCTCGCCACCGCCTTGCGCAATCGAGATCGCGGTCACCCCATCCAGCGCCGTATCAAGCGTGTCTTCGATGCTTTGCGTATGGATCAGTCGGCCATCGGGCGTTAGCGCCATATAGCTCAGCCCGTCATCACCACCGCCTGCCACAACGTGCCCCAGCGCTGCTCCAGAGAGGGTCGCCACCGCCTGAACCGCGTCGAACCGAGTGTTCAATGTGTCGATGACGTAGTCGGTCAGGGTCAGCGCGCCATCGCCGTCGATGCGAAACACCGCAAGGGCCGAGGTCTGGGTCGCGCCGACAACGGCAAACTGCGCGCCACCGACGGTTAGAAGCGACAGTGCGCTTGCTCCGTCCACCGGGACCCCGTCCCCCGTACCAAGTGTGGCGCGTAGCGCCATTGAGCCGTCCGCCAAAGCCTCGGACACAGACACAATCCCCTGCGCTCCGCTGATCGCCACAACGAAATGACGACCGCCGATCACCACGCTTTCCAGAAGTGACACGTAACCCAGTTGCGCTTGCTCCGTGGCGCTTAGGCCCGTTTGCGCGGTCAAAGCCCCGGCAGGGGCAACTTGCGACAACGTTAGCCCGGATGTACCCGCGACCGCATTGACCAGAAATGTCGACCCGAACGCCTGCAGCACCTCCGCGTCAGGATGCCGTTCAGGGCCACCAAGCGTCACGGTTGAGGGGGTCGGGGAGGCCAGCGGCACGGTTGCATACTGACTGCCACCGAAAAAGTCTCCGCTGACCAACAGCGTCGCGACCCCACCCGCCACGCTCAAATCTGTCTCAGGAACAGACCCCGGCGCCGCGATCAGGGATAGGGTTGTTAAAAGTGTCTGGATGCCCGACGGAGAAATCGACCACAGCTCGACCCCAAAACGACCCGTCACAGCCAAAATCAGGACACCGCCGTTATCAACGACATCCACATCGGCAATCTCACCGAAAAGGCCGGGGGTCAGCCCGCTGTCAAACTCAAAACCCGCCACAATTACGAAAGTCCACGCCGCTCCAAGGAGCAGCGTAAGCGGCAGTGTTTAACGCTTCGTTAACTTTGATCGGGCGTGTCCGGGTCCTCGAAACTGCGGCTGCGCGGATCAAGGATCAGCGCAGCAACCCATCCCGCAACAAACCCGCCCAAATGCGCCTCCCACGCCAGTTGGCCGGACATGGCCCACCACAAGACGACGTTCAGTCCCAACAGCAAAAGCACCGCGCGGATGACCGGCCAAAGCTCAATCCGGTACGTGAAGCGGTCGACATAGTCCCATGAGATCAGCGCGCCAGCCAACCCGAACAACGCCCCCGACGCTCCGACCATGGGCGTCACGCTGCCCGCCAAAAGGCCGTAACCCGCCGCACCGCCCATCAGCGATGCAGCATAAAGCAACAGGAACCGCCCCACGCCAACGCGTGCGATCACCGGCGGGCCCAGCGACACCAGCGTGATCATGTTGACGATCAGATGCACGACGCCAGCATGCAAAAAGCCGTAGCTGAGAAACATCGTATAGGGTTGCGCCGGAAAATTGGGGAGCCAGTTGCGCAGCAACCCCGGCCAGAAGCCTGCGTATTCATACACCGTCTGACGCAGACGTGCGCCACCCCACAGGCCGAGATCTCCCAGCATCAGCGCAATCTCGATTGCGGCCATCACCACCACAAGCACAACGATCACACCTGGAAAACGGCGCGCCAGCGGGTCAATGGGCGGGCTGATGGGATCGGTCATGTCACCGGGTTTTCACCAAAAGTCGACAACCGCGCAAGCCCGGCGTCAGGGCCGGGCCTCAAAGTCGCGGACCAAGGTGAAAAACAGCGTGTTGTCCGTTCTGCGGTTGGCACCATCGGTGGTCGCGTCGCTGAACTCATAGCCACCAATGATATCCCAATCGGCCGTAACCGCCCGACGATAGTCAAGTTGCAGTTCGGTACGGGTACGGTCCGATCCAAACGGATCCAGACTTTGCGTATCTGAGAAACCAGCCAGCACGCCCCAGCTTGAGACGCTGTTCACATCCTGATCCCACCGTAGCGTCAAAACGCGATCCCGGAATTCACGGTCATCAATATCTGCGCGTTGGCGATCGTCATAGGTCGCGGCAAACCGTCCTGTCTCCCAATCGCGAGTCCACCGGATACGCGCCAGTGGCTGGGCCCCCACGCGCGCATTTTCAGTTGCGCCAAACCGAAACTCCAGCGCCCCGCGCGGTAGCGTCAGGTCGCGATCGAAGAACAGCGTGCTCCGCGGCCCGGTCGATTCCACGGTACTCGAGGCTTCGATGGCAAAGCGCCCATTGGTCAGGTCCCGATCATAGGCGATCCGCGTCGAATAGCCCTCTTCGCGGCTTGGAACCGTGACATTGGCAAATTCACGGTCCGTGTCGATCACATCCGAGGTGATATCGAACTGAAGGTTCTGCGAGTCCGACAGATCATAGTCAAAGCCGACGCCGGCTGAATAGTATCGACGATCCACAGACGGAATGCCGAATTCGTTTTCCTGTCCCACACCCAAAATAAGACGGACATCAAGCGTGCGCGTGACCGAGAACCGGATGGCGGCATCCACAAACAACTCTTCGGTATCCTGCAGTTCAGGATCCGTGGTGTCGAAATAATTGCGTTGCAGATAGAACGTGTCGAACTCAAACCCGATGGGCGCTTCGATCCCGGTCTCAAATCCCAAGGCGAACCGATACCGTTCAACCTGGCCTGAATCGAGGATCAGATCGCTGCCATCAGGATCATCGATCTGACGCAGGTCGCCGACATCAGACTGCGAATACTGGGCAGAGAAATCGAGTGACGAGTTCGCGTTGCTCGTCCCATAGACAAAGGTTGCGAACGGATCGACCACGCCTTCGCGGATCGGAAATGTCGACGTCGTCGACAGTACATATTTCAGCGTTGCACCGACATCGAACCTAAGGTTGCTGCTGCGGGTTTCGCTTGCCACGCCAAACGACAGCGATGTGCGCGACAGGAAACTTTGCCCGTCGTTGACGATGTTTTGCCGATTGTCGGGGTTATCGCTCAGCTCGAACCGCTGCGCGAAATTTGCCGTTGTCGTGAGCCCGCCGCCTTCTTGTGCCAGTGCGGTCGGGCCTGTGGATGCTGCGAACACCATAAAGCCTAGGGATAGTGTTCTCCGCCTGTATACCCCCATGTATCTCCTACTCGAATAGCCGCCGTTCCGGCACCAATATCACATCGCCGTCCGCCAGAGGGATGTCTTGGAATTCGCCGCCCTGCTCAAGCGCGCGAAAGTTGATGATCGCCGCACGTGTTGTGCCGGTCGATGCATTTGTACGGCGCAATTGAATGCGCTTGGTCGCGGCAAAGCGCGTAAAACCACCGGTCGAAGCGAGCGCCTGCAACAGCGTTGTCCCGCGCTCAAGTTCCGTGCTGCCGGGGTTGTTCACTTCGCCAAGGATAAAGACATCAATCGTCGCAGGGCCACCTGAGGCGCGCTGCGGCGCAAGGGAACGGACCGACACAAAGACATTCGGCGACACCGCAAAGTTCGGGGACAGCGCGGTTGTCAGCGCGGCCGAGATCTGATCGGTGGTCTGACCAGAGGCACGCACCGTACCCGCAAATGGGAAGCTGAAGGTGCCTGCAGGGGTCACCAAAGTCTCACGGTTAAGCTGTGGGTCCTCCAGAACCTCGATGCTGAGAACATCACCGGCCTGAACCCGATATCCTTCCTGCGCCGCCGCGACCGTCGCGGTGAACAGGGCAAAGATCACAAAAAACAGTTTCTTCATCACCATACTCCGCCCCCATGGTAGTTTATCCACAGGCGTTATCGCTCCGATTCGCGCCAGAAGAAAGGATTCAGTGCCAAATCCGCAATATTCCTGCGGCGACTGTGGCGTGCGCGTCGCGCGAATTACTCGGACGGCAACGCCTCAAGCCGGGCAATTTCCTCACGCGCCAGATCGAATTGAGCACGGGTGTCGGCGGGTCCCGCAATCTCAAGCGCGCGTTTGAGCACCGAAATCGCAACGTCGCTGCGACCCAAGGCCGAATAGGTCATCCCCAGATGATACTGAACCAGCGGATCGTTCGGCAATCCTGCCGCTGCCGGTTCAAGGTTGCGCAACGCCTCTTCATAATCGCCCTGACGATACGCAATCCAACCATAGGTATCCTGGAAGGCAGCGACCTCGACCCCGCGCAGGCGGCGCGATACGACGACGGCGCGTTGAAAGCTCGCCTCGTCATCGCGGTAGGTCGACAACAGGCTGGCAAGGTTGTTTGCAATCACTGCCGAGCGTGAATTCGCCTCGTAAAGCTGTTCATAGATCGCGATGGCGCCTTCGTAATCCTGATCCCGTTCCAGAACGCTCGCACGTGCCCACAACAGGTTCGGCGCGTTGGGGCTGGCCTCCAGCCCCTCATCAAGCGCCGCGCGGGCCCCGTCAAAGTCCCCGGTTGCATTCAGCGTCCGGATATAGGCCAGACGCACAGATTCCGCGGCCGGGAATTGGTCGAGAAGCGCGCGGTATCCCGCGAGCGCCTTGTCGGTGTCCCCAGCCACGCCATAGACCGAAGCCAGCGCGAACGACAGATTTGGGTCATCGGGCGATGCTGCTGCAGCCTCTTCCAGAGCGGTGACGGCGGCTGCGGTATCGCCTTGGGCCAAGTGTGTGCGCGCTTGGGCCAAGACAACGGCGGACTGATTGTCGTCTTGTGTCTCCAGCCCTTCAAGGAACGACAAAACCTCGTCGGTGTTGTCTTGAGCCGCAAGAATTGCGACGCGCAGACTATCGGCCTGATTGGTCGCATTTTCGGTGCCGAACCGGCGCAGAGTTGCTTCTACCTGCTCGGCGCGCGGGAAATCCTCTGTCGCGACATAGAGTTCACCAAGCGCCATCAAGAGCGGGATATTGGTGGGGGCCAGCCGCAGCGCGGTGATCAGCACCTCTTCAGCCGCGGCATTCTGATCATTGGCCCGCAACACGCGGGTATAGCGCAACGATGTCTCTGGAGATGAGTTCGAAGCCTCAACTGCCAACGCAAGAAGGTCGCGGGACAATTCACGTTCGCCGTTGCGTTCATAGGCTTCCGCCATCAGCGTCATCGCCTGAGAATCCTGCGGCGCATTGTCGAGCGCGGTGCGCAGCGTGTTGACGGCCTCACCGGGTTCGTCCGCATCGATCTGCCAGCGTGCGGTCTGCTTGAGCGCTTCGACATTGCCCGAGTCGTTTTCCAGAACTTCTCCGATCAACCGACGCGCACCAACTTCGTTGCCTTCCGCAATCAGCATGCGCGACAGCGTTACGCGATAGTCATTCAGTCGCTCGTCGCCTTCTGCAGCGGCGATCACTGCTTCCATCTCGGAAATCGCCTGGGTGCGGTCGCCCGTGTCAAACAGCAGCCCGGCGCGCAGCGCACGCAACAGGTTGGGGTTGGCGGCGCTATCCAGAGCGCCGTCAATCTCGGCGATTGCCGCTTCACCACCGCGAACGCGGGCAATGAACTGTACCAGCTCGACTTGGGCTGTGGCGTCTTCGGGCTTGTCAGCGGCAAGTTTGCGCAAGAACGCCTCTGCGTCTTCCGGGCGTTCGCGCGACAGATAATACCGCAACACGGCACTGCGCGCCTCGGTGTCATCCTCGAACTGCTCGCTCAGTTGCAGCAGCGCCTCTTCAAGTTCGAACTCGTCACCCAGGCTCGACAACAGCGCGATCTGCATATTGTAAAGCTGGCGATTGTCCGGTTCGAGAGCGATGGCCTGACGCACTTGTTCAAGGGCGGCTTCTTCCTCCTGACTGCGGGCATAGCCGTCAATCAGGATCCGCCGCAGCGTGATGTTTTCGGGCTGGGTTGCGACCAACGCCTCCACGTCTGTCATCGCCGCCAGACGCGCTGTCTCATCCTCGTCCAGGACCGCTTGTCGATAGGCCATTGCGGCATTCAGGGCGACCACGCGCGGATCATCTGCCGCCACAGCGTTAAGCGCTTCGGTATGGCGTTGTGCTTCTTCCCAGTTTTGGGCCGCAAGCGCGATTTCGGCCACGTTGATCAGCGCCTCGATATCGTCAGGCGACTGTTCGACAAGGAACAAATAGTTTCGGTAGGCGCCCGCGATGTCACCGCGGTCCAGCAGGATGTTGGCGAACTCAAGCCGGGCGTCCCGATGCGCCTCATCAAGCCGCAAGGCGTTGCGAAGCTCGACAATGGCGCGATCGACGTCCCCGTCATTGATCAGCGACTGAGCACTTTCAAAATGACGATCGGCGCGCTCTTCGCTTGATTCACACGCAACCAGCAAAGCCAGAGCGGCGATCAGGATCAGGCGGTTCGAACTTTTCAGAATGGACATGCTTCGTACTCCAGACGTCACGCGTAGCACGCAGACGACGTTCCCGCTAGCCCACCCAGACGGTTCGCCGATACGATCGGTTCACTTGAGTGTCAGTAGCCTGTGCCGCGAAGCACGACCGAAATCGTCCGGAACAAGATCGACATATCGAGCTTGAAGGACAGGTCGCGGTAATACGCGTCATCGAACGCAGCACGATCGGTAAACGCACATTCATTGCGGTCCGAAATCTGCCAGTTCCCGGTGATACCGGGGCGCAGTTCGAAATACGCACGACCAGGATAAAGTGACGCCTGCGACAACATCATGGGACGCGGACCCACCAGCGACATATCTCCGATCAGGACGTTCAGCAGCTGCGGCAACTCGTCGAGCGACGATTTGCGCATGAAGCGACCCATCTTGGTGATACGCGGATCATTCTTGAGCTTTTGCGTGCTGTTCCATTCGGCGCGCGCCTCTGGGTTCACGCGGAGATAGTCTTCGAGCACTTCATCAGCGTTCGGAACCATCGTGCAAAGCTTGAAGATGCGGAAGTTACGGCCGCCTTGGCCAAAACGCATCTGCGTGTAGAACGGTGTCTTGCCTGTCAAAACCAAAATGGCCACCGAAACCAAAAGGATCGGAGCCCAGACAGGAAGGAAGACGACAACAAGAAGAACGTCGAGCACACGCTTAAAAGCCAACCGATATGGCCGATGCGTTGTGTTTTGCCCCCTTGCTCCAGTAATTGAAGCGTCATTCGTCTCCACCGGTACACTGGCGGTAATATCGTTAAGCTGAACTGTCATTACACCCTCACCGCAACAACGCGGTACCTTTAAAATGGCAACTTACCACGACGGCCAACACACGACACGCCGCAGGCATCACGAGTCGTTGTGTACCACCACCGCGACGGGCCGACAAAGAACTATTTAGAATTTAAGTGAATTCGTGATCAGTTTGGCGACAGTTTCGCCCTGTGCGTGCAAGTGTTCAACAACACATATCTCAATTTTTTGAGAAACTCCGAATCGCTGCGGGTATTGCCGTGCACGAAAGGTGACGTTGCGTTCGATTGACAGTCACAAGGACACAATAGGCGGAAAAAACGCGTCCCGTCGTAGAAGGGACGTGTATCCGACCGTCAGAATGTCTATGTTGGCGGTGTATAAATCCGGCAGCGTGTGCCGACTAGTCGTTGAGTGAGTGGTTTCATCATGACCGATGCAGGTCTCTATACAGATACGTTTGGATTTTCCGAACGGCCGTTCACGCTTTTGCCGGATCCCGATTTCTTGTTCTGGTCCCGGTCCCACAAGCGTGCCTTCTCGGTCCTTGAGTATGGCATCACGACGCGCGCCCCGATCACGGTGATCACCGGCGAAGTGGGCACGGGCAAGACAACCCTCGTCCAGAAGCTTCTCAAATCGCTCGACGAAGATGTCACCATCGGTTTGATCTCCAACGCACAGGGCAACCGGGGCGAACTTCTGCAATGGGTGCTCAATGCGCTGGGTGTCGAAGCCGACCTGTCCGGGGCCTATGTTACGCTGTTCCAGCAGTTGCAGGATTTCGTCGTGGGCGAATACGGCGCGGGGCGCCGGGTCGTTCTGGTCATTGACGAGGCGCAGAACCTGTCCAGTGAAGGTCTGGAAGAGCTGCGCATGCTGACCAACATCAACGCCAACAAGGACGAGCTTTTGCAGCTTATCCTCGTGGGTCAGCCCGAACTTCGCGAGATGATCCTGCAGCCAAACCTGCGCCAGTTCGCGCAGCGTGTGACCGCGACGTATCATATACCGGCCATGGATCTGGCCACGGTCCAAGGGTACGTCCAGCACCGTCTGCAGCACGCCGGCGGAACGGGGACCGAATTCACCGCCGGCGCAGTCGAGATGATTTTTGATCAGACCGACGGCGTCCCTCGCCTTGTGAACAAGCTTTGTGATTTTTGCCTGGTCTACGCCGCAACCGAAGACCGCCGCACCGTTGATCGGGATGTCGTGCAGGAAGTGCTGGATGACGGCATCTACCTGCGTCCCGTCCTGTCCCACCAAGAGGCCGCCCAGTGAGTATCAAGTTCTATTTTGCCATTCTACGCGAGCGTCTGCCGTACCTGATGCTCGTCGTTTTGTTGTTGTCCGGGGCGGGGCTTGTTCTCGCCGTGCAACTGCCCACCCGCTACAGCACGCAAGCGGTGCTGCTTGTGGAAGGCCCGCAAATCCCCGACGAACTTGCCGCCTCGACCGTTCAAACCAACGCGCGTGAGCAGCTAGAAGTCTTGTCTCAGCGGCTTTTGACGCGGTCGAACCTGATCGAAATTGCCCGCGAATATAATGCGATCCCGGATCTTGACCGGCTCAGCCCGGACGAGATCGTCGAGGAAATGGAAAAGCGCACGCTGGTCACAACGTCCGGTCAGCGCGATCTGGCAACGCTCATGCGGGTCGGGTTCGAGGCGAATACAGCGCGTGTCGCTGCGGATGTGGCCAATGAATACGTCACGCGTATCTTGTCTGAAAGCGCGCGGTTCAGGTCGGCGCGCGCCGAGGGGACGCAGGACTTCTTTGAACAGGAAGTCGACCGGCTCGCCGATGAATTGGAAATTCGCAAAGCGCGGATCGTTGAATTCAAGAATGCGAACGCTGACGCGCTACCGGAATCGCTGGAATTCAACCTGTCCCGCCGCAACGATCTGCTTGAAACGATCAGCGCAGCAGACCGTGACAAAACCATCCTGACCGAACAGCGCGTGCGCCTGATCAGCATCTTCAACACCACAGGTTCGATCGGTGAACCTCCGGCTGCCTTGACCCCCGAGCAGCGCCAGCTTGCCGAGCTTGAGGCGAACCTGTCTGCTGCACTGGCTGTCTACTCTGAATCCAGCCCACAAGTGACGCTGCTGCGCACCCGGGTCGAACAGCTCAAACAAGTCGTGGCTGAGCAGACCAGCGTTGAAGTCGCAGAAGATCCCCAGCAGTCCATTCTTGATGCCGAACTCGCACAGATCGATGGCCGGATCACGGTGATTGATGAGGTGCAGGCGGACGCCCGAGAAGAGCTGGAAGCCCTTGAAGAAATCATCGATCGCATTCCGCGCAACTCGATCGCACTTGAATCGCTCGAGCGTGACTACGCCAATACCGAGGTTCAGTATAACACCGCCGTCGAACGCCTTGCGATCGCGCAAACCGGCGAGCGGATCGAGGTTCTGGCCAAGGGCGAGCGTATCACGGTCGTCGAAAACGCCGCCGTTCCGACCGAGCCCACGAAGCCCAACCGCCCGTTGATTGCTGGGGGTGGCGTGTTCCTGGGGTTTGCGTCCGCCGCGGGTCTGTTTTTGTTGCTTGAGCTTCTGAACACGGCGATCCGCCGCCCCAAAGAGCTGACCAGCGGTCTTGGTATCACACCCTTCGCGGTGCTACCCTACATGCAGACCAAGACCGAACGCCGCCGTCGCAACACCGTCAAAGTGGCGGTCGTTGTTTTGGGCGTCGGGATTATCGCAGGTGGTCTTTGGGCCGTTCAAACCTATTATGCGCCGCTCGACTTTGTGTGGCGCCAAATTCTCGACAGGAT
>JABSSC010000095.1 GCA_013214635.1 Paracoccaceae bacterium | reverse complement strand
GATCGTCGAACCAGCGTTTGTGATAGTCCTGGCTGCCGTAACTCGCCGTCAGTTGGAATTCGGTTTCACCGAGGCATGAGATGGTGAAATCCCCGACGACCTTACCCGACGGCGCCAGCATCGGTGTCAGCGACAGTCGACCGGGGGCGGGGATGCGGCCCGCCATGATCCGGTCAAGCCACGCGCGTGCGTTCGGGCCCGTGACGCGGAATTTGCCAAAGTTGTGGACCTCGTTGATACCCACCTTGCTGCGGACGGCCTGCACCTCGGCTTTGACCGCGTCCCACGCGTTTGAGCGGCGGAAGGTCGGTGTCTCGTAGCGATCCTCGCCCGGTTTGGCGAAATAATTCACGATCTCCAGCCCATAGGCTTGGCCGAACACGGCACCCATTCCATCCCAGATGTCGTACATCGGAGTTGTGCGGAAGGGGCGCGCGGCGGGCAGTTCTTCATTGGGGTAGGTGACCGAGAAGCGTTTTTGATAGTTCTCGATGACCTTCGGCACCGTATAGCCGGGTGTCGTCCAGTGGCCGAAGCGGGCCACGTCCATCGCGCGGGGATCACGCTCTGTCTCGCCCTCGATCATCCATTGCGCAAGGCTGAGGCCGACGCCGCCCCCCTGACTGAACCCGGCCATCACGGCACATGCGGACCAATAGTTGCGCAAACCCGGGACCGGGCCGACAAGCGGGTTGCCGTCGGGCGCAAAAGTGAAGGGGCCGTGGATCACGCGTTTGACGCCGGCGCGTTCCAGAATGGGGAAGCGCTTGTAGGCGAACGCCACCGAGTCTTCGATCTTGTCGAGTTGGTCATTCAAAAGCTCTGAGCCAAAGCTCCACGGCGTGCCATCGACCGACCATGCCTCACAAGGCTGCTCGTAAAACCCGATGCAAAACCCGTCGCGTTCTTGCCGCAGATAACTCTCCCCGCCCGGATCAATGATGTGCGGGATTTCCTCGTCGCGCTCGGCGATTTCCGGCACGGCCTCGGTCACAAGATACTGATGCGCCATGGGCAGAAGCGGCAGGTAGATGCCCGCCATCGCAGCCACTTCGCGCGCCCACAGGCCGCCCGCGTTGACGATATGCTCGGCGTGGATCGTTCCCTGTTCGGTGACGACGTCCCACGTGCCGTCAGGCCGGGGATTGGTTTCCAGCACGCGGTTATGCGTGACGATTTCCGCCCCACCCATGCGTGCCGCCTTGGCATAGGCATGCGTCGTCCCGGATGGATCGAGATGACCGTCCAGCGGATCGTAAAGCGCGCCGACGATCCCTTCGATATTGACGAAATCCGCGCGTTTCTTGATCTCATCTGGTCCAAGGATCTCGGTCTCAAGCCCCATATAGCGGTGCTTGGCGCGTTCGGCCTTGAGCATGTCAAAGCGCTCTTGCGTATCGGCCAGCGTCATCCCGCCCGAATGGTGCAAGGAGCAGGACAGCCCGGTGAGTTCTTCCAACTCATGGTAAAGCCCGATCGTGTACCCCTGAAGCGCCGCCATGTTCGTGTCGCCGTTCAGCGTGTGAAACCCACCTGCAGCGTGCCACGTAGACCCTGCAGTCAGCTCTGACCGCTCGATCAGCATGACATCTGACCATCCCAATTTGGTCAGGTGATAAAGCACCGAGCAGCCAACAACACCGCCACCAATCACCACGACACGCGTCTGCGCCTTCATCGCATTCGTCTCCTAATCCTCCCGCCCGTATGCGACGAGCCGCGCGTGCAAGTCCGTTGCCTGATCCGCCCCCGCATCGAGTGCGAACACATAAGCCTGCGTCAGCATGAAACAGGCGGCATCATGTTCGCCCACTGTCTCAAACCGATCTGCCGCCGCCGTATAGAGCGACGCCAAGGCCCTGAGATCGCGCGCCGCGTGGGCCGCAATCAGGGCGGCGTCAAGCTCGGACGCGGGATCAGGCAGGTCTTGCACGGGATCAGCCTAGGGCGCGGTTCAGCGGCGCGCATGGCCCGGTTGCGACATTGGCTGTCGCATTGGCGATTTTCGCACATTGAAACAAAGGTCGCTGTATCGTGCGTCTGCGCGCGTTGAACGTGATCGCGTTCGTCCCAACCTCAATGATGCACAATCGCGCATGCCGCGCGGGGAGGTTTGCAATGAAAAGACTGACATTTGCTTTCGCACTGGGACTGACCGCAGGGGCCGTCGCCCCGGTTCACGCCATGGGCCAATGCGGGGATCGTGAGGCGATCGCGACCCATCTGACCGAAAAATTTGGAGAGCGTAACGCCGCGCTGGGCCTTGAGTCGTCGACCGGCCTGCTTGAGATCTGGGCGTCGGACGCCACGGGCAGCTGGTCGATCCTGCGGACGCGGCCCGATGGCCAGACCTGCATCATGGCGACGGGGACGCATTTTCAAGCGCTGCCCGAGGTCTTTATGCCCACTGGTTACCCGGTCTGAACGCGCTCGATCTGACTGGCGGCCCAATGGTGAAAGCAATGGGTCGGCCCGTCCATCGCGGGGGAGAATTTGCCCCCGTCAAAGAACTTGGCATGACGCCCGCGCTGCATGCCTTCGACGACGAAGAGATCCTCTTCGAACACGCCATACCACAGCTTGGCATTGGCCTTGCGCATGCTCTCTGTCTCGTCATTCGCAGCGTATTGGATCGCCACATGCTCCAGCGTGCGGTCTTTCGCCAGTGGCTGAAGGATGATCGCGAAACTGTGGTCGCGATGCGCACCCAACAGGACGTTGGGATAAAGCGCGATGTATTCCGCGCCGGTGTCCCATTTGTCGCTTAGCCCCGCAAAGTCTGCAAAGACACGCCCGTCTTCGGCAAATTGGCGATAGACCAGCGTACCTTGACCGGAATAGGCGCCCGGTTCTTCGATGTTGTAGTGATCTTCCAGTCGCGAATAGCTGTTCAGCCCCGGATGCACCCAGGGCAGATGATAGCTTTCGCAGTAGTTCTCGACCGCCAGCTTCCAGTTGCAGGCGACATCAAACTCAAACCGGCTCTCCGCGCCACCGGGATAGGCCGCTTTTCCTTCGAACTCCCCCCACCGTGCGATCAGATCGGCATGCGCTTCTTCAAACGGGGCGGCGTTGCCGTTGATGTTGACGAAAATCACGTCGCGCCAGACGTGGCTGGGGAATTCAGTCAGGCCGAGCGTTGCTTTGTCGATCTCGTCATGGGTGTTGTGGCCGGGGCCACCAACATGCGGGGTGGCCTTCAGCTCACCGTTCAGAGCATAGCACCAGGAATGATAGGGGCAGCGGATCAGACCGCCGATGTTTTTAGCCTCTTCCACCAGAATCATACCCCGGTGGCGGCAAGTGTTTTGGAAAACACGCACACCGCCTTCTCGGTCTCGGACGGCCAGCAGGGGCATGCCCAAAAGGTCAATCGGCTTGGCATCGCCCGTCTCAGGGATATCAGAGGCAAACCCAAGCGCCGCCCAATGATCAAAGAACAGCGCTTCGCGTTCGACCGCGAACGTCTCGTCCGAGACATAGTGATCGTTCGGCAAACCGCGTGCCTTGGCAACATCCTGAAGGACTTCTGACAACCCGTCTTTCATGCCCGATCCCCTTTGGTGAACGGTCGAATTTGGCGCTGATTCACGGCAACGCGCGCCGCAAATTCCGACCCATCCATGTCGTATTCTGTCATCCCGGGCGAAGTTTCCGCTTGATCCCGCGGCCCGCGCGGGGCCCTTTGGGGGCATGACGAGCTATCCAGACACCCCCGGCGGTCTGCCGCCGCAATCGACGCAACATACTGGCCGCGCCGTGTTCAAAACGGCTTACGCGGTTATCCCAAAGGGCGTGATGCGCGATATTGTGACGTCGAACCTGCCGGGTTGGACGGGGACGCGGTCGTGGATACTTGCCCGCCCCCTCAGCGGCTTTGCCGAGACGTTTTCTTACTACGTTGTCGAAGTTGCGCCCGGTGGCGGGAGCACATCGCCAGAACCCGACCCCACGGCTGGTGCTGTTGTCTTTGTGACCGCGGGGTCCCCAACGCTGACAGTCAATGGTGCGGCGCATTCCTTGGAACCGGGAAGCTACGTCTATCTCCCCCCGGAGGCCGCGTGGCAGCTTGAAAACACCGCGACCTCACCTGCCACGTTCCACTGGATTCGTAAGGCCTATGAGACGGTTGAGGGGATTGAGGCACCTTCTGCTTTTGTCACCCACGACCGCGATGTTGCGGCGCAGGCGATGCCCGACACCGATGGCGTTTGGGCCACGCAAAGGTTTGTTGACCCTGACGACGTGTCCCACGACTTCCACGTCAATATCGTCAACTTCGCACCCGGCGGGCGCATCCCGTTTGAAGAAACCCACGTCATGGAACACGGGATTTTCATCCTCGAAGGACAGGCGTCTTACCTGTTGAACGAGGACTGGGTCGAGGTTGAGGCCGGCGATTTCCTGTGGCTCCGCGCCTTTTGCCCGCAGGCTTGCGTCGCCCGCGGGGACCGCCCATTCCGGTATCTGCTCTACAAAGACGTCAACCGTCACGCCAAACTGCGCTAGCCCAGTTTGATCGCGACGTTCTTGGTCTGGACATAGTTCCAGAGCGCCTCACGCCCTTTTTCGCGGCCATAACCCGATTTGCCATAGCCGCCGAACGGTGTCTCAACCCCGCCCGCGAACCATTCGTTGACGAAGATTTGCCCACCCCGAAGCTGCCGTGCCGCGCGCGTTGCACGGTCGAGGTTGCGGGTAAACACACCGCCCACAAGGCCATATTCCGTCCCATTGGCGATCTCGACGGCCTGCGCATCATCCTCCGCCGTCAAAACGCAAACCACGGGCGCAAAGACCTCGGTCTGCGCAATTTCGCTTGCGGGATCGACATCGGTCAGAATTGTGGGCGGCAGAAAATGCCCCGGCTGGTTCAGGCGTCGGCCACCGACAGCGACCTTTGCCCCATCCGCTTCGGCCCGCGCGATCAATCCCTCGGCACGCTCAAGCTGCGGTCCAGAGGCCATCGCCCCCATCCCTTGCATCGGTACCGCCCGCTCCATGCCGGGCCCTACATCAATTGACTGAGCAAGCGCGGTCAGGCGGTCTACCACTGTATCGCGCTGATCGGGATGCGTGATGATCCGGCTCATCGCCGAACAAATCTGACCAGCATTCGTCCAGATGCCTTTTCGGACTTCGCCTTCAAACGCGTCGAGATCGGCATCGTCGCACAGGATCGCCGCTGATTTTCCACCCAGCTCTAACACGCATGGCACGATATTCTTCGCTGCCGCCGCTGCGATCTTCGACCCCGTCGCAACGGACCCGGTAAAGACGATCTGGTTCACGCCCGGATGTCCGGCCAGAGCCGCCCCGGCTTCATCTCCCCAACCGGCGAGAATGTTGAGCGCCCCATCCGGAAACCCGGCCTCTTTCGCCGCCGGTCCATAAAGTGATGTAGCAAGCGGGGTCAGTTCGGACGATTTGACAACACACGTATTCCCCGTCGCCAACGCGCAGGAGATTGATCGGGCTGCAATCTCAATCGGGAAATTCCACGGGATGATCTGTGCGGAAACGCCGAAGGGTTCCAACACCGTAAAATCGAAATACCCTGCGCCCAGCGGGATTTGTTTGCCCTCAAGCGTCTCCGCCTGATTGCCGTAGTATTCAAAATACCGGGCCGAATTGCGGATCTCGTTGCGCGCTTCCCAAAGCGTTTTGCCCTGTTCGCGGCACAAAAGCTGAGCGTTCTCTTCCAAACGGGCAAGCAGCGCATCGCCCATGGCACGCACCATCCGCCCGCGTTCCACCGGACGCAGGGCTGTCAAAACGCCTGACTGGTGTACCCGCCGGGCCGCCGCCACGGCGCGTTCGACGTCACTGGCATCCGCGAAATGTTGCTGCGCGACCGTCTCGCCCGTGCCGGGGTTCTCAATACTGACCAGCCCCGCGCCACCCTCGGCCCAGTCTCCGTCGATCCAGTTGAAATATGTCTCGGTCACGGGGCGGGCTCCTTTGCGTGTACCGTCCAGGGCGACGGATAGGTGTATTCTTCCAAATTGGCGCCTGTGCCGATCCGGTCAATCACGGCATAGCGTCCCGGAGCGTGCAACGGTGTTAGAACCCCGTGCCACGTGCCCCGGTGAAAATTGATGGCCTGGAATGGCGTGGTGACAAAGGCCACGGGCACACCAGGTGCGTCGCCCAGATCTGGCGCAACAATCACAAGGAACGGATCAGGTGTCATCGGGACAAAGGCCTGACTACCCTCTGGGTGCCGCTCGACCAGATCAAAGGTGTAAGGCAGGGACCGCGCTCTGGCATCAAAAAGACTGACCCCCGCGCGGCCATCGCCAAAATCGAGCGTCGCGCGGTCGTGAAACCGACCGCAGAGCCCGGCATTGATCATCTTGTCGGGCGCGCCCTCAAAGTCCAGAACATCACCAAACGGTGCGAAGGCACCTTGCGTCAAAGGCTGCGCAAGTATCGTGCTCACGGCAAGATCGCCTCAAGCCGCAGCCGCGCGATCCGCTCAACCTGTTTGCAGGCTTCTGCGAATTCTGTCTCGCGATCATTGCCGACCCGCCGCTCAAACGCGGCAAGTATCCCGGCCTTGTCGTGATCTCGCACCGCGATGATGAAGGGAAAGCCGTGCTTGTCGGTATAAGCCGCGTTGAGCTGTGTGAACCGCGCCCGTTCCGCATCGGTCAAAGCATCGAGCCCCGCTGACGCTTGTTCCGAGGTGCTCTCAGACGTCAAACGCTTTGCCGCTGCCAGTTTTCCGGCAAGGTCAGGATGCGCACGAAGGACCTCCAGCCGCTTGTCATCTGAGGCCGATCGAAACACCCGCACAAGCGCATTGTGAAGTCCCGCTGCACTGTCATGTGCGGGGCCCAGTTCCAGCGCCCAAGCCCCCTCGGAAATCCATGGAGAATGCTCAAAGATACTCCCGTAAGCCTCTATAAAGGCGCCTTTTTCCATCCGGCTTGGGCGATCCTGCGCTGTCGGCGGATGTGTCTTGGCCCAGTGTTCGGCGATATCAACCCGGCGCGGGAACCAGACCCCGTCATGCCCGGCGGCATAGTCCAGAAACCGCTGCAGCGCCATCGCGCGGCCGGGGCGGCCCGCCAGACGGCAGTGCAGGCCGACTGACATCATCCGTCCGCCCTCAGCATAGAGGCAGTCGAAGCTGTCTTTGAGATAGGCAAAGAACTGATCGCCCGAATTGAACCCCTGCGGCGTGGCAAACCGCATGTCATTGGCGTCGAGCGTGTAGGGGATGATCAACTGATCGCAGTCCGCAATCCGCGACCAATAGGGAAGATCGTCGTCATAGGTGTCCGAGATATACGCAAACCCGCCTTCTTCCGCGACCAACCGAACCGTGTTCATCGAACAGCGTCCCAGATACCACCCGTGCGGGCGTTCGCCCGTAACCTCGGTATGCAGTGCGATCGTCCGGGTCAGGTATTCGCGTTCAAGTTCTTCCGGGAAGTCCTTGTATTCAATCCATTTTAACCCATGCGAGGCAATTTCCCAATCTGCCGACAGCATGGCGTCAACCTGTTCAGGTGCGCGTGCCAGCGCCGTTGCGACCCCATAGACCGTGACCGGAATTTCTCGCGCCGTGAACATCCTGTGCAGGCGCCAGAACCCCGCGCGTGCGCCGTAGTCATAGATCGATTCCATGTTCCAGTGCCGCTGACCCGGCCAGCTTGCCGCGCCGACGATTTCGCTCAGAAACGCTTCCGATCCTTCATCGCCGTGGATCAAGGCGTTCTCGCCGCCTTCTTCATAGTTCACCACGAACTGTACAGCGATCCGTGCATCACCAGGCCATTGGGGGTCAGGTGGGGTCGGACCATAGCCGCGAAAATCGCGCGGGTAGCGGGGGGGCGTCGTCATAAGGCTTTCCTCCGGGCGTTATCCGACTTAGACCCATGGGTGGCCACAAGACAAGATGGGGGCCGCGATGGCGACCGGATATCTGACAACACATGTGCTCGACACCGCGCGGGGCAGCCCCGCCGCCGGGATCCAGATCGAGCTTTATCGGCGGGATGGTGCAGAGACGACGCTGATCGCGACGGCGACCACGAACACGGATGGACGCACGGACACCCCCATCTTGTCGGAAAGTGATTTTAAAGCAGGGCAGTACACGCTGAACTTCAAAGCCGGCGGGTATCTCCGCGCGACCGGGCAAGCCGCGTCAGAGCCGCTTTTCCTCGATGACATCCCGATCGCCTTCGGCATGTCGGAGGACGCGCATTATCACGTGCCGCTTTTGCTCTCGCCCCATGGTTATTCGACGTATCGAGGCAGCTGATGATCTCAATCATTCTGATCGACTGGCTCGAATTTGCCGTCCGCTGGCTCCATGTGATCACCGCCATCGCGTGGATCGGGTCTTCTTTCTATTTCATCGCGCTCGATTTGGGCCTCAACCGGTCCATTCCCGGCCCTGCAGACGGGGAGGAATGGCAGGTTCACGGTGGGGGCTTCTACCACATCCAAAAGTACATGGTCGCGCCGGCCGAGATGCCCGAGCATCTGACCTGGTTCAAATGGGAAAGCTACGCGACGTGGCTTTCTGGTGCGGCACTTATGGCGATAGTCTATTGGGTCGGGGCCGAGCTTTACCTGATCGACTACAGCGGCCCGGTACAATCCGTGCCGGTGGCCATCGCAATCTCAGCCGCCTCGCTGGCAGTGGGATGGATTATCTACGACCTGCTGTGCAAATCGCCGCTGGGTGATCAGCCGACTGTGCTGATGCTCCTGCTCTTCGCGCTGCTTCTCGCCATGTCCTGGGGATACAATCAGGTCTTTACCGGGCGGGCGGCGCTTTTGCATCTGGGCGCGTTTACCGCCACAATCATGTCGGCCAATGTGTTCTTTATCATTATTCCGAACCAGAAGATCGTGGTCGGCGATCTCAAGGCGGGGCGCACGCCCGATCCCAAATACGGCAAAATCGCCAAGCTACGGTCGACCCACAACAACTACCTGACCTTGCCCGTAATCTTTCTGATGCTGTCGAACCACTATCCGCTGGCGTTTGCGACGGAATATGCGTGGTTGATTGCCGGTTTGGTGTTCCTGATGGGCGTCACGATCCGCCATTTCTTTAATACCATGCATGCGCGCGGGGGGATGCTCTGGTGGACTTGGGGCCTGACCGTCGCAATCTTTGCGGCGATCATTGCGCTGTCGTTGGCACCCTTGGCCTCGGCTGATCCGGATGAGAACGTTGAGATGAGCAATCAGGCAGAGCTCTTGTTGGCGGCCGATGACTTTCACGAGGCCTATGACGTTGTGCTGGCCCACTGTTCGATGTGCCACGCCCGCGAGGTCTTTTGGCCCGGACTGGCTCAGGCCCCGAAAGGTGTCCTACTCGAGACCGAGGCGGACGTCGCCCAGAACGCGCAGCGCATCGTGCTTCAGGCAGGGGTCAGTCACGCGATGCCCCCCGGCAATCTCACCTTCATGGAAGATGACGAACGCGCGATCCTGCGCAATTGGTTCGCGACGGGGTCCGGCTCCTGAGGGAGGGTCGCCAACAGGGCGACTTCGTCAGAAATCCTCCCAGTCGTCGTCAATGGCCGCGGCGCCTTGCAGCGGATCCAGAGCGACCTCCGCCAAAGCCACCGCCGGCGTGGCGGTAGCAGGCGCGAAAGAAGGCGTCTGCGCTGGTCGTTTTTGAGCGGGGGCAGATGGCTTTGCGACACTGCGTTGTGCGGCGGGCGTATGGTGAGCTGCAGTCTCGGACAAACCGAGACGCTGCAAGGCTTGCCTCAACGCCTGAACCTCTCCCGATAACGCGAGGCTGGCAGACGTCGTTTGCTCGAAACCCGCGGCGTTGTCCTGGGTCACTTGATCAAGCTGCGACATCGCCGCGTTGATTTCATCCAGCCCGGTCGATTGTTCTTTGGCTGAAAGCGCGATGTCTCCGACATGCCCCGCAATGCCGCCGACGGTCGTCACGATGCGCTCTAATGCGTCCCCGGCATTGCCGACCAATTCCACACCCCGCTTTACCTGCGCACCACTTTCCGAGATCAAACTGTTGATCTCCCGCGCGGCATCCGAGGAACGTTGCGCCAGGGCCCGCACTTCGGACGCAACAACCGCAAATCCGCGCCCGGCATCGCCCGCACGCGCGGCTTCGACCCCCGCGTTAAGCGCCAGAAGATTGGTCTGAAAGGCAATGTCGTCAATAACGCCAATGATGCGCGAGATCTGATCGGAGGAGGTTTCGATCTCACTCATCGCGGCAACGGCCTCGCGCACGACTGTCCCCGAATCTTCCGCATATGTGCGCGCTTCCGTCACAACGCTGTCGGCCTCTTGCGCGCCTTGGGCGGCGGATGTCACCGCGGCTGTGATCTGTGCCAGTGCTGCCGCCGTTTCCTCCAGCGTGGTGGCATGCTGTTCGCTGCGCGTTGACATATTCTCGGCAGTCCCGTGAATCATTTGGGACTGTTCCGCGATGGCCGATGTCGTGGCCTGAACCTCGACCATAGCCGCCTCCAGATGTGCCACCGCCGCGTCAAAGGCCACCTCAAGCGCGTGGTCTGCGGCACTCAGCTTTCCGGCCAGCCGCCCCGACAGGTCGCCTGATGCCAAGCGCGCCAAGGCGTCTTCCATGCTTCGATGAGTTTTGGCGCGCTCTTCTGCCCATTCGGTCTCCCGCTCAGACAGTGCCTTTGCATCACTTTGATGTTGTGTCGCTTTGCGACCTAAGAAAACGATCCGCACGACCTTTCCCGTCGGATCGCAGACGGGGATGATGGCAGCATCAACCGCAAGCGATGCGGCGTCTCCCGCCAGCATCTCAATCCGCCGAAGCATGGCGTCCGCACGCTCGGAGTGTGGTAACAAAACCGGTTGCCCCGCGCCCCCATCCCAAAACAAATCACCAAAGTCCGGCCCGTCCGCATCGCCCAGCAGGCCGGCAAGCGCCCCATTGCAGGAGATCATTGTCCCGTCCGTCGCAAAATCCGCCCGCAGATCGAGCGCCTCGAGTCCCGAAAGAATTGCGTCCCGCCGTGTCGAACCCGACAGGTCGCGCACCATCAACACGACCCCGATGACATCGCCCGCATCAGATCGGGGCGTCTGGGCAGAGACCCAAAAGTTCGCCTCATTGAGAGACACCGCACCGGACCAGTCGCCGTCGGGCGCGGCAAGCCACGCGCTCAACGCATCACTCGCAATCCCCTCAAGGCTGTCACCAGATGCAGAAATTTGCGGCCACATCGCCGCGAGCGCGGGCGAAAACGCCTGTACGTGCCCATGCGCGTCGAGCAAGAGGAGCCCCTCCGAACTGCTCTCAACCGCCGCGCGCCACAAGGCCCCTTCTCGCGCAGCTTCTTCAGCACGCATCAGCTGATCTGCCGTCGCGTCCAGCTGTCGCGCTGCGGCGCCAAGGCCTGAGCGCAAAGCTCGCCCGACGGTCCAGAGCGTCGCCGCGCCAACTCCCGCAATGGCGACCAGCGTGCCAATCGCCGCAACCGGCGTCGAAAGACCCAAAGCGGGCACCCAAAACGCAGCGACCACCAGTCCTGTCACAATCAGACCAACCGCCGCGCGTCTCATGCAACGCATAACCACGGCGTTGTTCCCGGTGTCAGCGTCAACGCGGCGCGGGGGATGTGTCATTGAAAGGCACCTTTGATCAGACAACGCATCACCGACCCCCTTGTCGATCCGGAGCCGATGGTGCGTGCCTACTCCCGGAACCTTGCCGCGCGCTTAACGTTGATCCTGAAGTGCTTAAAATCCGACGCAGCCCTGTGACTGCAGGTGCCGCTCCCTCAATGATGGCGGAGCCCCGATAGTAGCGCAACTGACCGACCAAGAAGCATCTCACTTTCCTGTCGAGGTTTGGGGCGCACGGGGTGGAGTCCCGATGATTTGTGTTGGGGTCGTCGCACCGGAACTGGGGCTAAATTTTTTGCTGCTGTGCGGGAAAACCTTTGAAGATCACTACCATCGCTGGCTGCTGCAAGACGCCGCTGAGTGCAATCGCCGGATGCGTCCGGCGATGATGGGCAGGTGACGGCTTTGCGGGCTAAACCGGCTGTTGGCTGCGCTTGCGCTAGCGGCAGCTTTGCAGGAACATGCTCGCATGAAGCGAATTAAAAGATCAGCATTTGTTCTCATGACCGTTTGCTTGGCGATTGCTGGAAACTTGTCAGCACAAGGCCTTAGTAGTCCTTTTGACGCCTGCTTGCCGCCAACTTCAAATGGCGACGACAGCGCTGAAGACTGCCCTCTTACATACCGTCCGCCACCACCAATTGGGCAAAGCATTGATGTAAGCGAGTGCCGTTTTTTGCCTGAACGGTACGAAGCACTTGGCACCGTCTTTTTGACAATAAGGTGTTCCATTTCGAACCGCTCAGAGGAGCGTGTCGCATCCTTCAACTATGGAATTCGTTACTTGGCAGTGGGTAGTTCGACAGCGCTGAAAGAGGTTGGTTTCGAAGGCGAACAACGCTTTGGCACGGCTCTTTTGGTACCAATTTTACAACCACAGGAAACGCAGGCACTCAGGCTTGTGGCCCCCAACTTGCCACCCAATGTTACCACATCCGATTTAGACGTTTCCGTTGAAGTTATACGCGTGCGTACGCCGGATGGTCGTATCCTACGATAACCGTAAGAATGGCTGCGTATTGTGCGCCGTTGCACTGACCGTTCCAGTTCCCGTCAAAGCTTGTCGGCGTTGCATCCAAACAACACATCACCTGACACATCAGAACGAAGTTTTTCAGGAGCCGAAACCCTTTAAGTATCGGATTTATTGGTCGGAGTGGCGAGATTCGAACTCACGACCCCTGCCTCCCGAAGACAGTGCTCTACCAGGCTGAGCTACACTCCGACCGTGGCGGCGGGATAGCGGAGCCGCCCCGCTTTGGCAAGAGACTAGGAGGGGCTCTCCCAGGGCGCGGTGCGGCCATAAAAGCCCATCCGTTCCTCGGGCGTGAACTGGGCGC
>JABSSC010000094.1 GCA_013214635.1 Paracoccaceae bacterium | reverse complement strand
GCAGTTGAGTTATTTTCTCCCAAACGATCTGAGTTTTGATGGGCTCTGCCCAAATCTCCTTTTAAACGCGGTAGACAAACTTGACTGATGCGCCATCCCCACTTTCCCAGCAACTTCAGAGAATGGTAAATCCGTGTGTAATGTATAATATAAAGCCTTCTCAAGCCTTTTGTTTTCAACATATGTAGAAAAATTGGAGTTAAATTTCTTTTTGAAACCTGCCAAAACTTTATTTTTATTTATCCCATATTTTCTACAAACATAATCCATAGAAATCATTTGAGAAATATTGGAATCTACGAAACCAGCGATATCGATGATTTTGCGCTCATCAGCTTTAGAAAGGCGAATTAGAGATAACTCGTTCTTAGGTTCCACAACCTGCTCAATCGCTAAGCAAATTAAAGTCACGATCTGCGAACGAATAAAATGTGATCGAAGTGCCCCCTCCATTGTGCAAGCATGAATCTTGGCCGCTACTTCAGTGATCTCTGCAGTACTTTCGTAAGCTTGAACGGTCTGGCCTAATATTCCCCCTTCACTAAATATAGCGGGCAGCTCACTAATAGGGAGGCCTGTGATCTTAGTTAAAAATGAGCGGTTGAGGTGAGCCGTAACATAACTATTTCGCGTATTGGCGGGCCATGTTTCCAACATTTTTGAATTTTCGGTCGAGTTTATAATCCGCCAAGAGAGACCTTTTCCAATGCCTTGGGTTACCATCTCTGGAACTGGCTCTTCGAGAGCGATGTGCCAATCCAATGCCAAGGCAAAGTTGAACCTTAAGCCACCTCCGTCATCGATTACTACCTCTAGTGGACGCTTTGTTTGAAATGTAGCGACAAGAATATTTATACCATCGAACCACTGATGATACTCGAGAAAACCGGATCCGACTTTTCTAGAAAAATCGAACCTTGAGGAAATGAAATCATTCGTTTCCCACCTCCAATTAGCCTCTCCTGAAGCGGTTGCCCAACGAGCGACCGTATCAAAGTTTTGCCAATCAAAATAACCCATTGTGATTCTCGCAAAAAATTTTGTGCGAATCGAAAAAGACGCGAAGCAATTTTCCTGTCACAAGGGCCCCCGGTGCGCTCAATTACGTATAGAGTTTGGGGAAATATGTCACGCACCGTGAAAAAATTAGAACTTTACGACCATGCAAGAAATTTCTCAGTTGTAGCTCGACCCCAGAGCGAACTGCATGAAATTGCCAGCAGCCTTCATTCAATTGCCGAAGATCTACAGAATTTAGCAGGCTCAGGCACATCTTGGGCGGACAAGAATGACAACACACTAAGCCTAAGCGAGAAGCTAATTTCCCACAGAACTTTAGTTGACGAGATATTCGAAATGCCGGGTTTCGTTTCCTCTCCAGCTTGGGATATAATCTTGGATCTATATCTCGCCCTCCGACAGAACCGACGTTTATCAGTCTCAAGCGTCTGTGTTGGGAAAAATCACCCGCCTACAACCGTGCTCCGCTGGATTAAATTGTTGGAAGAAAAGGACTTGATAGACCGTCAACCCGACCCCTTAGATAAGCGCCGGATCTGGCTGTCATTACGTGATCAAGCTCAGGAGAAGGCAGAAATAATCCTGAAAGAGTTCTGAAACGGCTGGAGTAGGGCAGAACACAGTTCAACTGCATTTCGAGCCTAACATCGATTTAGGCTGAAACGACACGAATTCGCCGAGACGTAGCCGAGACGTAAAGGTGGCCATCCCCACTCTTGCCCGCGATCATTATATGTTGATGGTGGCGCAGCCCAGTTCCTGCTTTCGCGGTCGCGGAAGAAATAATCAGCCGCATGCAAAGATCGCTAATGTACAGGTTATTTAGCTGTTGCCACGCTTGCGTGTCACCTTGCGGCACTAAATGCGCGGAAGAAAAGCCAAGCGGTAGTCGCCCTTGAGATCACTCAACATACACATTGGAATGATGCTGAGCGAGCCGGTGCGCTTCCTGCACGCTTACTAGAACAGACGATGTATGGCACTTTAACTCATAAGTGTTTGGTATAGTGGCGCACCCGAGAGGATTCGAACCTCTGGCCTCTGCCTTCGGAGGGCAGCGCTCTATCCAGCTGAGCTACGGGTGCCTAACGCGTCTATAGCTCTGCGGTTTTGCCCCTGCAAGGGGCAGTCTCACGACAAAAGCTCATGGCACAGTTCAAGGCCTGAAACCAACGCATCTACTTCTTCCACAGTGTTATAGAGCCCAAAACTCGCCCGGCAGGTTGCATCGACACCAAGATGTTCCATTAATGGCCCCGCACAATGCTGACCTGCCCGCACGGCGATGCCGCGTTTGTCGAGGATCGTGGAGATGTCATGCGCGTGCGCGGCGCCGTTCAGCGTGAACGAAAAAACCGCGGCTTTGGTCGCGCTTTGCCCCTGAACGTTCAACCAGTTCAAGCCATCCAGACGCGCCCGCGCATAATCACGCAAGTGGTGCTCGTGCGCAGCGATATTGTCCATGCCAAGCGCCATCATGTACTCAAGCGCAACACCAAGACCGATTTGCTGAACGATACCGGGCGTGCCGGCTTCAAACTTCATCGGCGGATCGGCCCAGGTCACAGCGTCTTTGTGCACTTCACGGATCATGTCTCCGCCACCGATAAAGGGACGCATCTCCGCCTGCCGCTCGGGCCGTATGTAGATGCCACCGGACCCTGACGGCCCGTAAAGTTTATGTCCCGTCACGGCATAGAAGTCGCACCCGATATCCTGAACATCGACGGGCATGTGGACGGCGGCTTGGCTTCCGTCGACCAGTACGGGCACACCTTTGGCATGGGCACCTTCGGTGATTGCCTTAACATCAACCACGGTTCCTAGAACGTTCGACAGATGGGTGACCGCGACAAGCCGCGTTTTGGGACCGATCGCATCCAGCACCTTTTGCGGATCAAGGTCACCATTCGCGTCGATATCCACCCACTTCAACACAACGCCCTGCCGTTCCCGCAGGAAGTGCCACGGGACGATATTGGCGTGATGCTCCATCACACTCAGGACAATCTCGTCACCAGGCTCAAACCGAGGCATGGCCCATCCATAGGCGATCAGATTGATGCTTTCGGTTGTCCCGGAGTTCATCACGATATGATCTTCGCTGGCCGCGTTTAGAAACTTGGCAAGCTTGCCCCGCACAGCTTCATACTTCTCGGTCGCGATGGTCGACAGCGTGTGCAACCCACGATGTACGTTGGCGTATTCCATCGTATAGGCTTGCGTGACCGCATCGATCACAGCCTGTGGTTTCTGAGCGGATGCGCCATTGTCGAGATACACCAAGGGCTTGCCGTTGATCTCGCGCGACAGGATCGGGAAATCCTTGCGCACAGTTTGTACGTTATACATCACATGACCCCCGCGACATCGATCCCAAGCACATTGAGCACGATCGACAAAAGAACCGCGAAGCCGACAAAGCCTGCGATGAGCATTCCAAAGACTTTGCCCAAGGATTGAAAGCCGTGCAGTACGGCTACGAAATGCGTGAGCAGCCAAAGAAACAGCAAAAGCCCCGCTATCCCGACCAGACCGGCAAAAGGTGGTAACAGGAACAAAAGCGCGGTTTGCACAACCTGAAGCGCGACCATGATCATTTGTAGCCACGAGACCAGCAAAATCGCCTCGTCCAGCGACCCCGTGCCGCCCATACCGCGTCCGACAAAAAAGATCCCAAGAACCAGTGACACCAGCAGCGCCAACTGGATCGCGCCAAGAGCAAAGGGGTTAAACAACAGCCCTTCAAGCTGAACCCCGTTCTGCGCCGCCACCAACAGGTTGGTCAAATGGCCGAGAAGAACCGACAGCACCACGACCAGGAACAGAAGTTCCCACAGGATGTTTCGCGGAATGCCGATGGCCAGCACCGCCTCCGCACCCTCGCGCGGTTGCCGGACCGTCTGAAGCATCAAGTCTAGTATATTGCGCAGTGACATAGTCATTGGGTAACGCCCTGCCCCGTTTCAGCTTCCCACAGCCCAGATATCCAGAACACCAAAAACGCTCCGAGCGCCAGCACACCCGTCAAATCATGCGCGGGTCCGGGTCCTATGAACCCTTCGGTCAACCCGTACAAGAGCCAAAGCGGGCTGGCGGCAAGCAGCGCCCAAAAGAGCGCGAGGCGTGCACCAAACCACGTTCCCTTGCCGCCAAAGATCCTTGCGACGACATGTGACAGTGCTGCAAGGACATAAGCGATCAGTGGGAAAATGAATATCAACGCCATCATCTGTCCGCCAACTAGTGCCTCGAATGGCACCGTGTCATCATAAAACGATTGGCGCGCCGCCACCGGCCAGCGCGAGATGAATATCAGAAGGCACGCACCAAAAAGCGTGGCGAACGCGCGGTCTTCGCGTTTACCCGCGGCGAGTTTCGTCGACAAAACGCGCCGCGGTGCGCGGTAGGTCCGCACCATATCTGACGTTACGCTCAAATCTCAGGACCGATGACGCGCCAACCAACCTTCGAGGCGTCCGCGGATGTCATCAGCAATATCGTCGCGCTCAATCTCATCGATCGCTTCAGCGAGAAATGCCAACACCAAAAGATCCGCCGCCTCGCCCGCCGGTACGCCCCGCGAGCGCAGGTAAAACAACGCTTCTTCATCGATCGCACCCGATGTAGAGCCGTGCGAACAGGCAACATCATCGGCATAGATCTCAAGTTCCGGCTTAGCGAGAAACTGGGCGTCGTCGTCCAACAGAAGCGACTGGCTGATCTGATAGCCGTCCGTTTTTTGCGCGCCAGCTTTCACGAGGATCTTGCCCTGGAATGTTCCCACGGCGCCATTGCGCAGCACCTTTTTGAAGACTTGGCGGCTTTCGCAATTCACCGCATCATGCGTGATAAACACCGTGTCATCATGGTGAAAGTCGCCGTCGCCCAAGGCCGCACCGGCGATATGTGCCACAGCATCGTCACCCATGATTTCAATGAAGGCCTCGTTGCGGGTCAGCACTCCATTGGCGGTCAAAGTGAAGGACTTAAAGACACTTTCCGTTCCCAACCGCGCAAAGATATGCGTCGCCGCACGCCGTTCGTGGTCGCGTCCCTGGGACCGGATATGATGGAACGCGCCGCCAGCGGCCACATCTACTTCCATCGACTTGTTAAACCGCGCAGCCGCCGGCCCGGTCTCAAGAAGCGTTACCTCAGCTCCGCTCTCGACCCGCACGACATGATGCAGGATTGCGTCCGAGGTCGGATCTTTGTGGAGATACCGCATGTTGATAGGACGGCTCACCTTGTCGGTCACACGCACAACGATTCCATCCGTTGCGAATGCCGTATTCCACGCGGCCAGAGGACGGTGCACCGGAGTTTGGCCACGGGCCTCTAGCACACCATAGGTGTCCTTAGCCCAGTGGATGTCTGCTTCACCGGCGGTGGCGAGGCGTTCAATCTCAATCCCTTCGCCCGACAGGTCGCTGGAGGCGTCTGCATCAAATACGCCGTCAACAAAGACGATGAGCAGCTTGTCGAGATCATCAAAGACCGGTGCTTCTTGCGGGTCAAACACCGCTGCTTCCGGCACGTCGGCACTGATCAGCGTGTCAGGTCGCGTAAACTTCCAGTACTCATCGCGGCGACCGGGCAAACCCATGGCGCGTAGACGCGCCAATGCGGCCTCGCGTGCCTCTGTGATCCAGCGCCCGCCCCTGGGCAGCGAAACGTCGGCCAGCCGCGCCTCGGTCACGTCAAACTTGGTTTGCGCATGTGCCATCAGGCAACCTCCGCCAGAATATCGCCGTAGCCGTTGTTTTCGACTTCAAGGGCAAGTTCTGGGCCACCAGATTTCACGATCTTTCCGTCCGCCATGATGTGCACCACATCGGGTTTGATATGGTCCAGAAGGCGTTGGTAATGCGTGATGACAAGGAACCCGCGACCTTCGTTGCGAAGCGCGTTAACGCCCTCGGACACCAACTTCATCGCATCCACATCGAGGCCTGAGTCCGTCTCGTCCAGAATACACATCCGCGGCTCAAGCATGGCCATTTGCAGAATTTCGTTACGCTTTTTCTCGCCACCGGAGAACCCAACGTTCACTGGACGCATGAGCATGTCGGCGTCGATTTTTAGCGCCTTGGCCTTTTCACGAACCAGTTTGAGGAAATCACCTGCGCTGAGTTCTTCTTCGCCACGCGCTTTGCGCTGCGCATTCACAGCGGTCCGCAAAAAGGTCATGTTGCCGACACCCGGAATTTCGACCGGGTATTGAAAGGCAAGAAACAAACCGGCCGCAGCACGCTCTTCAGGCTCTAGCTCTAGAAGGTCGTCACCATCCAGCGTTGCCGAACCATCTGTCACTTCATAGCCGTCGCGACCTGACAGGACATAGGACAAGGTCGACTTGCCTGATCCGTTTGGCCCCATGATCGCATGCACCTTACCGGCCTCCACGGTCAGATCGACGCCTTTGAGGATCTCCTTGTCCTCTTCTTCCAGTTTTACGTGCAGATTATTGATGCTCAGCATGGGATCCTCATTGTGCAACGGCGTCAAAGACCCGCTCCGGATGGAGGGGCCTGACACACGAGTTGATTTTCTGTCGATTCAGAGAATGGTTGGCGGATTTGCCAAAGTCGATGAGACATAGGCGTCCGAATAGAACACCTGAAACACCGTCGGATACTTTTGAAGAAGTACGCTTTCGCCCACCATCATGGCTACAAATCCGGCAAGCAGAAACGCGCGGCGCAGGCCGTAGGTCAGATGAAAGCACAGACCGAACAGTGTTAGCAGAATACCGGCTATCACCACATCCATGAACATGGTCGACGGCATGCCTGCGAATTGAAACGCGTAGGGTGCGTCGTCGCTGAACAGCTGAAACGCCGCTGCCCGGCCGACAAATACCGCAAACGCCCCGAAGCCGATAGCGATCGGTGCCAAAAGCACGTCTCCCGCGACAGAACCGTTGCGAAACGGTTTTGCTGGCTTGGCCTTCTTGGTCGTAGCTCGCTTTTTCGAGGGCCTTGCGCGCACTTCTTCGCTGGGTCCCACGTGAATCTGACGGATCGTGTTTGGACCACCCGCGCTGATGCGCGCCAGGCGTTCCTGGAACCCATGTCTTTGCTGTTCTGCCAGCGACGTCATCGCCCGTGTCCCCTGTTCTCAGTTGAACACAGGCTGACAAGGCGCTGGGGCGAAACTTGGGCGCGTTGTTGATATTGTCCGGGAAGTTATGGCGTAAAAAAGAACGGTTTGGCCCAAGAACTGTGTCGGATTGTTTCCAATTTGCGCCCAATGTCGCTGAAACTGGTCCAATTGGCGCCATTTCCTGGAATTGATCGCATGTTTCGTTAAACACAGCCAAACAATCGCCACCGCAGCCTGCGCTACGCTGTGGCGAATTTGCCGCGAGAAACTGCCGGTTAGACCGCGACATCATTTGTCACGCTCCCGCCAACGGCCAAGCACGGTTTGCGCAAACAGACTTCCCATAAAGCCCGAGAAGAAACTGACCACGATAACCTGCTGGCGTTGCAGCATGTCGGTCAGCCAATCAACACCCACAGCAAAGCCGGCGCAAAACACGCCGGTCAATACTGCGGTCATGACAACTGTCCGTATCATAGTGCGTTCCTGAACGTGGTTGAGTGGATTAACCCACCGACCCCTCAAGTGAGATCGCAACCAGTTGCTGCGCTTCCATCGCAAATTCCATGGGGAGCGCTTGGAGAACCTCTTTCGCGAACCCGTTCACGATCAACGCCACAGCTTCTTCCTCGTCCATGCCACGCTGACGACAATAGAACATCTGGTCATCATCAACCTTGGACGTGGTCGCTTCGTGCTCAACGCGGCTCGAGTTGTTCTTAACCTCGATATAAGGGACCGTATGCGCCCCACACTTATCGCCAATCAGCAAGCTATCGCACTGCGTGTAGTTGCGCGAATTCTTGGCTTTCGGGTGCATCGACACAAGACCGCGATAGGTGTTTTGCGCGCGCCCCGCGCTAATCCCCTTCGACACGATCCGGCTTTTGGTGTTCTTGCCCAAGTGGACCATCTTCGTGCCGGTATCGGCCTGCTGAAGATTATTGGTGATCGCAATCGAGTAAAACTCGCCCTGGCTATCATCCCCGCGCAGAATACAAGACGGGTATTTCCAAGTCACGGCCGAGCCGGTTTCAACTTGCGTCCACATCACTTTGGACCGGTCGCCACGACAGTCCGCGCGCTTTGTCACAAAGTTATAGATACCGCCCTTGCCCTCTTCGTCGCCCGGGAACCAGTTCTGAACCGTCGAGTATTTGATCTCGGCATCTTCCAGCAAAACAAGCTCAACAACTGCTGCATGAAGTTGGGCCGTGTCGCGCTGGGGTGCTGTGCAGCCCTCAAGGTAGCTGACATAAGACCCTTTGTCGGCAATGATCAGCGTCCGCTCAAACTGGCCTGTGTTCTCCGCATTGATCCGGAAATACGTCGACAACTCCATAGGGCAGCGCACGCCGGGTGGGATATAGACGAACGATCCGTCTGAGAAGACGGCAGAATTTAGGGTTGCAAAGTAGTTGTCCGATATCGGCACAACCGAACCCAGATATTTTTTGACCAGTTCAGGGTGCTTATGGATGGCTTCCGAAATCGAGCAAAAGATAACGCCAACCGATTCAAGCTCTTTCTGGAACGTCGTTCCAACGGACACGCTGTCAAACACAGCGTCCACGGCGACCTTGCGACCTTCCGCTGGGGCATCCTCGGCGCCTTCGACGCCGGCTAGGATCATTTGCTCTTTAAGCGGTATCCCCAGCTTCTCATAAGTCGCGAGGAGTTTCGGATCGACCTCGTCCAAAGACTTGGGCTTCTCCTGCATCGACTTGGGTTTGGCGTAGTAATACTGATCCTGGTAGTCGATCTTGGGATAGTCGACCATCGCCCACTCGGGCTCGGCCATTTTTTCCCAACGCGCGAACGCCTGAAGACGCCATTCTGTCATCCAGTCCGGCTCACCATTCTTCTCCGAGATGAGACGCACGATATCGCGATTGACGCCCTTGGGCGCGTATTCCATCTCGATCTCGGTTTCCCAGCCGTACTTGTACTTCCCGGACAGGGATTTGACGGCATCGACCGTTTCCTGATCGACCCCATCTTTGACGCCCAGATCGTCCATCGCGTTCATTGCATCACTCTCCATCTCTTACGCCGCCCTTTGGCGGTGTCTGTCGTACTTTGTCAGCCAAGCCGAGCAAAACTGCTCAACATCCATCTCTGTCGTCTTCGGCCCTAGCGACACGCGTATCGCACTCGCCGATGTCGACCGGTCAAAACCCATCGCCTGCAGCACGCGGCTCTCGCGAACCTTTCCGCTGGAACATGCTGATCCTGCCGAGATCGCAAATCCCGCTAGATCCATTTGCATGACCTGCGTCTCCCCCTTCCAGCCCGGTGCCACGAAACAGGACGTGTTGGGAAGGCGCTGCATATTTTTTTTCCCGACAAAAATAGTCTCTTTCGTGGCAGCGGAAAGGGTACTTTCTAGAATATTTCTAAGTTTCTCGACTTGATCCCAGACGCCGTTGCTCAGATCCTTCATCGCTGCCTCAATTGCTGCACCGAACCCGGCGATTCCGGCGATGTTTTCGGTTCCGGAACGACGCCCCATTTCCTGACCACCACCTGTGGCCAGTGCTGGGATATCGAGCCCCTGTCGTACGATCAGCGCCCCAATCCCTTTTGGTCCACCAAGCTTGTGTGCTGAGAGAATTGCGACATCGGCTCCACTCCAAGAGAACGCGAACGGGATACGCCCGATGGCCTGTGTCGCGTCTACAAACAGGTAGTCAGCAACAGTTTCCTGCCAGTGAAACCCATCTTCCGTGCGGCTTGGCAACGCGCTGATCACGCCGGTTTCGCTGTTGGCAAGGCCAAGAGCAATAACCGCGCCCTCGGCATGTCCTGTCCTTTGGTGCGTCCAGACGGCGTCATGCGCCGTTGGATCAACGTGAACTGCGCCCGCAGGCCATGCCTCAAGAACGCGCGCTGCTTCGGTCGCGCCAGACGTGAAGACGACTTCTTGAGGAAGGCAGCCAACGGCCTCCGCCACCTGCCCGCGCGCGCGCTCTACAATGGCTTTGGCGGCGCGGCCCTCGGCATGCACAGACGACGGATTGCCAAGGACGTCCATTGCGTCAACCATTGCCGCCCGTGCGTCGGCCCGTAAGGGCGCCGTCGCATTCCAATCGAGGTACACACGGCTCATGCCGGAGACGGCTCGTCTACGATTTCAAACAGTCCCGGCACCGCGGGGCATGGCGCAAGCTCATTGCCCACAACATCCGACAGACGCGTCTGATGCAAAAAAACGTAAACGTGCGCCGACAGCCCTTCCCAAAGCCGATTGTTCAAAGATTGGGCCTTGCTGCCGGACATACCACCGGATGCGCCCGCTCCTGTATGGAGCGCGTTCACTGTTTCATCAACGGCTTCAAGGATTTCAGAAACGCGAATACTGTCGGCCGAGCGCGCCAAAGTATAGCCGCCGCCTGGGCCGCGCTGACTTTCAACAAGACCTGCACGCCGCAGCTTGACGAAAAGCTGCTCAAGGTAGGCCAACGAAATGTTTTGACGCTGTGATAGCTCTTGTAGTGAGACAATGCCTGACGACAGCGCGATATCAGTAAGCGCGACCATCGCGTACCGCCCCTTCGTACTCAGTTTCACGACCGCATTCTCCCGGTGATATGTTGACGCGCCCCTAAAGGGCGAATAGGTGCAATGGACTGCACCACACGCAGCGATAAACTTAGAATAATTCTAAAGACCCTGATGGAAACCGTCAAGTAATTCCATCGGGTCCTGCAGAAAGACAAGGGACCACATGCCCGAGGTGATTTTTCCCGGCCCTGAGGGGCGATTGGAAGGCCGCTACCACCCACAAAAGGAAAAAGACGCGCCCATAGCGATCATCTTGCACCCCCATCCACAATTCGGGGGAACGATGAACAACAAGGTCGTCTACAACCTTCATTACACGTTCTTCAACATGGGCTTCACGGTCCTGCGGTTCAACTTCCGTGGTGTCGGGCGCAGCCAAGGCGAGTACGATCAGGGTGTGGGCGAGCTAAGCGATGCGGCGTCGGCGCTCGACTATCTTCAGTCGATGAACCAGAACGCCAAGCACTGCTGGGTTGCCGGTTTTTCGTTTGGCGCTTGGATCGGCATGCAGCTTTTGATGCGTCGCCCTGAAATCACCGGATTCATCAGCGTGTCTCCCCCGGCAAACATGTACGACTTCTCGTTTCTTGCCCCTTGCCCGTCTTCGGGTTTGATCATCAACGGTTCAGCGGACCGGGTGGCCCCGCCAAAGGATACCGAGGCGCTGGTCCAAAAACTGCACGAACAAAAGGGCATAACGATCACCCATCAAGAGATCGAAGGTGCCGGGCACTTCTTCGAAGATCCCTACATGGACACGATGCTGGGGAACGTTGATCAATACGTGCGACGCCGGATGACCGAGACCACGCGGTGAGCGATAGGCTCACCGCGCAACTGGCTTTCCTCGACGAGGCGGACAAACTCAAATCAATTCTGCGCGGCACGCCACTTCATGATGGAAGCCGGCGCGAGAACTCAGGCGAGCACAGTTGGCACATCGCACTCTATGCGCTCATCCTGGCTGAGCACGCGGATCGCCCCGTCGATATCAACCGGGTGATCAAAATGCTTTTGATCCATGACCTGGTTGAAATTGATGCCGGAGATGCGCCGATCCACGGCGATCATGATCCGGTCGAGCAAGAACTCATCGAGAAGGCCGCCGCCGACCGGATATTCGGGCTGTTGCCGGAGGATCAAGCCAAGGACCTTCGCACCCTTTGGGATGAATTCGAGGCCGCGGAGACGGATGACGCGGTTTTTGCAAAATCTCTGGATCGGGTGCAGCCCGTCATCTGCAATCTGCAATCAGGGGGCGGGTCGTGGCTCGACTATGATGTTGATCTGGCCAAGCTTGAGGCGCGTGTTGGAGAAAAAGTGAAACGCGGCGCGCCGTCCATCTGGCAGCATCTGTCCGAGCGGATCACCAAATGGTTTACGCAGAACGGACGGGCCTGAGGCTCTCCCGCGACTTTTTGGCATACAATCGTATACAATTCTGGATTATTCTTCAAAACTGGTCTAAGCCACGCTCAACGCGCACCATCGTTGAGGCAGCATCCCATGACCAAGATCAAAGTTGAAAACCCTGTCGTCGAACTTGATGGCGATGAGATGACCAGGATCATCTGGGATTTTATCAAAAAGAAGCTGATCCTGCCCTATCTCGATGTGGACTTACTTTATTACGATCTCGGCATCGAAGAGCGTGACCGCACGGACGATCAGATTACCGTTGATGCGGCCGAAAAAATCAAAGAAATCGGCGTCGGGGTGAAATGCGCCACGATCACGCCGGACGAGGCGCGGGTTGAAGAGTTTGGCCTGAAACAAATGTGGCGCAGCCCCAACGGGACGATCCGCAATATTCTGGGCGGCGTCGTCTTTCGCGCCCCGATTATCTGCAAAAACGTGCCCCGCCTTGTGCCGGGGTGGACGAAACCCATCGTCATTGGCCGGCACGCCTATGGCGATCAATACCGCGCTACAGATTTCCACTTTCCGGGTGCGGGCAAGCTCACACTCAAATTCGAAGGCACCGATGGGCAGATCATCGAGCGTGAGGTCTTTGATGCCCCCAGCGCGGGCGTTACGATGGGGATGTACAACCTCGACCAATCGATCTTTGATTTCGCGCGCGCGTCGTTCAATTATGGCCTCAACCTTGGATGGCCGGTCTATCTGTCAACGAAGAACACAATCCTCAAAGCCTACGACGGTCGGTTTAAGGACATCTTTCAAGAGGTCTATGACACCGAGTTTCGCGAGGCGTTTGAGGCCAAAGAGCTCTGGTACGAACACCGCTTGATCGATGACATGGTCGCATCAGCTCTGAAGTGGTCCGGCGGCTATGTCTGGGCGTGCAAGAACTATGATGGCGACGTTCAATCCGACACCGTGGCTCAAGGCTTCGGCTCGCTGGGCCTCATGACCTCACAATTGATGACGCCGGATGGTAAGACTGTTGAGGCTGAAGCCGCACACGGGACCGTCACACGCCATTATCGCCAGCATCAGGCGGGTCAGGCCACGTCAACCAATTCAATCGCGTCGATCTATGCTTGGACCGGCGCGCTCAAGCATCGCGCAAAGCTCGACAGCAATGCCCAACTC
>JABSSC010000093.1 GCA_013214635.1 Paracoccaceae bacterium | reverse complement strand
GCAATCAGTCCTAACACTGTTTCGTTCCCTTTTTTGGGGCGCACAATTATGAGCTAACCGGTCAGGCGCGCGCTGAGTTGCAGAAGTTAACTGCGGGCGGTTTGCGACTCGATTACCCAAAGCCTCCAGACGTGGCATGCTCTATCCGCACCAGCACTGCGTCCAGAAAGCCCGCAAAGACCTTAGTTAATCAAATCCTTAATCACCGACCCAACCACCGCCGGAATATCATCCGCCGGGTACCCGCCCGGCTTGTTCAACGCGGCATAGGCAATCAGCGCCCCGCCGACCAAAGCAAGTGCGGCGGCCCCGCGCGGGGATCGGTTATGGGTGAAAGACGACACCAGCGCCGGCGCCGCAAGAACGCCGATGACCAGCCCCAGAACGAAGATAAAATCGGCCTGCACGATCGCCTCCGATTGGTTTCTGACCCAAGCTTAATCGGGATCAGAGCTATATATCAAGCGTTCCTCGCAGGGTGCCACGCGCAAGATGTTCGTCGTTCCCGGCATGTTGAACGGCACACCGGCGGTCACGACGATCTGATCTTCGCTTGTGGCAAAACCGCCATCACGTGCGGCGCGGACCGATTTGACCACCGCCTGTTTGAACCGCTGAAGCTCACCGCCGATCACACAGTGCAGACCCCAGGTCAGGACCATCCGGCGCGCGGTTGCCTGGTTCGCGCTCATGGCGATGATCGGAACGCGGGGGCGTTCGCGGGCCACAAGGTTGGCCGTGGTTCCTGATGAGGTGAAACAGCAGATCGCCTTAATGTCGGTCGTCTCTGCAATCTCGCGCGCTGCCGATACGATACCGTCGGCAATCGAATCCTTCGCCCCACCCCGGCTGGCCGCAATGACCTGCAAATAGGTCGGGTCGCTTTCGACTTCGAGCGCGACATTGTTCATCGTCTCGACCGCCTCGATGGGGTACTGACCGGCGGCACTTTCCGCCGACAGCATCACCGCATCCGCACCCTCATAAATCGCCGCCGCCACGTCAGAGACTTCGGCGCGGGTGGGCATCGGGCTTTCGATCATGCTTTCCAGCATCTGCGTGGCCACGATCACCGGCTTGGCCACGGCGCGGCACTTGCGCACCAGACGCTTCTGGATCGGCGGCACGTTCTGAACCGGCAGTTCAACGCCCAGATCGCCGCGCGCCACCATGATGCCGTCAGACACAGCAAGGATTTCGTCAAACGCCGCCACCGCGGCCGGTTTCTCGATCTTCGACAGAATTGCGGCCCGGCCTTTGGCCAGTTTGCGCGCCTCGGTCACGTCATCGGCCCGCTGCACAAACGACAGCGCCAGCCAATCCACGCCCAACCCGCACACAAACTCAAGATCCGCCCGGTCCTTGTCGCTCAGCGCCGCGAGCGGGAGGACAACGTCCGGCACATTCACGCCCTTACGGTCCGAAATCGTGCCCCCGACGGTGACAACACAATCGGCAAAATCCTTGCCACAGCTTTCGCCCTTAAGCCGGATCTTCCCATCATTGACGAGCAGCGATGCCCCGGGTTCCAGCGCAGCAAAAATCTCTTTGTGGGGCAGCTGGACGCGCGATGCGTCGCCGGGCGCCTCATCAAGGTCGAGCCGGAACTTCTGCCCGATCTCCAACTCTTCCGGCCCGTTTCCGAACGCACCCACGCGCAGCTTTGGCCCCTGAAGGTCGGCCAGAATTGCAATCGGGCGATCAAACTCGGCCTCAACGCCGCGAATGATCTCATGACGCTTGGCAATATCGTCATGCGTTCCGTGGCTCATATTCAGCCGGAACACATCGGCGCCCGCCTCAAACAGCGCGCGAATGGTCTCATAGTCGTTGGAGGATGGACCAAGGGTGGCCACGATTTTTACACTTCTCAGGCGTCGCATGCGCAGGGCACTCCGTTCCGATTCTCGCGCGCCTATGTTAGCGCAATCACTTCTTGCCAGTCTTCTAGTGCGAAAAGCCGTGCCGTGACAACTGGCACTTTCGCTTCTGCGGCATTAGGGAAGGCGTGACGCGAGATCACAACAGGCCTATGACATATTCTCCTTTTCAAACCTTCGGCGCGGACCGGTCCAGCCGCTTTCTAGTTATCTGTGACCACGCCACCAACCGTGTGCCCCCCGATCTGGGCGCAACACTGGGTTTGCCGCCCGAGGATATGTCGCGCCACATCGCCTATGACGTTGGCGCTGCAGGGCTGGCCATTGGTCTGGCCGAGCGTCTTGGCGCGCCCGCGATTCTCACCGATTTCTCTCGCCTCGTCATTGACCCAAACCGGGGCGAGGATGACCCGACACTGGTCATGCGTCTCTATGACGGCTCAATCATCCCAAGAAACCGCGATGTGGATGCCGTTGAAGTTACGCGACGCCTCGACGCCTACTATCGCCCCTATCACGACACCGTGGCACAGTTCGCCGCCCGGCGCGACGACACGGCGATTATCTCGGTCCACTCCTTCACGCCTCAATTCCGGGGCCGCGCCCTCCGCCCATGGCATGTGGGCATTCTCTTTGCCGAAGATGACCGCCTTTCTGCCCCTTTGGTCGATCTGCTCAAGGCCGAACCTGATCTGTTCGTCGGCGAGAACGAGCCCTATTCGGGTGCTCTAAAGGGCGACACCATCGACCGCCACGCGCTGCAAACGGGGCGTCAGAACACCCTGATCGAACTGCGCAATGACCTGATCGGATCAGAAGCCCAACAGCTTCATTGGGCCGACCGCCTCGCGCCGATGCTTGAAAACGCCCTGCAAGTGGCCGACATCTGATCCAAACGCCCTCGGAGGACAAAATGGACGACCAGACCCGTATCGAGCTTGAAGCCGCCGCTTACCGCCGCTTGCAAAAACACCTGATGGAAGAGCGCACGGATGTTCAGAATATCGACATGATGAACCTTGCCGGGTTTTGCCGGAACTGCCTGAGCCGTTGGTATCAAGAGGCCGCGAACGAACGCGGCATCGAGATGTCCAAGGATGAAGGGCGCGAGGCCTTTTACGGCATGACCATGGCCGAGTGGAAAGCCAACTATCAGACTGACGCGACGGCCGACCAAAAGGCCGCCTTCGACGTGTCGTTCAAGGAAAACGTCACCGACAAATCCTGATCGTCAGGCCGGGTCAGCCGGGATCAAATGCACATCGCGCTGCGGGAACGGGATTGAGATGCCCTCGGCATCAAACTGTTCCTTGGCCTGACCCGTCAGATCCCAAAAGACCGTCCAATAGTCATCCGTTTTGCACCACGGACGGCAAAAGACATTGACCGAATTGTCGCCCAACTCGCCCACGAAAATCTCAGGCGCCGGATCGGTCAGGCAAAGCTCATGCTTTGCCACCAGCCCTTGCAGCACTTCAATGGCATGAGCCGCACTGTCGGAATAGGCGATCCCAAACACCAAATCGACGCGCCGCTCGTCGGAGGCGCTGACATTGGTGATCACATCTCCCCAGATCTTTGAGTTCGGGACGACGATGATCTGATTGTCGAAGGTGCGGATCTTGGTCGACACCACTGACATCTCATCCACATATCCAGACGATCCACCGATCTCGATATAATCGCCCGTATCAAACGGTTTGAGCACCATGATCATCAACCCGCTTGCCAGATTGCCCAACGTCTCTTGCAGCGCAAAGCCAAGGATAAAGGACAACCCCCCGAAGACGGCAAACAGTGGCGTAACGTTCACACCAAACAGACCCAGTACCACCAGAACGCCCAGCACGAACACACCCCAATAGACTGAATTCACGATGAACGCCTTCAGCAGATGTGACACCATTGGCAAGTTATCCATTGCTCCGGCAACAGTCCGCCGTACGATCCGGGCCAAAAACATCAGGATCCAGATGGCAAGAACCATCCCCAGACCCTTCAGGATCAACCCCAAACCTCCGGTCCACGAAAACAGCCAATCCCGCGCCACCACAAACAGCGTCCGCGCATCCGTGGTGCGCACGGCATCCACCTTGAGCGCGTTGAGATAGGCCTGATGGGGGGCAAGCTCTTCATCGGTCGCGCCTTTTCGATCCCAGGCCGACAGGACCAGACCATAATTGTCCCTGATCGCGCCTTGCGTGGTGGTCGCATCCGCCAGATCGACGCGCGCCTGCCTGGCTTCCGCCTCGCCGATATCGCGCAGCGCGATGTTGAGCTCCGCGGTCTCCTGCAAGGCGTCTTTGAGGTGCCCCTGCCACGTCTCCGCAAGCTCGGACAGGTCGGCGCCGGTCAAGGGGACAAGCAGTACGTCGAGTACATCGGAAGGAATTTCTGGATCAGTGACTTCGAGCACCGGCAGGGGTTCCGCGACCTCTTCGACCGCCTGTTCCTGTGCCGCCACGAGCGTCGCGGCCCAGAGACCAACAACCGCAATCACGATCATACGCAACATGGTCGCGCCTCCCCAAAATGTTCCCACTTGAACACTGCGCATTGGGATGGCTCAGAGCAAGGGTAGATTGCGCGCGCGCCCGTGCTATCACTAGCCAAGTGAGGCGCTGCGTTTCACGCGGCTCAACAACACGCGACCCCATGACCTCGCCCGATCCCTCCCCTTTCGAACTGACCTTCCCCAAAGCCGAAGCCGCGTTCCTTCAGGACGCCTATGCCGGTGCGAACAGCATCGTGGAATACGGCAGTGGAGGTTCAACAGTCCATGCCGCCAACCTCGGCAAATCGGTGCTTGCTGTTGAGTCTGACAAACGCTGGGCCGCGCGCATGGACAAAACACTGGCACCATTCCCCGACGCATCCGTCCGATGGATTGATATTGGCCGAACTGAAGCCTGGGGCTATCCGGCAGCCGCGTCAAAATTTGCCGACTACTGGCGGTATCCGATGTCCCCCTGGACCGATCGCCCCGCAACACCGCCCGACCTCGTCCTGATTGACGGCCGTTTTCGCAAGGCATGTCTCATCTCCACACTGGCGATGACGCGCCAGCCTGTGCGTATTCTCTTCGACGATTGGCGCCCAAGACGCAGTTATCATGAGATCGCAGACCTTATCACGCCCAGCGCGCATGTCGGACGCCTCGCCGTTTTCGACGCAACACCCGGCTTGGTCAGCATCGCGGATCTGCCACGCTTCCTGCCCTGGTTCTTCGACACCCGTTAATCAAAAAGAGGGGCGCTGCCCCTCTCGGTGCTGCCGCACCTCACTCCCTGGGATATTTCCGGATCAATGGAAGCGCAGGCCTTCCTCCATTGATCTTCAAATATCCCAGAGCGCGAGACAGCGTCTCGCATCTGCTCTTCGGTTCAGGCCGGCTGAAGGCGCGGCTGCTGCACGTCCCCGGTGATAATGCATATCCGCTCAATGGCGGCCAAAAGCTCGGCAGTATGCCCGCCTTCGCACACCAAAACCGCATTGGTGCGTGCCATGCCGTAGCGGTGATCGCGCAGGCAACGCAGGATCATAACAAAGTAACGCTCTTCCGTTGTGATTGCTTGATCGGCCAATGGATCCGAGCTGCGGAAATAGGAAAATGCCCGCGTGCGACCGATCATCAACCCGTTCACGGCAACTGCAATCGCATGGGCCAGTGTCGCGCCGAAGGGCGCGGGAAAGACGCGCTCAGCCTCCATAAACGCTGTCATCCAGCATTGGGCATCCGGATTCTCATAGGTTTCAAATACATGGCGCGCGACCGTCAGAAAGGTCGTTTCAAAGCCGTTGAGGTCCATCGCCGCGCGTTCGGCGACACCCGGATCATAGACGAAAATCTGCGTTTTTGGATCAGTGAAATCAGCTGACATGTCACGCTCCTTTGCTACGGAATATCGCCTGGCAAAGGATCGAACGCTGGGCTGTGTCAGATGCCTCAATTGTATCGACTTTGTCAAGATGAGCGGCAGCAGGCTTGCCACAGGGCGCGATTCCTGCTCGACTGGGCGCAGCCAGGGGTTCCCAGCTTTTCATCAAGCAGCAAAAGGGCCCACCCCATGGACGCTCCAACATCGCCAATTCTAGATATCCGAAACCTGTCAATCGAATTGCCGCGCGGGGCAGATCGCAAATACGCGGTCGAAAACGTGTCTTTGAGCATCAATCGCGGCGAGATCCTCTGCGTGGTGGGCGAAAGCGGGTCCGGCAAATCCGTCATGACGAGCGCGATCATGAATGATGTCCCGGGGCGGTTGAAAGTGGCCTCAGGCGAAGTGCTCTTTGACGGCATGGACATGCTGACCCTGCCTGAAAAGAAACTTTGCGAAATCAGGGGGGCCCGCATCTCGATGATCTATCAGGAACCGATGGCCGCGCTGAACCCGGCGATGACCATCGGCAAGCAGGTGGATGAGGTCTTTGCCCTCCACCGTCCTGAGATCGCTGCTGGTGACCGGCGCGCCGAGACGCTCAAACTCCTCGAACAGATGAAACTACCAACGCCGCCACGCATCTATGACAGTTATCCGCATCAGGTCTCAGGTGGGCAATGCCAGCGGATCGTGATTGCGATGGCACTGGCCTGCAAACCGGATGTTCTGATCGCGGATGAACCGACAACGGCGCTCGACGTGACCACGCAGGCCGAAATCCTGCGGCTGATCAATGACCTCAAGGAGGTCTATGACAACGCCACAATCTTTATCACGCATGACTTTGGTGTCGTCGCGGATGTGGCCGACAGGGTGGCGGTGATGTGTTGGGGAAAGGTCATCGAAGAGGGACCAAAGGAAGAGGTGCTGATGCACCCAAAAGAGCCCTATACCCAACTGCTTGTCGACGCGATGCCGCTTCTGGAAACAACGCGCGCGCCGGATGTCACCCGCAACGACCCGCCAGTGGTCAAGGTTTCGGGACTGCACAAGGTCTACTCCAGTGGCAAAAAGCAGGTTCACGCACTGAAAGACGCCGAATTCGTGCTCCGGTCGGGCGAAACGCTGGGCGTGGTCGGGGAAAGTGGATCGGGCAAGTCGACGCTCGCCAAAACGCTCATACGGCTGGAAGAGCCAACAGATGGCGCGGTGATCATCAAAGACGAGGATTTTCTGGGGCTTTCCGGCGAACAACTCGTCAAGGCCCGCAAGAACATCCAAATGATCTTTCAGGACCCCTACGGCTCGCTCAATCCGTCACAAACAGTGGGCTACATGGTTAGCCGCGGCTTGCAATTGCAGGGTGTCTCAGACTCGGAAGCGCGGCAGCGGTCTATCGAGCTTCTGGAACAGGTCGGTCTGGGTGAGCCGGCCATGCGGCGTCAGCCCCGGCACTTCTCCGGCGGACAACGCCAACGCATCGGGATCGCGCGCGCCCTGACGATGGAGCCCGATGTCGTCATCGCGGATGAAAGTGTCTCGGCATTGGACCTTTCCGTCCAAAAGCAGGTGCTACGCCTGATGAATGATCTTCAGGCCAAATACAAAATGGCCATCATCTTTATCACCCATGACTTGCGCGTCGCGGCACAGATCTCAGACTACATCACGGTCATGGAGAAAGGCGTCATGGTCGAATTCGGCCCGGCGGAACAGGTCTTTAACGCACCAAAACATGACTACACCAAGCGATTGCTCGCCGCCGCACCAGGTCGTGATTGGCATCCACCGCGCCTGACCGCCGAAGAAGCTGCCCGGATCGCTGCCAGTATTGAGCGCGCCTAATGGCGCACACCATGGGGCGTCGTACCAACCGGGACGCCCCCTTCCATTGATCTTCAAATATCCCAGAGCGCGAGACAGCGTCTCGCAAAACCCTAGACTGCGACTTTGCGGCTTTCGTCGAGGTAGATTTCACGCAGGCGGAGCGTCACCTTGCCCGGCACGCCGCTTCCGACGACGTCACCATCAATCTCGACCACAGGCATGACAAAGGTCGACGCTGAGGTGATGAAGGCCTCATCCGCGTCTTTGGCCTCATCGATGGTAAAGGGCCGCTCTTCGACCTCCATCTGCGCCTCGCGCGCAAAACGCAGCACCGCGGCGCGGGTGATACCGTGCAAGATCTCATTGCCCAGATGGCGGGTGACGATCTTGTTGCCTTTGACGATATAGGCGTTGTTCGAAGTGCCTTCGGTCACCGCACCGTCTTGCACCATCCAAGCATCATCACAGCCCGCGGCTTTCGCCATCATCTTGCCCATGGACGGGTAGAGTAGCTGCACCGTTTTGATGTCGCGCCGCCCCCAGCGCTCGTCGTCGATCGAGATGACCTTCATGCCGCGCTCAACCATCGGGCTTTCCGACAGCACCTTGGACTGCGTGAACAGAACAATCGTGGGTTCCGCCGCTTCAGGATAGGCAAAGTCACGATCGCCATCCGAGCCGCGCGTGATCTGGAGATAGATCATCCCCTCGTCAATCTCATTGCGCCGCACCAGCTCGCGGTGGACCTCCAACAGATCGTCCATCTCAATGGGGTTGGCCATCTCCAACTCGTTCAGCGACCGCTGCAGGCGCTTGGCATGGCCGTCGAAATCGATCAGCTTGCCACCCAGAACGCTCGTGACCTCATAGACGCCATCAGCAAACAGGAAGCCTCGGTCAAAGATCGACACTTTCGCCTCACCCTCGGGCAGGTATTCGCCGTTCACATAAACTGTCCGCGTCATCGTCGCTCTCCTATCCCCAAAGTGCGGGTTCGGGTGGGTGTACTAAACTGCCTTCATAGTGCAAGGGCGGATCGCGATCCTCGGCCAGAAGGAGCGGCCCGTCGAGATCGACAAACTCCGCCGCCGGGTCGATCAGAACGGCCGGGGCCATCGCCAGCGACGTGCCCACCATGCAGCCGATCATGACGCCGTAGCCTTCCGCGCGCGCCGCGTCGCGCAAGGCGACCGCCTCGGTCAGACCACCGGTCTTGTCGAGCTTGATATTGACCACATCATACTTGCCCTTGAGCGCGGGAAGGCTCGCCCGATCGTGACAGCTTTCATCGGCACAGACCGGCAAGGGGCGTTCGATTTCCGCCAGAAGGTCGTCCTCGCCTGCGGGCAAGGGCTGTTCAACAAGCTGCACACCCAACCGCACCAGATGCGGAGCGAGGTCGGAATACACCTCCGCCGTCCAGCCTTCGTTTGCATCCACGATAATCGGTGCGTCAGGCGCACCGCGCCGCACGGCCTCAAGCCGTGGCATATCCTCTGGCGTGCCGAGCTTGATCTTGAGCAGCGGGCGCGTCGCATTCCGCCGCGCGGCGGCTTCCATGTTCTCCGGGCTGTCGAGCGACAGCGTAAAGGCCGAGGTCAGGACCTGCGGCACCCGTGCACCCGGCACGACATCCCACGCCCGCTTGCCCGCAGCCTTGGCGCGCCAGTCGATCAGCGCGCAGTCCACCGCATTTCGTGCCGCCCCAGCGGGCAGCAGCTCCAGAATGTCTGCTTCAGGCGACAGGGACCCGGCGACGGCTTCGATCTCCGCCGTGACGCTGTCGAGGCTTTCGCCATAGCGGGCATAGGGCACGCATTCCCCACGGCCCGTCACACCGTCCTGTTCAATCTGAACGGTCAGCACCTTGGCCTCTGTCCGGCTGCCGCGCGCGATCGTAAAGACCTCGGCCAGACGGAACGCCTCGGACCGGACGGTCAGTTTCATAGCGCGGCCAATGCGTCCACCAGACGGCCTGCGCCCTGCCGGAACGGATCGACCGTTGGCAGACCCATGCGCGCCTCAGTGTCAGCGAGATAGGCCAGTGCGTCGTCTTCCGACAGATCTTTGGTGTTGACCGAAATGCCCACGACCTTCACGTCCGGGTTCGCCACCCGCGCCAGTTGCAGCGACAGGTCCCGCAACGCTTCGAGCGACGGCAGGTCATAGCCCGGCAGCCCGCGCATGTGGTCGCGCGTCGGCTCGTGGCTGAGGATCAGCGCGTCGGGTTGACCGCCGTGGATCAGGGCCATCGTCACACCGGAATAGGACACGTGGAACAAGCTCCCCTGCCCCTCGATCAGGTCCCAGTGGTCGGGGTCGTTGTCGGGCGTCAGCCACTCGACCGATCCGGCCATGAAATCGGCAATCACGGCGTCGAGCGGAATACCCCCACCCGTAACCAGAATACCGGTCTGACCCGTTGGCCGGAACGTCGCGGGCATCTGCCGCGCGCGCATTTCCTTGTCCATGGCCAGCGCCGTGTACATTTTGCCGACCGAGCAATCCGTGCCGACCGCAAGGCACCGCTTGCCCGTCCGCTTCACGCCATTGGCAATTGGAAACTCAACGCCGGGCACCCGCACATCGTGCAGGGCGCGCCCATGCTTGCGCGCGGCCTCAACCAGATCGGCCTCGTCCCGCAGAAGGTTGTGCAGACCACTAGCCAGATCATAGCCCATCGCCAGCGCGTCCAGGAGAACGCTCTTCCACTTTTGTGAGATCACACCGCCCCGGTTCGCCACGCCGATCACCAGCGTCTTGGCACCCGCAGCCTTGGCCGCCTCAAGCGTCATGTCAGGCGCGCCAACATCCGCTTTGCAGCCCTCCAGCCGAAGCTGGCCGACCACATTGTCAGGGCGCCAATCCTGAATGCCCTGCGCGACCTTGGCCGCAAGTTGGTCAGGGGCATCACCGAGAAACAAAAGATAAGGGGTCTGGATCATGGCAGGTCTCCGAAAACTCTCCGCCAGATGAGCGGATTGCTGCCCAAGAACAATCTGGAATTCCCCATAGCCGCCCAATTTCCGCCGATCCCGAAACCAGCGCTTGCCAATGCAGCGGATCTGTCTGACTCTTAACAAAAAAGAGGCAGAGGCAGTCATGAAACGCAGAGCATTCCTGCTTTCCGCAGGAGCGTGTTTTGTGGTCAGTGGGGCACCAGTATCGTCCCAACCCTATCCAGATCGGATCGTCGACATCACAAATGACGCCCGGTCCCAGTTCAGCAGATCCCCCTTGATGGCGGCAGACCGCCTGAATCGCGCCGCGATGGAACAGGCGATGGCGATGGCCCGCGCGGAGACGCTCAGCCATACCGTGGCAGGTATGACCCTGCGCCAGCGCATGGAAAATGTGGCGATCACACGCGGCTGGATGTCCGAAAACATCGCCAAATACCCCCTGTCCTATGTGGACGATCAATTCGCACAAACGCTGGTCCAAGGCTGGATGGACAGCCGCCCCCACCGCAAGAACATCCTTTACCGAGACGCCCGCGCAACCGGCGTCGCGCTCGCCCAGCAAGGCGATTGGGTCTATGCGGCGCAGGTGCTCTGGGGGCCTGCCTGACGCTGCAGCTGCAAAGGTTGCATGCTGCGACGCAACAATATATCCGTGCCTCCACAAGATTCGAAACAAACTTGCCGAGGCGTCATGTCATTTCGCGTTCAACCCGCCGCTCCTGCCCGTCCCAACCGCTGTCAGTTGTTCGGTCCCGGCTCGCGCCCCGCGATCTTTGAGAAAATGGCGGCCACTGCGGCGGATGTGATCAACCTCGACCTCGAAGACTCGGTCAGCCCCGATGACAAGCCCGAGGCCCGCAAGAACATCATTCAGGCCATCGGCGATATCGACTGGGGAACCAAGCATCTCAGCGTGCGGATCAACGGGCTCGACACACCCTACTGGTACCGCGACATCGTTGACGTGCTGGAACAGGCGGGCGACCGGATCGATCAGTTCATGATCCCCAAGGTTGGCAACGCATCCGATATCTATGCCATCGACGCGCTCGTCACTGCCGTGGAAGCTGCCAAGGGCCGCACCAAACCCGTTGCGCTTGAGGTCATCATCGAAAGCGCCGCGGGCATCGCCCATGTCGAAGAGATCGCGGCCGCCAGCCCCCGCATGCAAGCGATGAGCCTTGGGGCCGCCGATTTTGCCGCCTCCATGGGGATGCAAACAACCGGGATCGGTGGCACGCAAGAGAACTACTATATGCACCGCGACGGTCAGAAATACTGGTCGGACCCGTGGCATTGGGCGCAAACCGCCATCGTCGCCGCGTGCCGCACACATGGTGTTCTGCCGGTGGACGGCCCGTTCGGGGATTTCTCCGACGACGAGGGCTTCCGCGCCCAGGCGCTGCGCTCAGCCACGCTGGGCATGGTCGGCAAATGGGCGATCCACCCCAAGCAGGTCGCGCTGGCCAACGAAGTCTTCACCCCCTCCGACGCCGCGGTGACCGAGGCGCGCGAAATCCTCGAAGCGATGGAACAGGCCAAGCGCGACGGCGCAGGTGCGGCGGTCTACAAGGGCCGCCTCGTCGATCTCGCTTCGATCCGTCAGGCCGAGGTCATCGTGCGCCAATCAGAAATGATCGCGGGCTAGGGCTGAGCCACCCGGAAACTGTCAAACAGCGCCCTGACCTTCAGGGCGCTGGCCTGAATGCCCTCATCAATCGGCGCGCCCAATAAATCCTCCCCCGGTGAGGTATGCCAGTACCCGTAAACAACCGACCGTCGGTGATCGCGGATGCGCCACTGGCAACTCCACAGACCCCGCCGCTCTACAAAACTGCAATAGCCGCTAAACCGAAATCCGTCTTCGGTGATGCCAGCGGTTGCAACGTGAGTGAGTGTCGCATCCGTAGGCGGCTCTCGCACAAGGATAAGCTCGGCGGCAGTTTCAATACTCGCCAAGGGCGGTGGGACATCCTGAAAGCCAATATGGAACGAGCTGAAATCCACCCCCACCCGATCACCAAAATCGAACGCCGCGGACAGTGCCTTGGCGTAGTCCCAACGAAACGCGATGCGGCGCGACACAATGGGTGTCGCCTGCCCGGTCAGGCAAAAGGCATAGACCGGCTGTTCCCCCGTCTTCCACAACTCGGCACGCGGCTTTGTAGGTTCCGCCGATATATACCCGCGACCATCACGAGGAAACACCGCTACTAAATCCGCCGCTGGAAGGATCAAACGATGCCCCCCGATGGTGACCTCAAGCTGATCAACATATGTACACGCCGCTCGGCGTGCCTGCTCCTCTTCCCGGGCGGCTTCGACCGAAGCGCCCGATCCGATGAAGGCAAACAGAAAGACAAACGCGCCGACGATGGTCAGCGCGACGACAATCCCGATCAGGGCAACGGCGTCTTGATATGCGGCGTTTGGATTGCGCATGGCCTTCGGATACAGCCGGAAGTTGTCCTCAATGTGACGGAAATGATCGCGGGCTAGAATCGGTTCGGGCGTGTAGGGTGACCCCAAGCAAGGGGGCGACCATGACCGATAACGCCGCACAGAAAGACAACTGGACCGACGAAATCGGTGCGCGATGGGCCGCCAACGCGCAGCGGATCGAGGCGCGGTTTCTCGAACTGCGCGAGGCGTTGGTCGACGCCGCAGCCCCCCAGCCCGGTGAGAAGATTCTTGAGATTGGATATGGCGCGGGCGGGATGACCGCCGATCTTGCGGGCCGCGTCGGGCCGACGGGTCATGTGACCGGCGGCGATATCTCGACCACTCTGAAATCCGTCGCGGAAGAGGCTGTCGCGGGCTTGAACAACGTCACGCTGATCCTTGCCGATGCGCAGACGGACGATCTGGGAACGGGCCACGACGCCATGATCTCAAGCTTCGGGACGATGTTCTTTGCCGATCCGGTCGCCGCGTTCAAAAACATCGCGCACGCCGTCCGCCCCGGTGGCCGCTTGGTGTTCCTGTGCTGGACCGAGCCCAAGGGAAACCCGTGGTTCGCAATCAACG
>JABSSC010000092.1:5883-13734 GCA_013214635.1 Paracoccaceae bacterium | reverse complement strand
TGCGTCTCGGTCGATGCGATCCCGAATGTTCCGGTGACCCAGACTGGTTCAAAAAGCCCTTGAAGCTCATAGGGCGTTTCGGTGGTCAGAAAGACCAGCTGATTTGGCGGCGGTGGCGGGACGTGGATGCAAGCGCCTACATATGGAACAAGCAGACCGGTGGTCATTGCCATGCCTTCAAAGTCCAATGGCAAAAGATAGCCCGGCATGCGCACGGTTTGATCGTTGAACTCGTCTGTGACTTTACCACCCAACTCCTGATCAAGGGGGGTGGTCATCTCACCGTGTTGGACAACACCCATCATGCGAAGCCGGTCCATATCAACGCCGCCGGTATCAGGGACGAGGTCAGACCAGTTGAGCGAAATAACGTCATTCGACGCTGACAGCACATTGGGTAAGGCCGCGGCGGCAACCCCGGTCGCAAGGAACACACGGCGGGATTGCGACATTCTTGGTCCGTTCCGTCTCATCCGCTTACTCAGCCTCTGCCGCTAAGGCAACGTATTGCGCCACGACAATGATGTCCGCGGGCGAAGTTAGATCCCGCGTTCTCAATATATCCGTCAAAAGCTCACTGTGCGTCCAGTCGGCGCGAATTCCGAACTGCCGTGCCACAAACGGGGCGAGCGAAGTATCTTCGATAAGCGCATCCTCCAGTGCTGCGGTCAGCGCGATTTGAATTTCGGGATCCGCAGTTGTGTTCTGGATTGCTATGGCTTCGATCAGTTTTTCGCGGCTGTCCGCACTCAGATATGGGTCGTTCAAAAACGTGTCCGCGATCCAATCGATGCCGGTTGTTCCTTCGCTCTCGATCAGAGCCGTTGCGTATGCGCCCAAAAACGGACCATTGCCCAACGCGCTGGACTTAAGCCCCGCTTTGAGAAGCGGCACTGCGTCGGGGTCTTTGGACAACCCGAGCAATAAAACACGAATAGGTTTGAGATCTATTTCGTTGGGGAGGTTGAGCCGCTCTGCGATTGCGCCAGTGTCAATTTCAAGCGGCAGAGCCCGCAGGATTTCATAGTTCGCAAGATCAATCTCATTCAATGCCAGTGTACGGATCGTCGGGTTCGTATGGTTGATCAGTGGGGCAAAGTACCCAAACCGGTCAGCATCGTCCCCGAGTTCCCATACAGGCAAACGGTCGATGATATCATCAAGGATCGGTTGCAGATCCTGATCGACGAAGGCGAGCCTGGTCCACGGGCCATAGGCGCCATCGCGCGCAAAAAGGACAGTTGCGTCGTCATCTCTGGCAAACCGGTTGCGCGTTGCAGTGTCGACGAGAAGCGGAATTTCGACTGAATCTACGCTTCCTTCAAGAGCCTCTACGGCGGCGTATCTGAACGGTGACGCAAGATCCTGCCGGGCAAGGACCACGTGTTCGCTGCCTAGTAGACGGTCGACGAGTGTGGGCTTTGGGGCATAGCCATGAAAAGCGCAGGCAAAAGACGGCGCCGCCAAAGCGGTTACAACGACTGATGCTGCAAGATGACGAACGATCATGGGGCGCACAGTGCCAGAACGTGGCTTGGGATAAAACTCACAACTTCACGATCATGCCGTCGCTCAGCGACATCCTGTAGGCGCGGACGGCTGGGATCAGGCTGACCCCACCAGCAGCAAGCACAACGGCGATCAAAGTGAGAATTTCACCTCGATCCAGCCCTGTTATCGGGACAAACAGCCCGTAGTTTGCATCGAGTATCGGTTGAAGCACCACTAGCAAGAGATACAGCAGGCCGACCCCAAGAGCGGCAGCCGCGCTTGCCATCAAAAGCGCCTCGATAATCAAAAACCCCATGATCGTGGTCGGGCGAGCGCCGACAGCGCGCAGGATTGCCATTTCTCGCCGTCGTGCACTCAGGCCGGACAAAAGCATGGCCGCCATACCCAGCAGCGCAGTCACCACAACCATTGCAGACACCCCGACCAACGCGGTTTCCGCAATCCCGACGGTGTCCCAGAGTTCTTGCAAGGCAAGGCCCGGAACGATGGCGAGTAGCGGTTCTTTGTCGTAATCATTTATGGCGCGCTGGAGCGTAAACAGCTGCAATCTGGAGTCAACGCCGAGCATCGCAGCGGTTATGGCAGTGGGCTCTAGGTCCATTGCGCGCAATTGATCGGGCGAGGTCGGTGTGCCCGGTCTCTGTGCGCCGCTTTGCCAGTCAACGTGGATCGCCTCGATCGCTTCAAGGCTCACGATGACCGTGCGATCAACCGGCGTACCTGTCTTGGCAAGAATTCCGGAAATCCGAAAAGGCGTGTCCTCATGTTCAGTGAATGACGCAATCCCATGCGCCACGACAATCGGATCACCGACTGAATACCCCAGTTCTGCTGCGACATCCGACCCGACGACGGCGTCGAACAAGTCATCGAAAGAACGGCCATCCGCGAATTCAAGCGAGCGGCCGCTTCGATACTTGTAGCGATCAAAGTACTCGGACGTCGTTCCAAGGACCCGAAATTGCCGGTGGCTATCGCCCAAAGACAACGGAACGGCCCACGTCACACCCGGGCTGTTCGCGATTTCCCCAAAGCTTTCCCAAGAGACACTGTTCGTCGCCGATCCAATTCGAAAAACCGAATAGAGAAGCAACTGCACGCTTCCCGACCGGGCCCCAACGATCAGGTCTGTGTCCGAGATTGTGTCGGAAAAGCTGGCTTTCGCCCCCGTGCGGACCTTCTCAACACCAAGAAGCAACGCGACCGACAGCGCGATTGCAAAGACCGTAAGCCCCACGGTGAGTGCACGGCTTTTGAGAGAAAGAAAGGCAAGCCGGATCAACATCAGGGTGCTGCCATCGCTGATGTTTCAATGATTTCTGCCAATTGTTCCACGCGATCAAATCGATCGGCCAGTCGTTCGTCATGACTGACCATAACGAGCGTTGTTTCGGTGCGCCGAACCTGATCGAACATGAGGTCCAGGAATTCACCTTGGGCCACGGAATCAAGCGCCGATGTCGGCTCATCCGCGACGAGGATCGGCGGACTGCCGATCAACGCGCGTGCTACGGCAACGCGCTGTTGCTGCCCAACCGAAAGATTTGACGCCGGTCCATCGCGCAAAATGTCCGGCCCAATCCCAAGCGATTGGGCCAATCTTAGCGCCTCAGCTTTCGGGTCGGTGAAATTGGCCCGACGCTGGGTCGAAAACTTGAGCGGAAGCAAAATGTTGTCGAGCCCGTTTGCATACGGCAACAGATTAAAAAGTTGAAAAACGATGCCAATCGTGTCGGCGCGAAATCTGTCCCGACGGGTGCCGGTCAAGGCGCCGATGTCGGTTCCGTTTATGGAGATATTGCCAGACTGAGGCGCGTTAATCCCGCAGATTAAGCTCAGTAAGGTGGACTTACCCGATCCGCTCGCCCCCAGTAGAAGAACCGTTTCGCCAGAATGGACCGACCAGTCGCGCACGCTCAGGCCAAAGGTGCTCTTTGGCCATGAAAACCTGACATTCGACAGGTGTATCGCTGAACCGAAGTGCGGAGCGTCGATCATTCGTTGGATAGATCAGAACGCGCCTCTGACGTCCAGCCTCGGCAAAACCAAGCGGTCTACGGACCGGTACACGTGCCCGGTGGGAATTCGAGCCGACCGTGTGCCGGTTGTCCGATTACTTTGTCAGGATCAGCTTGCCAGCGCGTGTGATCCGCAGTGTATAAAGCTGATCTGCAAGTCGGATCTGCGCCAGCCCGTTGCCATGGGTTAGATCCTCTGCATCGTACAGGGGAAGCTGCGACGTGGGGCGCTCGGTCACGGTTTTTGCGATATTGATGGTCATTGCCAGTCCACTTTTTCAAGTGCGAGCCGGTCGATCAGCCATTCCAACGTCAAGGGCGCTGGCGAATGACCTGGCAAGATGCTGACCGCACTCATGATCGCATCGGGACAAAGCCCGAGCTGACGGTCATCGTCCTTTTGGTGAGTTCGGTGTGTCTCAGGCATCTTCGGTCCCGCAAATTCAGATTGCTGGCTCTCGGACCGGTTTGGCCGATGGCTTCCATAAAGCTGACTAAAAAAGTTGGTTATGTCAATCCGGCAATTTGTTCTTCAGAACAACCCGATGCCGCGATCCGCCAATGAACGTCATTGACCCAGCCGTGCGCTGCCATGCATTGTCCACGAAAGGAGATGTTTCATTGGTTATTACGTCACGGTTCATCCTATCCAAATCGCGCAAGCTCTCCGCCGGATCATGTCTGGCCGTCGCTCTAATCGTGATTCTTGCCGGTGCGCTTCCCCGTCATGCCATCGGGTAGGAAGCAGCCCCTGACATAGGTGTGGTGCGCTATCTCATCGGCAGCAAACCTGGCGGTGGATATGACCGTTACGGCCGCTTGGTGGCCAAGCATCTTGAACGGGAACTCGAAGGCAGCCGGTTCATTCCTGAGAACCGCGGATCCGCGAACGGCATACTCGCCCTCAGGGAAGTGCACGACGCGGCCTTGGACCAAGACATCCTGCTAATTTTCAACACAGGGCTCTTGCTGTCCGAACTTGGTGGGCAGGACGGCATGGACATGTCGCTTGCCGACTTCAACTGGATCGGAAAGGCATCGTCCGAGCCGCGCATCCTGCTTGTTCGTAAGGGAACGGGCATCAGCTCGTTTGAGGAACTGCGACAGCGCGGTGAGGGTCTGATCTTTGTCACATCTGGATTTGGCGGCGCGTCAAATGTTCAGACGACGATGATCAACACGACCTTTGGTCTCGGTTTAAAGGTTGTTCCGGGTTTTGGGGGAAACGAGGCCGAAGCAGCCCTGCTCAAAGACGAAGTTGACGGGTTGCTGATGTCAGAAAGCAATGTGCCCCAATTGCTCGAGGCGGATGCGGCAGTTCCTTTGCTGGCCTTCGGTCGATCGGAATTGCCTGGCCTGCAAGACCTCCCTCAAGGCGCTGACGTCGCCCAGACAGAAGATGAACGCCTGACTGCACAGCTTATTACTGCGATGACGACGCTGGGGCGGATCACGGTCGCGCCACCACAGATGGACCCCGCCCGGGTTGACGTATTTCGTGACGCTTATGCCCGTGCGCTTGCGTCGCCTGAGCTTCGCGCGGAAGCGGCAGAACTTGGTCTGCCTCTAGACGTGCTACCCGGAGATGAGACGCAAGAGATCGCCCGCAATGTCCTCAGCGGTAACCCGAGGATGCGGGACTTGGTGACGGCGGTATTTGAGAACTGAGGCTCTGACGTGTCGGCGGGACTGACCACTCTTTTGTCATCACCCGACGCGTTGCTGCTGATGCTTTTGGCCATCCCGATCGGGATGGTGTTTGGTGCAATTCCCGGCCTTGGCGGCAAGATCGCCTTGATTTCAGTTATGCCTTTTCTCACAGGCATGGATCCGTTGGCGGGGTGTGTCTTTCTGATCAGCCTACACGCAGTCGTGCATACCGGCGCAGCCGCCCCGACCATTTTGCTGGGAATTCCGGGAACTGGGCCAAGTACGGCCGTGGTGCTGGACGGGCACGCCATGACAAAGCGCGGGGAAGGGACGCGTGCAATTGCCGCGGCGGCGTTTGCATCGGGGGTTGGTGGCGTCGTGGGAATGATCGCCCTCGCCCTGATCGTCCCCTTCGCGCTGACCCTGATGACGCATATCAGCTATCCCGAGATCTTTGTCCTAACTCTATTCGGACTGGGCTTTGCGGCGGTTTTAAGCGGTCGGTACCTGGTTAAGGGTTTGATCGTGACATCGCTTGGGCTCCTTATTTCTTTTGTGGGGACCGAGCCGACCTATGGCGTCCAACGCCTGACATTTGGGTCACTTTTCCTGATTGAAGGCGTCGATCTGATTACGGCAGTTCTTGCCATGTTTGCGGTGCCGGAGATGTTGACCGCCAAACGCGGACAGCAACGCAAGATGCGCGTCTTGGAAAATGACACTTCGTTCATGACGTCGGGCGTTCTTTCCGGTCTGCGTGACATCGTGCGTCATCGCTGGCTTACGTTGCGAAGTTCGGTCCTTGGGGTGATCGTTGGGATCATTCCGGGTCTTGGCGGGGATGTGGCTGCGTGGCTCTGCTATGGTCATGCGGCGCAGACATCGCGAACGCCTGAGAAATTTGGAAAGGGTGCGGTTGAGGGCGTCATAGGCCCCGAAGCCGCCAACAACTCTAAAGAAGGCGGGGCTTTGGTGCCCACGCTCTTTCTCGGGATCCCCGGAAGCTCGGGCATGGCCATTTTTCTTGTGGCACTCGTACCTCTTGGGATTGCACCCGGCATCTCATTTGCGGAACGCCACAGCGACCTTGTCTGGGCCATGGTTTGGGCGCTTGCCGTATCGAACGTAATCGCTGCGCTGGTCCTCATCCTGCTTGCGCGCGGTTTGCAAAGACTTGCGCAAGTTCCACCGCATATTCTGACCCCGTTCGTGTACCTGCTGGCGCTGGCGAGCATTTACATCACCACACAAGAGTGGCGGTTCTTTTTGGTGCTCGGCGCGTTTTCGGTCGTTGGGTACCTGTTCCTAAGGCTCGATTGGCCCCGCGCACCCTTCGTGATCGGGCTGATCCTGGGGCCGGAAACGGAAGAGGCACTGGTCAAATCCCTAAGCCTTTGGGGTACCGACTTCCTGCTCAGACCCGTGGCCTTTGGGTTGGTGGTCGTGCTTCTTGTCTCGATTCACTCCTTGCCGCGCCGATTGAGCCGTCGTGCCGCGCAAACGCAGGAGGCCATGCAACATGCGGATTGAACGGGCTGTTTTGGTTGCGCTGGCACTCGTTTTCGCGCTGTGCCTTGCAGTTGCATCGACGTATCGGTGGCAAGTTGCCTTAGGCCCCGCGCTGGCGAGCGGGATCGGATTGACGTTATGCATCCTTCAGCTTGCATTGACGTTGCGAGCGACAGAAGGCCGATCCATTCCTCCGTTATTCGATTATGCACACCGGACACAGTTTCTGTGGCTCGGCTGCGCGGTTGGTGCGGTCACTCTGTTGGGTTTTGGGATCGGTGGAAGTATCTACGTCTTCTGCCACATTTATTTCGAAACGCCCAAACGCCGTCTTGTGACCGCTGGCTTGAGCGCCGCGGCGACGATCTTCGTCGTGTACGGGGTTTTTGAAACGCTTCTGCAGACGCGCTTGTTCGCAGGACTTCTGCTAACTTAGGGCGTCCCCCCGGATCGCCACGAATCCCGCACGCTGGCGCAAGGGTCTGTCTGGCTCAATGGTGAATTGGGGGGGCTGTGCGAGCGTAAGCCCAGCGGACTCAAAAAGTGAGATCACATGTTCGGCGCTGTGCACGTTGTGACTGACCCGCCGGGTGGAAAACTCGTTCAGCAACGCTCTGAGCTTATCTGCCTCAATCACCTCGGTAAGCGAACTGTTGCGGAGTTCGGCGCACATCCGGTCCGACAGTTCCTCGGTTTCAGAAGGTGAAAACCGCCGCGAACGTTCTGGTGTATCTGGTTTGAGCGTGCTGACCAGGATCACGCGACCTCCTGCGGCCAACTGCTGCGCCCAGTTCGCAACGAGCCGCTCACGTTCTTCAGGTCGAAAGAAATTCAGAAAGTTATGGGCGATGATCAGATCGAATGTGCCTCCGGAAAAGGAAAGCGCGTCGCCAACAACCGTGGATACCGAGTGGCTCAGTGAACGTCCGAAGTCCTCACAAACAATCAAGGGTGTTTTGCAACGATCCAGCACCGTGAACTCTGCGACTTGCCCATTGGCGTCGAAGTTCTCCGACGCGACCTGCAAAAGCCCATGATCAGCCGACCCGGCAATCAGCACCCGCCGCGCTCCTCCGGTAACTGCGTCTCCAATCGCTGCGTCCAGAAAGGCCCGGTCCTTGACCATTGAATCCAGGCCGCCCAGCGCGCGAAGCAGACCCCA
>JABSSC010000092.1:0-5873 GCA_013214635.1 Paracoccaceae bacterium | reverse complement strand
ATCGGGCGCCGCCGCAAGCGCGCAAATGATGCTTCTGCGCAATGCGAAGTCAGGGGCGCGTTCGTGGGGCTGGTCCGTCATCTCAATCCCAGTCGTTGCGCAATCTGGACCAATCGGTTGGACTTGCCTCCGGTCGTTTGGGCGCGTGAAACTGCAGTCGATTGCTGCCTGAAGTCGCGCAAGTGGTGATAAATCTCACCCGAGAATTCCAACTCGATCTTTTGGTCTCCCACGTCTATGTCGACCGAGGCAAAAGCGTGTGACAACGCATCAAGGATCGTACCCCGGCGCATCTCGCGCTCTGGTTTTCCACCTATGAAGCGCGGGAAAACGGGGTTTGTATTGATCTCAAAGACCGTCACTTCACCATCCTTGACCGTATAGTCGATCCGCCCAAATGTGATGTTTGCCTGCTCAAAAACCTCCGTAAGGCGCGAGGCATGTGGGTTCTCTTCCACGAACTTCAGCTCTTCATCGGCGAACGCTTGGCTGACTTCGGCATCATTCGACTTCACGATCCAATCCGGAGAGCGCAAAATATGTTGCGGCACAAGGTGATCGCCAATCCGAAAAACCCCGTACTTGCGAAAGAAGCCCTCTAAATCGCGTTCTGCTTCAAAGCTCACTGTCATTCGACCGCGCAATGTATGGCCTTTGGACGCGAGGGATTTCTTGGCGAGCGCAAGCTGTGCTGGGTCGTGGATCAGATCGGTGTCGGGCCGTGTGGCGCCGTTTTCCATTCGAAGGAAAAGCGGATAGCGTTGTGGGTGCACATCGCCCTTTAGACGGGTCACCTCCACGGCGTTCTGACCCGATGTGTAAAGGTGCCGCAACAGGTCAAAACGCTCAAGAACCCGTCTTGGGTCATTCAGAATTCGCGAAGGGTGCCCGGACCGCTCAAGTTGGACAGCCATCGTACAGGCCGCATCCATCTGAAAGTCTGTCAAAAGATCGAAGTCTGTAAAGATCACACAGCCAACGGGCAGTTTCCGTGTGGTGAAGACATCCTGATAATTGATCAGATTAAACGTTGGTAGGCGCGCGCCGGCAGTGTCTACAAGGCGCTGAATCGGATGGCGGTTGTTGTTGTTTACGAGGATCGTGATCATCAGTCCGCCAAACGCCACACGGCTTCATCGAGACTAGGCAGAAGCCTTTGAACCGGTCAACTGTGATACAATCTCGGCACTAAGTATCGGCCACAATAACCTGGCCAAAGGGCGGTGATGCGCAGGGCGCTGACTGAGTAAGCCAGATAACGGGACAGTTGATCGCACGTCCGAACGGCCCCTCAAGGTCCGTCAACACGACGACGGCAGAAGGATTTAGGGCGGCTGCCTCTTCCAGCACAGGGGCAAAGTCTGTCCCGCCGCCTTCATGAAAGGCCAACGTCCTGAGTTCTGATCTCAGGTCCGTTCGAACAGGCGTCAAACGCCCGGTTACGTGGTCGTCAAAGATCAGCAAGTGCAATTCGCACGGAAGGCGTCGGTTGAGGCCGACAACCTCAGCTGCAAAGAATTCAAGCGTTTGCCGTGTGATGGAACTGGATGCATCTACGGCAACGACAATTCGCGGTTGGACCTCATCGCGACGAGAGCCGGGTTCGAACGGCGGATCGGGTTCTCGGGTGCCTTGCGCGAGCGACTCCATCGCGATCCATCGGTTCGCGGGACGTTGATAGGTTCTACGTGGCACCCTCAGAACCGCTTTCGTCAACAATCTCCGGAGCAGAACCTCCCAAGGAACCGACGGCGCGTTCAGGTCAGGCAGCGCGATGCCGACAGAGCCAATTCCGGTCCCGGCCAGATGACCGGCCTCCATTGCGCGCGTTATCCGCCCCTGCCATTCCTGTTGCACGGCCTCATCGTCCTGCGCGCCAGATTGTGCGCGAAGATCCGGTTCAAACCCCTTGCTCTGCGCATACTCTTCAACAGAAGAGTTTGTTCCGGTTTTTCCCGAACCGGTGCCAAGGATCGCATGATAGAGGCGATCAGAATCCCAATCCTGCAGCGCCTTCTCAGCGGTGATCGGTTGTCCTGTGGCCGCCGTCAACAGCTCACTTGCCCGGACCGCAGGCCTTGGGAGGGCATGCCCCGCGACCAAGAGTAGATCATTCAAAAGCGCATCCGCCGCCAACACGAAAAGCTCTTCATTGAACAGCGCGCCATGCCGCTCCTGCATGTCGTTTTTCCGGGCACTATGCCGAAAGGCGACATGAAGGATGTGATGGGCTGTGACGCCAACTGCGACCGAGATCGGCAAGGTTTCGAACTCGGGTCCATACCAAATGGTGTCGCCCTGCGTATGCGTCGCCGCCGGTCCGTCTCGGTGAACACACCAAAGCCCGAGCGCGGCGACTGCGGGATCAGTTTCTGCAAGGTGTGCGAGTGCTCTTTGCGACCGGCGCGAATGGCTGGCCATCAATAGACCACTCCGGTCGCCTCTCGCTCCGCCGCATACTCCGCATAGACCTGCGACTGGGCAAACGCCTCTTCAAGTTCGGTATCAAGCGCCTTCGATATCAAAAGTTCAAACCCAAAGGTCGTCAATTCGCTCAATGGCATGCCTGCATGTTGATCGCCGGATAGCCGCCGAATATCGGCGATCACTTCGATGATGCTTTGCAGCGTTTCCTTATCAGCCAGCGCAATTGATGCATAAATAAGTGCGACCAGACCATTCAGCGTCTTCGGATAGGCGTCGGGGCGTTTGTTGCGCGGCAAAACTATCAGGTCTGCGACGCTTGTGTTCGCTGCGATTTCATCCACGACTGGACCAAACTCGCTCGCTGCGCTTTGTCCTATCGTTCCTGCGATCATCACATTGCGAACACGGCGATCAGGCACGGCGTTCAGGATGTCACTGACCCGCTCCCATGATCTGGGTGTGCAGGCAATCGTTTCGCCTTTCCTGAGTGCCGTTTCGGTCGTCTCCAAAAGATCTGGGCGCGCCCGAAGAAAAGCGGTCACGGCCGGATGAAGGGACCGGTTGACTGCATAGTTCTCCAGCCAATCCTTTGCACTCGCTTGAATCTCAAGGTGGATCAGGCGGTCCGATAACGCGGTTCCCATGTCATAGGCGATCGCTCCGTCATCAACGGTGTTTCCAGCGGCCACAATAAAGACGCTGTCCGGTAGGACGTGCCGACCAACCCTGCGTTCCTGAAGCAACCCGTAAACGGTCGGCTGCAGTGTTGGTGCTGCTGCAGTCAGTTCATCGAGGAAGAGAACAGAGGGTTCGTCAGGGCTATTGGGAAGGTCTTCTGGCCGATACCAAACCGTCCTTTTTTGGTCATGGTCGTAGTAGGGCAAGCCGCGCAGGTCCTGCGGTTCGATTGTTGTAAGCCGCAAGTCGAATAGCTTTGCCCCAATTCGGTCCGCCAATTGTTGGACGATCTGGGACTTACCCACTCCAGGTTTGCCGTGCAGCATCCACGACGCCGTCAAATCACCACGCGACTGCGCGGACCAAGCTTCAAGCAGAGTCGCCAGCGCGTTGCCGGCTGAAACTGGGGACGCGTTCACACTCATAGAGCTTCCGCCGTCATGGTTTTTGGTTTGCGCATGCGCGCGGCGAGCCGGGCATGCGCCGAGACGCCGCGCGCATCGAACGCATAGCTTCGCAACGGCTCGCCATCCCGCAAATTTGCGCGCAAAAGGTCGTGTTCTGTCATATCCGCATCGAACAAGCTGGTCGATAGCATCGCGATTTCATCTGGCTCAAGCGCCAGCACCTCTGGCGTCGGCATACCTGTTTGCACGGATACCAGCGTCAGAGGCGTGATCCGTGCAAGCTCGGATTGTTCGACCACCAAGATGATCTCTTCGTTGCGGAAGTCGCGATCAGCAGAGATTTTGCGGAGTGCCGCTTGCGCCCGGAATCGCAATGTATCAAGCACCCGATCCGCGTCTTCTTCAGAGATGATCTTTTTCCGATCGTCTTCTGAAATGCGGAAAACCTTCAACTCGACGAAGCCGATGACAATGACCATCGCCAAAGGAGCTTGCGCGATTGGCAGCGCCAAATGCGGCCAGACGAACATTGCGACCACAAATGGCAGAAGAGCGGAAATGAACCGAAGCGGCTGGCTTTCGACCAAAACGCGCAGCCAAAGCCCAACCCGCGCTCCGCGGCGAGGCAGCAAAGCAATCCGGCCAAACACGCGTTTGGGCGAAGATCGCGTTTCCAGCGCGGACGGATTCCAAACCGTTGTTGGCGAAAGAACGAACATACGCGTGAGCTAATGCCCATCGCACATGCGTCCAACTCTGGATGAAATTGTGGGATGTTGCGAAGTGGCGCCCGGGAGAGGCGACAAATAGCTATATTTTGATTCCCCGTAGTTTGGCGGGCCCAGGCTTGATACCGATAAGGTACAGAGAAACAGACGCCTAACCTGTTCCAAAGGGTTCCACCCGTCCCTTTGTTCCCCATATGTTCCTGGGCGAATGCTTTGGCGAAGATCAATTCGCAAGCTGGATGACATTACAACGCGGCACGGAAAAATCGGAAAAAATTCCGGTGGTGGCGGTCTTTAGTTCTGCAAATCGACGGAAATTCGAGCCAAGTGGGTCTTGCACTATGCGTTGCAGGGACGGCGGCATGAGTTGGGCCTGGCAGCATATTCCGATGTCAGCCTAAGTGAGGCCCGCGCCAGCGCCAAAGAATGGGCGCAGGGTCGCTAGACAGGAAACGGACGCCATTAAGGAACGCCGACGCCAGCGCCGGAAAGCGGAACTTAACCTTCTCGTCTCGAAAGAAATGGCCGAAGACGCTTTTGGGCGCCGTAAGGCTGATCTCAAGGCCAACGGCAAGTCTGGCCGGTGGTTCACGCCCTTGGAACTCCGCGTTCGGCTCAAGCTGGGACTGGATGTCGATTTGCAAACGCCTGCCAAGGCCACACACTTCTGGGAAAGCAGCGCGGCACACCAAAGCACGTCCCAGCGATGCCATGGCAGGAAGTCCCGGCATTCTATCAGAGCCTGAAGGGTGGCGGTGTTCCCCGGATAGCTCTGCAGTTGCTTATCGCATCCGCATTTCGTTCGGGACCGCTTACTACCGCAGCCGCAGAGAACTTTTGTTCGGTTGCGCCAAAGATTGATCAGCCTTCCAAGTAGGCTTGAAGGATGGCCTCAACCCCACTTTCCACCAAGGACAGGCTGGCGGATGCAAAAGCCGCTTCAAAAGGTTCCACGGCACCCAAAGCGCCATAGAACTCGCGTTGGGCCAACCACACCTTTGGATCTTCCATCGATCCTTTGGCCGCTTGGTGAAGACGATCCCAATTAGGGTCGTTCGGCTTGATAATACTGCCGTCTTGGCGGCGGCCAGTGCACATCATGGCCCAGAGCGCTTGGCTCAACGCGAGGCCGTCCAAAGGTCCGCCCTGATCAATCGCATCTCGGATGGCGGGAATTACGGCGCCTGTTTGCCTGGATGAACCGTCAAAGGCCACGCGCCGCACGGTGTCATGTATGGCCGGGTTGGAGAACCTTTGATCAATCAGATCAACGTAGCCCGCCGGGCTCATTCCCGGCACCGAGGCCACGTTAGGCGCGATCTCGGTAAGGCAGACCTTTCGCAGAAACTCTTTAATCAGCGGATGCGCCATGGCGTCGGCAATGGTGTGCAGGCCCAACAACTCGGCAGGGGCGGCGATAATCTGATGGCCGCCGTTCAAAAGCCGGAGCTTCATCATTTCATAGGCGTGCACATCATCTGCGACCGTTGCGCCAACACGTTCCCACTCAGGGCGGCCTGCACAAAAGTCGTCCTCGATCACCCATTGGCGAAAGTCTTCGTGGGTGACAGGGGCTGCGTCTGCGATGCCAAGTTCACAGACCAAAGCAAGTTCATTTGGTCCCGTTGCCGGG
>JABSSC010000091.1 GCA_013214635.1 Paracoccaceae bacterium | reverse complement strand
GATCCAAAGCAAAACACTGCGAGGCGCGCTTGAGGCGCTTGGAGCCAGCATCCTCGCCCAGAACAGCAGGAAAAAAGGGTTTTCTGATGAATCGTAGAGACTTCAACACACGCGTCGCAGCCACAATTGCCGCTGCGGCAGGCCTGCCTGCTGGCGCGACTTGGGCACAAGACGCAACCGATGGGGCGCCGGAAATCCTTGAGATGTCCTTGGGCAACCCCGATGCGCCGGTCACTGTGATCGAATACGCATCCTTCACGTGTCCACATTGCAAAAGGTTCCACGAAAGCACGTTCAAGGAACTTAAGGAAAACTACATCGATACTGGCCGTATCCACTTCATCTATCGCGAAGTGTATTTCGACCGCTTTGGGCTTTGGGCAGGCATGGTCGCCCGGTGCGGTGGTGAAGAGAGATATTTTGGGATCACCGACCTGATCTATGAACAGCAATCCGAATGGACCGCGGGCGATGACCCTGCCATGGTCGCCGACAACCTGCGCCGCATCGGACGCACGGCAGGCCTCACCGATGATGAGGTAAATGCCTGCCTTCAGGATGGCGACAAAGCGCAGGCACTGGTCGCGCTTTATCAGGAAAACGCGGTTGCCGACGATGTCAGCGGAACACCGACCTTCATCATCAACGGCGACTCGTATTCAAATATGTCCTACGCCGACTTCTCGCGCATTTTGGACGAGAAGTTATCAGGATAGGATTGGCGCGAGGAGCTTTCTCACTTGGGATTGATCCTCAAACGCTAATCTCACGGGAAGCGTCAGCACTTCCTTTCTCAAGGACGCCGGCAATCTTGCGGCGTCCTTTTCTGTTGTGACCAACTGTGCATTGGACTGTCGCGCTTCGTTTCGTAGTCGCGTCAGGAGTTGCGGCGAAAACCTTTGGTGATCACCGAGAGGGACCTCTGACACCAGGTCGACACCAAGACCACGCAGCGTTCTGAAGAACCGGCCCGGATGCGCAATTCCAGCAAACGCAACGGCCCGCAATCCTTGCCAAGGCATTCCGGTTTGCAACGGAGAAAGGTGCGCGCGAAGATGTGGCACGCTTACAGACGCCCCCCAACGTTGCGCGAATTTCAGTTGAGCGCCTTTATCCCCAATCGATAACAAAGCATTCGCACGGCCCAATCCCGCCGCGATCGGCTCACGCAAGGGCCCTGCGGGAATGGTGGCCCCGTTGCCGAACCCGATGTTGGCATCCACAACGACGATCGACAGGTCTTTGCGAACTGACGGATTTTGATGACCATCATCTAGAATAACGACGTCAGCGTCGCCTTCTACTTGCTTTACGCCCAGCGCGCGGTCTTTGGACACGATGACATTGGCAAAGGCAGAGATCAGAATTGGTTCGTCACCGACCTCAGCCGCCGAATGCGTGTTGGGGTCCACTTTGACCGGACCCTCCAACGTACCGCCAAATCCCCGAGACACGACACTAACGCGCAAGCCTTCCCCTTGCAGAAGCTGGATCAGCGCAATCGTGGTGGGCGTCTTGCCTGTTCCACCGGCATTGATGTTGCCCACACAGATCACTGGGCATTTGGCGGCATAACCAAGATCCGCCTTTGCGACCCTGCGCGCTGTCCCATACGCGTAAAGTGCACCAAAAGGGCGCAACAGTGCCTTTCTCAAATTTGGTTTGTCAGGAGGTTGGTTCCAGAATGACGGGGTACGCATCATGTCGCCTCCACCGCTTCCAGAAAGGAACACATGGTCTCGACGAAACGGTCCGCTTCCTCTGCTCCGATGGAAATCTCGCTCCAAGCCGCTTGCGCAGCCGTCGCGGCGAGATCGGGTTGAAAGTATCGACGCACTTCGCTCCCTAACCCTTCTCCGGTCAATACCAGTCGCGCGGCGCCTGCGCGCGCTAATCGGTCGTAGCGATCCGCGTGATTGGACACATGTGGTCCATGCAACACCACCGATCCCAATGCAGCCGCCGGGAACGGCGACACGCCACCGCCGGGTGCGGCCAGTGAGTTTCCCAAGAAAGACACCGAAGCCAACCTGTGCCAAAGACCTTCTTCGCCTTGCGTGTCGGTGATATAAACTTGCGTGTCGACCTCCGGTTCTTCGCCCAGACTGCGGCGGGCAACAGACCATGATCGTCGCTGCATCGTGTGCTGCAACTGATCCGTTATCTCCAACTGTGCGGGTTGCACGATAAGCAGCGCCCGATGTGTGTGCTTCGACGCGTGCGCATGCGCAATTGCGAGAGGCTCGATTTCAGCGCGTGACACCCCAATCGCGCACCAAACGGGTCGAGTTGCCAACAGAGAGCTCAACGCTTCGCGATCCGTCTCATTGGCTGGTGGAACGGCATAGCCTTCGACGATAGCTGGCGATCGTTGGATGGTTGACCGCAGCGCGTTATTCTCGATTGCGCTCTGGATCGAACCATCCTGATCAAGCGTTGTTTTGAAATGTTTTGTGCAAGATTCAACTACCGCCTCTTGCACACGTACCGGCGCGCCATCTTCACGCACGTGGGCGTTTATGCTGATCAAAGGAACGCCGCGCCGCGCGGCTGTCGCCAAAAGCGCGGGCCGGTAATCGCCACCCACGATCACCCCGACATCGGGGCGCCAGTGTTCCAGAAAACCTGTCACAGCTGAATTTGTATCAAAGGGCGCCGGCACAGAAAACTCGTCCCCATCACCCACTGATAGCGTTGTCACGAGCGCGACCGACTCTCCCATTGCCTCAGCCAATTTTGGGGTAATCCAAGTGATATCACTTGCTTCGCGTTCGTTGGCCGCATGTACCCAAACCAGCAGACCAGGCGGGCGTGGTGTGGCGAACCTGCCATTGCGCTCTTCCACTCGATCAGACGGCTCAGAGACGCGCGTGATCGTCCACGATGCTTGCTGCTGCACCAAGGCTCGCGTGCGCGATGTAACCGCTGAATAGAGTTTGAGCGCACTGTTAAAGAATGAGGCCCGGCGCGTCACCGCGGGGCTCAGGTGTCTTGTTCGCCCGCCTCTTCATCGCGCAGGCGATGGATATGGGCGATGAAGTACCGCATGTGCGCGTTGTCCACGGTTCTCTGGGCTTCGGCCTTCCACGCTGCATAAGCACTGTCATAATCGGGGAACATGCCGACGATGTGGATGTCGTCAACGTCTTTGAAGACTGTCTTGCTTGGGTCTTCCAGCTCTCCACCGAACACCAAATGAAGTCTTTGCGCCATCGACCTAACCTTCTGATTGAACGCCGCGAACACTACGCCAATAGCGTCCTCGGTCAAGGCTCGGATGCGCGTCGGTTGATCAGATCGCGTTGAATACCGGGCGCTGCAACGATCATGCCCGCAACCTGTGCGTTTGGAGAATTGAACGTTGCTTGGCGCCCGTTTCGATCGGTAACAATTGCACCGGCCTCCGCGGCAATCACAGCGCCGGCGGCAATGTCCCACTCCCAACTTTCGCGAAATGTCAGCATCGCGTCGAAACGGCCCTCTGCCACCAGACAAAGTCGGTACGCCAACGAAGGTCGAAAGGCCGTTTCTGCGACCTTCGGGCTCTGACGCCAGTATCGGTCCGACAGCGCAGCCTTGTTAGCGAGAACACGGGCTTGAGAAAGATTTGTCAGGTCGCTGGCACCGATGGGCGTTCCGTTCAGCCAAGCGCCCTTTCCGGCTTGCGCGGTATACGTCTTGTCGCGCATCGGCAGAGCAACAACACCGGCAACTGGTAGACCATCAGCTACAATCCCAATCGAGATGGCCCAAGTCGTTCGCCCTGCAACAAAGCTCCGGGTTCCGTCAATCGGATCTACTACAAAAACGGTGTTCTTGGTGCGTCTGTCCGGAGTGTCTGTCGTTTCTTCCGAAAGCCATCCGTATTCCGGTCGCGCAGCCAAAAGCGTATCCCGCAGGAAAGTGTCGACAGCAAAATCGGCTTGGGAAACAGGATCGTTCGGACCCTTTTCCCACACCTCGTTCTCACCCGACCAAAAGCCTTGCGCTATTTTACCTGCTTCGGCGGCAACAGATGCGATAAGTTCAAGGTCACGATCCCGCAATCATCATGCCTTCGAGAAGAAGCGATGGGACCCGGCGGGACAGGTGTGCGCGCGCATCATCGGCCGCCACAAGACCAAGCAGCATAGGTTTAAGGTTGCCGGCGATTGTGCATTCGTTGACGGGGTATTTGATCTCGCCATTCTCAACCCAGAAACCGCTCGCGCCGCGGGAATAATCACCGGTGTTGGGGTTGACGGTCGATCCGATCAATGACGTCACCAGCAACCCGGTTCCCATCTGGTCGAGCAAGTCTTGTCGCCCGCCGGACCCACCGGTGAGCGACACATTGGATACCCCAGAGGACGGCGGTCCGGACGCACCGCGATATGCGCTCGCGGTACTGTCCAACCCAAGTTTCCGGGCTGACGCCAAATCAAGCGTAAAGCCACTCAAGACACCATCGCTCACAATGGAGCGGCAATAGGTCTTTAGCCCTTCGGCATCGAAAACCCGCGAACCCGAGGTCCGTTTGCGATGCGGTTCTTCGACCACCGACAGTGAGGAGGGAAGAACCTGTTCGCCAACGGCATCGCGCAGCCATGACACGCCTCGTGCGACGGATGCCCCGTTCGTGGCCTGCAGAAGATGACCGATCAATGTCGTCGAAACCCGCTCGTCGAAACATACAGGGAATGCACCAGTTGGGGGTTTTCTCGATCCGGCGCGTTCGGCTGTTCGCTCCCCGGCGATGCGTCCGATCTCGGATGGATCCGGCATATCCTCGGCCCAGTTGCGCCCCTCACCGAAGTAGTCCCGCTCCATCGAGGTGCCTTCGCCCGTGATTGCCACGACCGACTGCATAAAGTCCGTGCGGCTAAGTCCCCCGGAAAAGCCCGTGCTTGTCCCCAAATGAATGTTGCGCCAACCATAGGCCGCGCTTGCGCCCTGCACCGCGGACACACCGTCTACCGCGAGGGCCGCAGCCTCGCCCGCCAGTGCTGCATTAAGGAGTGTCTCCGGCGACGGTTCCGGCGACGGATCAACCAATTCGAGTTCGCGCGCATCCGTCACGTCCGAAAGCTGTTCGGGATCGGCGAGCACACCAAAAGGATCCTCCGGTGCGACTTTGGCCATCGCCACAGCGCGCTCGGCCAGTGCGGCTACTGCTTCGGCTGACGTGTTCGCGGAAGAGATGGAAGCCTGCCGCGCGCCGACAAAGACCCTCAGCCCAATCTCTACGGACTCTGATCGGTCCGCCTGCTCAAGCGCGCCATTCAACGCCTCAATCGAAATCGACGCACTCTCCGACACAAGAACATCCGCGGCATCCGCGCCGATACGTTTAGCGGCAGCAAGCGCCTGCTCAGCAAGACTGGGTAAATCTGAAGACATCGGGTTTCCTTTCGAAACTCGACGTAGTTCGCAAGGCGCCCGCCCGCAAGGCGTAGGCGTTAGGGAGAGAACGGAAGCGGGATGCCGTTGGCCGTGATTCCGCTTTCGGTGAACTCAATTGCCAATACCAAGGTGTCGGGTCCGGCGCCGGGTCGTCCAAAAAAGCCAAGCATTCCGCGAACAGCCCCAATTTGCGCCGGAGGGAATGGACCGCCTTGTTCGAGCTGATCAAGAAATGCGTTGGCTCCGATCAAAGTCAGGTCGAGGTTCCCGGTTGGAAGACCACCTTGCGCGGACATGCCCACCTCTTCTGAAGCCAGCGCACCCGTGGCGGAAAGACTCAAGTCGCCAAAGACGATGTTGAACTGACGTATGTCGATCTCGGCACTGCCTTCTGGCATGTCCGTAACTTCACCCGATGAAAGGCCCTGATTCATTGCGTCGATCAGTGCGTCGCCCGCCATGCGCAGATCCATGTTCACTGAAAGCGGAGCGCGAGGAAACGCCCCGAATGGATCCATCTGAGCCCATACCGCATCCGAAACCTCTGCACCTTCAAGATTGACTAACACGCCCAATTCCTGCGCACCGGCATTTTCATCAAGCGGCAAATCAATGGCCCAGCCAATGGTGTCTGCGGTAAAGCCAAATCCACTCGGTCCATCACCGAGCGACTCGGCAACGAGGTCGAGATCCGACCCACGAACGGAATATGTGAGTCCCCCTGACGAAATCTTGGCCGCGACTGAGCCCTGTCCGAGGTTCGCGACTACATCGACCTCTTCACCATCACCGGCGCCAACGATTTTGTACGTCGCGCTGTCATAGGCGAATGTGCTTTCAGCGGTGGCGTCGCTTTGGAGAAGTTCCGTCATGCCAGAAAACGCTGCGATGGCAGACATCGGACCGGATGACGCCGACGTGATGCCGTCCAGGGCAACGTCAATTTCAGCATAAGCATCCGGATCTTCGGGCGTGCTGAACCTTGCGCTCACTGCTAACCGACCCGCAGTCAGGTCTTGTGAAACGTTTTCTCCAGCGTTCGAGGACAAAAACGTACCCTGAAGATCAAGCATCGACGCGTTGACGTCCATGTCGACCTCTTCTTCGCCGTCGATGACTGTATCAACCGTGACGGAGACTGCTGGCGCAGCAAAATCGTGACGCATCGCTCCGGGCGTGCCGCTGACGGTCATGACGAGGGAAGACGCATCAACATCGATCGGGAGCACAATTGGCCCTTCACCATCAATGTCTTGAGCTACGATCGCTTGATATTCAGGTGAAAACGTAATCGAAACTGTGCCGTCGCCGTTGTCCGCGAACCGCATCTCGTCGAGTTTCGTTTCCAGAGTGGTCATGTCCTCGCTCAACGAAAAGCTGACATCTGACACCGTGATGAGTGACGGTGTGGACTCGGTCGAACCAACCGCCACAGCATACCCGGCGTTCAAGGCCATGGATTGCCACGCCGACCAGACATCATCTGGCGTGACCTGCGCAAGCGCGGGCGCTGACACCATCGCGCCCACGACAGTTGTGGTTGAAAACAATACGGCTCTTAAGTTAGTCATAACCAATAGGTCCTGTTGAAATGCGCCCTTGGCAACTGTGCCGGAACGCAGATTTTTTGCAACAGGCACACGCATTTATTTGGTCGTTTTTCTCTAAGGTAAAGCCATGCAGATGGATGGAAAGACAGTTGTAATCACCGGCGCAAGCCGTGGCATAGGCAAGTCAACCGCCGAGGTTCTGGCGCAAGCAGGCGCAAACGTGGTCCTTACGGCCAGAAGCCAGGATGCGATTTCTAGCATTGCGGACAGCATTGGTGGCAATGCGTTGGCAATCAGTTGCGATGTTGGACAGTTTGACCAGCTTCAGAACGTTGTTGAGCTAACTAAAAATGCGTTCGGGCCTGTTGACGTCTTGATCAACAATGCCGGGGTCGTGGAACCCATCGCCCATATGGCTCAGGCCGATCCCACCGCTTGGGCCGAAGTCATCAACATCAATCTCAACGGGGTCTTCTTCGGCATGCGCGCGGTGCTTCCTGGCATGATTGCCCGAGGAAGCGGAACCATTTTGACCGTATCCTCGGGCGCGGCGCACAATCCCGTCGAAGCATGGAGCCACTATTGCGCATCCAAGGCTGGCGCCGCCATGCTGACCAGAACTCTCGATCTTGAGTATCGCGGGCGAGGCATTCGCGCGATCGGGCTTTCGCCGGGCACAGTAGCGACCGAGATGCAGCGTCAAATCAAAGCTTCGGGGATCAATCCAGTCAGCCAGCTTGATTGGAGCGCGCACATCCCAGCCGACTGGCCGGCGCATGCTCTTCATTGGATGTGCACCGAAGCCGCAGACCCGTACCTTGGTACGGAAATATCTTTGCGGGACGAAAGCATTCGGCGGGCCATAGGTTTGATCGACTAACGCCGACGCTTTGGCCTTCGGGTTCCGGGCAGCTTGGAGTGAAATTCGGGCGGGCGTTTTGAGACCCAAGTTATGAACTTGGCCAGATGCGGGTGACTGCGCAGCGCGTCAATCGTGTTGTAGGTACGTGCAAGGTCAGTCTCGGAAATGGCGCCGTGAATCTCAGAGTGACAAATCTGGTGAAGCAGAACCGTCTCTCCACCCTTACCGCCGCGAAGCTTTGGCACGAGATGATGACGCGACTGCGGGACGTCGGCGGGAATGAGACGCCCGCATAAAGGGCAGATCGGCGTTGACGCGTTGTTATCCGTCATCTGCGCGCGAGACGCGCAATTCGGATAAGCGTGCGCTCGACCAGCGCCATCGCTGGCGCGCTACTGCTTGATCGCAACTCCAGATCGGTCTCAACCAACATATCCAATGCTGTCCCAACCTTTGGCAGGGTCCAGATGCGCGCCTGCCGAAGCAAAGCATCCCGACGCGGGCCGAACACGGGCGGGCGCAGTCGCGCTACCGCGCTGGACGGCCCTTGGGGATCCGCAAACAGCGCGAACAGAGTTCGAAAATGCCGAGTCGCGTCTATGCAAAGGCTCGTTGCCGTCGCGCCCTGTGACCTAAGTCGGGCCAGAATTGCTCCGATTGCCTGAGCGTCGCCGCTTGCAACGGCAGCAACAAGGGCGTCGGTCCCTGCTTCCAATCTTTGGGGCGCCATCGCTTCGACGTCTGCAGCAGTAACCGGGGTTGGGTCACCGTGTTTGTAGAGCGCCAGCTTTTCAATCGTCTGGCGCATTTCAACCGGCCCCATCGCGCCTCCGAGTTCCAAAAGCGCCGCTGTTCCATCCCGGTCAACATCTTGCACTCCGGCCTCTTTTGCCAGGCGCTCTACATCGCTCCGGTCGGGAGGATCGTCGTAAATCGCAACACTCAGCGCCTTATTTGATGCCTCGGAAAGTTTTCGAAGCTTGGAACGCTGGGCGAGAATACCAGCTGTCGCGACGATCTGCGCATCGCCCGGCGCCCAATCGTCAAGGACCTGCGTGATGACATCGGTCAGACCATCCGTCGCCTCGCTCAAATGCACGACCCGCGCACCGGGGAAAAAACCGCGTTCCTTTACCGCTTCGTCCAAACGGGCCGAGTCGCGCCTCAATTCTGCTGCGGGTACGCGCGTCAGGCGCATCTCATCTGTTGCAGACTCACCGACGAGCGCGGTGATCACGCGACTGCGCGCCTCATCCACGCGCATCCCATCCGCTCCGTAAATCAGAATCAGAGCAGCATCGGTGGACGGCTTGGCAAGGAATGCCTTGGCGTCGCGGCCGCCCAGTTTCATTCGCGCCACTCCGGAGCGGTCAACAAAAGCTCGGCGGTAATCTGATCGGCCAAACTGATCATCAAACGATCAATCGCATCCCGGCGTGCCGCCTCAGTGGCAAACTGCGTGCTGGTGGCGGAGTAGCTGGTAAAGTTTTGGGCCTCTCCAGTCTTTACTGTCAGACCACTGGATATCTCAACAAGTTGATATCGCGCCTGCCCCTCGACATTAAATCGGGTAATGGCCTCGTCCGGAGTAAAGCCGATACCCTCGTTTCGCAGCCGGAGCTCGGCAGACAAACGATAGTCAGGGTTTGTCGCAAGCCCCAACCGACGCTCCAATTGCTCGACGAGAGCCTGCCCGGCGAGGTCGATCGGATCGTCAATTGCAATTGTCCCACGAAGATCACCGGCAGGCGCGCCCGGCGCCGACACCGGCTCATACCCGCAGGCGGCCAGCGCCAGCGACAAGACAAGGGTATGTGCCGTCCTAGACGACCACATTCACAATTCGCCCCGGAACGACGATCATCTTGCGTGGTTCCTTGCCATCGAGCGCTTTGATGACACTTTCATCAGACAAAGCCAGTGACTCAATTTCTGGCACCGGCAAATCTTTGGGAACGGAGATTTCGGAGCGACGCTTGCCGTTTATCTGAATTGGCATGGTCACGCTATCTTCGACCAAGAGCCTCTCATCGGCGATTGGCCAGTCGGCCTCGGTCACCAAGCCCTCTCCCCCGAGCATTGACCAGATCTCTTCGCTCAAATGCGGCGTCATCGGCGACATCAATTGTGACATCGTCAGCATGGCTTTGCGCTTGGCTGCACCGCCCGCCTTGGATTTGGCGACAACGTTTGTGAACGCATAGAGCTTTGCGATCGCGGCGTTGAACCCGAAGCTCTCAATCCCGAGCGTCACGTCGCGAATGGCCTTAGCGGTTTCACGCTCCAACGCGGGATCAGTTGAATCCCCGTCAGTTTCGTTGGCCGAAACGGCCAACCTATGCACACGCGTAAGATGCTTATAGGCGGCATCGGCGCCGGCGGCGGTCCACTCAACGTCACGCTCAGGCGGGCTATCGGACAGCACAAACCACCGCGCCGTGTCCGCGCCGTAAGACGAGATGATCCGCACCGGATCAACGACGTTCTTCTTCGATTTCGACATTTTGGCGGATGGGATGACATCCACGACCAGGTCGTTTGCCTTCGCAAGCGCAAGAACTTCATCATCCTGCATGTCTGGCTTTACCAAAAGATCGTGGCGCAACACAACCTGACGCTTCCCATCAACGCTCAGGTCTATGACATCCTCGGGCAAGTGATAGACGCTCCGCCCTTTTGCGTCTTTGGTCGTATAAATCTCGTGCGTGACCATGCCCTGCGTGAACAGCGCATCGAAGGGTTCAATGGCACTTTCTGGCAGATGACCGCAGATGTTCATCGCCCGCGCATAAAAGCGCGAGTACAGGAGGTGCAAAATCGCATGCTCAATCCCGCCGATATACTGGTCAACATTCATCCAGTATGCGGCGTCTTCGGCGTCCGTAGGCGTTGCGGCGTGGGGTGCCGTGAAGCGCGCGAAGTACCACGACGAATCGACGAACGTGTCCATCGTATCCGTTTCACGCTTTGCTGGCCGTCCGCAGGCCGGGCACGCCACGTCGCGCCACGTCGGGTGACGATCCAGCGGATTGCCTGGTTGATCGAACGACACGTCATCAGGAAGCGCGACGGGAAGGTTCTCTTTCTTCTCAGGGACGACGCCACAATGATCGCAATGCACGACCGGAATCGGGCAGCCCCAATAGCGTTGGCGGCTTAGACCCCAATCCCGCAAGCGATATTGCGTGACACCAACGCCCCATCCCGCTTCTTCTGCAAAGTCGATCGTCGCATCGATGGCTTCTTGCCCGGTCGCAACATCAAGCCCAGCAAAGTGGTTGATCCACTGAACGGCTTCGGTTTTGGGCGGAACAAACGCCTCGTCTGCAACGGGGGTCGGTTCTTGTGTTGCGACAAACGTGTCGATGACCGGCAGATCGTACTTGCGGCAGAAATCAAGATCGCGCTGGTCGTGCGCCGGACATGCAAAAATTGCGCCCGTCCCATAATCCATCAGGATAAAGTTCGCGACCCAAACCGGAAGCTCCCAATTCGGATCTAGCGGATGGCGAACCTTCAGACCTGTGTCGAAGCCCAACTTCTCGGCCTTTTCAAGCGCCTCTTCCGTGGTCCCACCCTTTGCAACCTCAGCCCGAAAAGCCTCTAACTCAGGGTTATTGGCCGCCAGTTCCTTGGCAAGCGGATGATCGGGCGAAATCCCCACGAAGGACGCGCCCATAAGCGTGTCGGGACGCGTCGTGAAGACGTCGATCGCGTCGCCACCATCTGTGCGTTCAAACGCAAAGCGCAGACCGCGTGATTTGCCGATCCAGTTACGCTGCATCAGCTTGACCTTTTCAGGCCAAGCGTCGAGCCGGTCGATCGCTTCAAGCAATTCTTCGGAATAGTCGCTGATCTTGAAGAACCACTGAGTCAGATCGCGGCGCTCGACTTCTGCGCCCGAACGCCAACCCTTGCCGTCGATAACCTGCTCATTGGCCAGCACGGTCATATCGACCGGATCCCAGTTCACCGTCGCGTTCTTGCGGTAGACCAGACCCTTTTCAAGGAAATCGAGGAACATCGCCTGTTGTTGTCCGTAGTATTCCGGATCGCAGGTCGCGAATTCGCGGCTCCAATCAATCGACAGCCCCAAAGGCTTCATCTGATCGCGCATCTGCGCAATGTTGCCGTAGGTCCAGTCCTTGGGATGGCCACCTTGCTCCATCGCCGCGTTTTCGGCGGGCATTCCAAAGGCATCCCACCCCATCGGGTGCAATACATTATGTCCGGTCGCCATTTTGAAGCGCGCAACCACATCGCCGAGCGTGTAGTTCCTGACGTGACCAATATGGATTCGCCCCGAAGGGTACGGAAACATCTCAAGCACGTAATATTTTGGCCGTTCCGGATCCCGCTTGGCCTTAAAGGTTTCCGCGTTCGCCCAAGCGTCCTGCCATTTCGATTCGATGGCTGAGGGAGAATAGTTGGCCATGAGAGGTCTGAATGTCCCTGATATCGGCGCAATTGATTGTGCGGCGCGGTGATACCCGCGCCGTCGTGCCGGGTCTAGAGTGTGCTGTCGGTCTGCCGAAGCTGGCGCGCGCGGGTTAGAATCGCGTCTTCGACGGTGCGCGTCGTCTCACTGCTCACAGGGCCGCTTTGCGTGGCCAGGCTGACGTTCAGGGACCGCGCATCCAGCGCCGGATCCTGCACAAATACCGTCGCGCGGTAAGACTGCGAGCTTCCGGGGGGGCGGCCATAGCCCATGACGATAACGCCTGAGAAGGGATCGACCGTTTCAATCGGCATGAAATCCAGAACCTCGAGCGAGGCACGCCAAATATACTTGTTTACTTCAAGCGTCGTGTTGGCGTCGGAACCATTAGAGAAAAGGTCAAAAACACTGCTCTGGGAAACATTGGCTGCCGACGTCGGATTGTCCCGATCAAGGATCGTGGCAACCTCTCGCTGGCTGGCGGTCGTACCTGCAGGGACTTCGTTCCCACCACACGCCGCCAGCACAAGCAGCGCCGACAAGAAAAAAAGAGCCTGACTGTGGCGTTTCATCCCACACTCCTGTTGTTGCTATGGTCCTTACCCGACTGCCCCAATGGCGGCAAGTGACGCCTCCTTTAACTGGTGTGGCAAAGCTGCATCAAAAGCCAACGAGATTCCGAACCGCGCCCCGCGTTGCTTGCTTTCGCGCCGTAACAAGCAGAGGAAAGATCGCAATCAGGCCGGGGAGTCCGGTCTGAGGTGTATCTTTGAAACACGAGGGAAAAACATGAAAAAGGTTCTCCTTGCCTCGACAGCCCTGGTCCTTTCGGCCGGTGTCGCGGCCGCAGACGTGACCGTCTCGGGTGACGGCCGTATGGGTGTCATCGACCCCTATGGCGACTCGAACTTGCGCTTCACCAGCCGGATCCGGATTTCGTTCTCGGCTTCGGGCGAAACTGATGCTGGCCTGTCATTCGGTGGTAGCATCCGTGCTGACAACGCTGGCGGTTTCACCATCCGTGACGCACAAGGCGACGCAATCGGTGATAACGACTTTGATCCAGTAGACTTCAACGAGCTGACCATCGACGCCGGTGGCGGTGTTGAAGGTCGTGCTGGTTCGGTCTTCATCGAAGGCGGCTTCGGCAAGATCTCGATGGGTGACGTTGACGGCGCTGCAAAAGCAGCTGTTGGCGACATCTCGGACGTTGGTCTGACCGGTCTTGACGCTGGCGACATCAACTACATCGCTAGCGTTGGCAATACCCCTGGCGTTCTGTACGAATTCGCCACCGGCGCTCTCGGCCTGTACGCCTCGGTTGGTAACACCGTTAACCTGTCCAACACAGGCCTTGGCGACGTTGACCCGGCATACGCTCTTGGTGCTGACTACTCGTTCGGCAACTTCTCGGTCGCTCTGGGCTATGAAGACAACGCAGCTGACACTACCCACATCCTCGGTGGTGTGACCGGTGCATTTGCTGGCGCAACGCTGAAACTCATCT
>JABSSC010000090.1 GCA_013214635.1 Paracoccaceae bacterium | reverse complement strand
CTTTTGTCGATGGAAGAGATCAAGTCGACGACACTGTTGCCGCTTTAGTCGGGGTCGCACAGCTAACGGTAAGCTGATCCAACCCATGAAAATGGTAGGTGTTTGAATATTTTGGGTCTCTTGCCAAATTCAGGTTCGGACACCGGGCAAACAGGAGCGGTAGGGCCACCTGCATCTCGAGCCGCGCCAGCGGCGCGCCGACACAAAAGTGTATCCCCGCACCAAAAGACGCGTTGGGCATCGCAGGACGGGTAGGGTCAAACACCGCTGGATCTGCATAATTCGCCGGGTCCCTGTTCGCCGCCGCCAACATGCAGGCGATCTGATCCCCTCGTGAGAAGTGATGACCACAGACGTCGAAGTCCTCATAAACGTACCGCGTGAACATATGAAGCGGTGGGTCATAGCGCAGCAGTTCTTCGACCGTCGCTGCCAGAAAGGACGGATTAAGTGCTTTGCGATCCGTGCCGAGTTTAAGCAGGGTCGTCACACCATTTCCGATCGCGTGCACGGTCGCTTCGTGCCCGGCATTCATCAAAAGAATTACCGTCGTGACCAATTCATCGGTCGATAGACGCGTGCCCGCCTCTTCCGCCCGGATCAGTGCCGTGAGGAGATCGTCAGATGGGCAATTGCGGCGAAGCGCGATATATTCCCGAACAAAGGCTGAAAACTCCGCTGCTGCGGTATTTGCAGCCTCTTCATCGGCGCGCGTTCGGCTGGCCTGATACATTGCCACCATTTGGTTGGACCAACGGCGCATATCGTTTCCGCGCTCCACAGGCATACCCAACAGCTTCGCGATCACGGTCACAGGTAGCGGTTCGGCGTAATATTCCAAAAGGTCAAAGCTGCCCGTTTTGGGAAACCGGGCGATCAAATCATCTGCGATCTGAGCGATCTCCGGGGCCATCGCCTGAACCCGGGCACTGGTGAACGCCCTGAGCACATTCCCCCTCAGCCGCGTGTGCGTTGGCGGCTCAAGTTCCAGCATCGAATGAGCTTCGACGGCGTAGAAGTCTTTGAGATGTGGGGGGGGCTCATTGGGCGAAATCGGCGCCCGTCCCATGCGCCGGTCCTTGAGAATAGCGGACACGGCCTTCGCGCTCACCGCGATGGGAAGATTGTACTCTTCCCACCAAACAATCTCACCGAGTGCGCGCGCATGTTCATAGAACGGGTAGGGGTCCTGAACAAAGTCAGGGGCCTGAGGGTTCTGTGAGACGCGCTCCAAACTCAGTCCGCACCGCGTACGGGGATCGGCGCATCTGGGTTGGGTTTGAACACTTTTTGGATAAACCAACCGGCAACCGCAAGGCCGATCCCGATCAAGTCGGTGAAGATGTCACCAGCGATCATGAACAAGGCGGCCACGATCAGCAGTACGCGGACCATCCATGCGCTCTTTTGACCCCAGAACCAGCCCTGAACACCTGATGCCAAAAGGAAGACACCGATGATGGCCGAGATAGCGACCTGCACGATCTCAAGCGCGCTGCTGTCCACCATCAGGATGGCTCCGTTGTAGAAGAACATAAACGGTACGATGAAGGCCGCGATGCCGATCTTGAAGGACGCGACCGAGGTTTCCATCGGGTTTGCCCCTGAAATTCCCGCCGCGGCGTAGCTGGCCAGCGCCACCGGCGGCGTGATCGCCGACAGAACCGCGAAGTAGAACACAAAGAAATGCGCGGTCAGCTGCGGGATGCCAAGCTGAACCAGACCCGGTGCAACGACCGAAGCCGCAACGGCGTAAGCCGCCGTTGTCGGCATCCCCATTCCCAAAAGGATGGAGATACACATTGCAAAGAATAGCGCCAGAAGCTGGGAGTTTTCCGCAATCCCCAAAAGTACGGCGGAGAAACGCGCGCCAACCCCGGTCAGGCTGATCACACCCACGATTATGCCAGCACAAGCACAAACCGCGATGATCTGGATCGACATGATCCCGGCAAGTTTAAAGGCTTCAAAGATCTCGCGCGGCCCCATCCGGAACGGCGTGAGCCAACTGATGACCGCCGCGGCCACCGTGGCAAGCGTGCCTGCGCGAATGACTGAATACCCTTGGAAGAGCGCGTAAATCAGAATGATGATCGGGAGGAACAGATAAACCTGCTGCACCATCTTTTTGAACTTCGGCAACTCATCTTCGCGCATGCCGCGCATGCCGAGTTTTGCGGCCTCAAAGTCCACCATGAAGTAGACGGATACAAAGTAGAGGACGGCGGGAATGATCGCCGCGACCGCGATCTCGGTGTAAGGAATGCCGGTGATCTCGGCCATGATGAAAGCGCCAGCGCCCATGATCGGCGGCATGATCTGACCGCCGGTGGAGGCCGCCGCTTCAACCGCGCCTGACACTTTGCGGGAATAGCCCACTTTCTTCATCAGCGGGATCGTGAGTGATCCAGTCGCGACCACGTTGCCAGCACTGGTCCCGTTGATCATGCCCATCAAACCGGAGGCAAAGATTGCAACCTTCGCCGGGCCGCCGCGCGCACGACCTGCCGCTGCAAAGGCGAAGTTCACGAAATAGTCGCCCACTTTCGACGCCTGCAGGAAGGCCGCGAAGATAATGAACAGAATGATGTAGGTCGAGGAGACCGCGGTCGTCGGCCCGAGGATGCCTGCGTCCGAATACACATGCCCAAAGAACCGCTGCCAGCTATAGGCGTTTTGCACGGCAAGGATGCCGGGCAGCAGATGCGCGGTGAACGTGTAGACAAGGAAGACCCCCGTGATCACGACAAGTGCAAGGCCCGCAACCCGCCGCGTCAGTTCAAGGATCATTGCAGACCCGGCTGTCGCGGCAAAGGCGATGCCAATCGGAACAAAAGGCGTGCCAACAGAGTTCCGCGCAGCGGTTGCGTAAATTGGCAACAGATACATTGCGACGACAATCGCGCAGATCGCAAGGATGATGTCACTTGTTGCAAAGCGCGCGCGGTCACGTCGTTCAAACCAGCCCAGGACAATCGCGGGCAGGGTCGCCAGCAAAAGCGGAATTCCGAACCAGTAGATCTCTTGATTGTACAGGTCCGTCCCCGGGAAAGACGCCCAAGTGGGCAAGCCGCCCATCTCCGGCAACGTGCCGCTGCCGACGAGTGTCATGAATTGGAACGCTGTTGTCAGTGCTATCAGAGCCGGGACAATAAGAACGTACCCGGCCAGCGACAAAAGCCGCGTCTCGCCACGGTCATCACCACCAAACGCCCGTGCTGCATAAAGGAGAAACCCAAGGCTCAGTGCACCCGCAATGTGCACGATGCGGAAATTCCATGTTTCAAGCGGGAACGTTGGCAACAGCGGGACTTCGATCCCCGTCCATTCCGAGATCGACACGCCATTCAACGCAATCATATGGAAGGCTGCGTATAGCGTGGCGTAGGTCGCAACAAGCGTCAGCGCCCAGCCTTCAAACAGGCGACGGTTGCCCTCAATCGGCTCTTCATCAACACCGTCGGCAAGAACTGTCTCGTCGGTTTGGGATGTCTGATCAGCCATTGCTCTTCTTGCCTTACCTAACGTCAGCCTAGCCCGGTCCGACGATGTATTCAATCAAAACGGGCCGCGCCAGAAGAGCGCGGCCCGTTGTGTCATTCAAGCCAAAATTGGCATTACATCCCGAAGATCATGTCGTCCGGAATATCGGCGCCTGCGTTCTCTTTGAACCACTTCGCAGCACCGGGGTGCCACATCAGAACACCGTTCTTGTCCCAGTTTTCGGGAAGCGTCGAACGGGCGGCTTTGTGAATGCCGACCATGCGCTCGTTGTCGGACATGATCACCTCCACGACGGCCTCGACAAAGGTCTCAGGCAATTCGCAGTTGGCAATGGCAAAGTTCCACATCGACACCGAACGCGCGTCTGCTTCCAGTGTCGTGTATGTGTCGGCTGCAATCGAAAAGTTCGACACGGGGAAGGCTTCGAGGATCTGACCCTGTTCGTCTTCGGTGAACTCGATGATGTTGACGTCTGTCTGAACTTCCAACTGGCTGACAGCTGGAACCGGGACACCAGCAGCAAACGCGATCACGTCAAGCAGGCCATCCTGAAGCTGACCGCCAAGGTCTGTCCAGCCACCGTTCCGACGCTCGAAATCAACGCCAAGCGTTTCCATCATGCGAGGGAAATAGGTGTCCGAGGTCGACCCTGCGGGACCAAAGCCAATCTTTGCGCCAGCGGGAATGTCCGCAATCGACGTGATGCCCGACGATGCCAGTGCCGTCACCGAAAACGGCGTCTGGTACATTGGGAACATCGCGCACGCGCCGGTCATCTGCAGGCCGGGTGCGATCGGGTTGGTGCCACCGAGCGATTCTGCGGCGGGGCCCATCGTGGTCATGCCGAACTGTGCGTCGCCCGTGTGCACAAGCGCCATGTTCTGCATCGGACCACCAGTGACTTCGCCACCGCCGGACAGACCCAGTTCTTCTGCGACAAGATTCGCCCAGCCCGAGCCATATGCGAAATATGTGCCGCCCTGCGACGCGGTGCCGACGGTAAAGCTCTCTGGCCAACCCGTACGGTCGAGGTGACCACCGGCGGTTGCTACGCCAGCGCTCAGGACCACTGCCATCGCGGTGCTCGCGAAGATCGAAATTTTCATGGATATCCTCCTCTTCACCCACCACATTTTCGGGCGGGATTGGTCAGATGTCTAGTCCAATCAGCGCGTTCTGCAAGGGGGGCAGTCCCCTAAACAGCTAGGTTTATCGCTATCACCCGCGCCCGCGCCCCTCAAATCGCGGCAGCATCGCCGAGAAATCTCGCCCCGCGCCATTTTCGTCTTCGACAAACTGCCGATAGAGTTCCGCGGCACACGCACCCATCGGCGTATCCGCGTCGGCGCCCCCCGCTGCCGCCTGGCTGAGGCGGAGGTCCTTTAACATCAGCTCCGCCGCAAAGCCGGGGGCATAATCGTTGTCCGCGGGGCTGACAGGCCCAACACCGGGGGCGGGGCAGTAGGCGTTCATCGTCCACGAGTACCCGGACGAGGTCGAAACCACGTCAAACATCTTTTGCCGGTCCAACCCCAGTTTGTCGGCCAAGGCGAAAGCTTCGCACGTGGCGATCATGGTCACGCCAAGGATCATGTTGTTGCAGATCTTCGCGGCCTGACCATTTCCCGCCGGACCGCAGTGAACAGCCTTTTGTCCCATGATCTCGAACAGGGGGCGGGCCGTGTCGAACGCGTCTGCGCCGCCGCCCACCATAAATGTCAGCGTTCCGGCGTCCGCGCCCCCAATCCCGCCAGACACAGGCGCATCCAACGCCCCCAATCCAGCGGCCACCGCCAGCGCCGCCACGGCACGTGCGCTGTCCACATCCACTGTCGAACAATCCAGCAAGACCGCACCGGGGGACATGGCCGGAACGATCTCAGCCGCAACGCTGCGAAGGATCTCGCCATTGGGGAGCATCGTGATAACGACATCTGCGCCTATGGCAGCATCAGCGCCAGACACGGCGGCGTTGACGCCTTCTGGCGGCTCCGCAACGACGTCAAACCCGCGCACCTCATATCCGGCAGCCGCCAGATTGCGCGCCATTGGCGCTCCCATATTGCCCAGACCCAGAAACCCGATTTTCATCTGCCGTCCTCTTCTTTGTTTTTCAAATACTCCGGGGGAGCGCGCGCCGTTAGGCGGGCGCGGGGGCGGAGCCCCGGTCGAGTGGCGCCAACATGGCCCAAATCTCAGACATCGCCACGTCTGCAATCCCGTCGTGTCGCCACTTCGGCGCATTATCCTTGTCGATAATCACAGCGCGGATGCCCTCAACAAAGTCCCCGTGTTCTGCAGCCCGGGACGTGGCGCGATATTCCAACGCAAGCGCGTCTTCCAGCGACGCGACCTCTCGTGCCTTTCGCACGAGATCAAACGCGACCGCCGCAGACAGTGGGCTCATCCGCGCCAGAGCTTTTACGGTTTTTTGGGCGAGGTCACTGCCGTCGCCCTCAAGCCGCTTCACGGTCTCCGCCAGCGACCGTGCGGAGAACAGCGCGTCCACCTCACCCTGCTGGGCTTCAAGTTGTGACGCATCCGGCGTTTGCGTAAAGGCCGTGATCACTCCCACATCGCCGTCCGCCGTTAACGCGCTGCACATCTCATCCCAAAGCTCCCTTGGCACAAAACTGTCGGCAAACCCCGCGTATATCGCGTCGGCGGCCTTCATTCGGGCCGCGGTTGTCCCGAGATACTCTCCCAAATGTCCCGGCGCGCGAGCCAAAAGCCACGACCCCCCAACATCCGGAACCAATCCAACCCCAACTTCCGGCATCGAGATCACCGAGCTTTCGCACACGATCCGGTGCGATCCGTGGCATGAAATCCCAACACCGCCGCCCATCGTATAGCCCTGCATCAGCGCCACGTAGGGTTTGGAGTAGGCCGCTATCTTGGCGTTCAATCGGTACTCATCGCGCCAGAATTTCCGCCCATATTCGTAGTCGCCGGCAGAGGCGGTGCGGTACATGTCCGACAAATCACCGCCCGCACAAAACGCCTTATCCCCGACAGCGTCTATGATCACGAGGTCGACGGCATCGTCATCCCGCCAGCGGTCGAGTGCGGCTTCGATGGCGAGACACATGTCATAGGTTACGGCGTTCAGCGCCTTGGGCCGGTTCAACGTGATGCGTCCCGCGCGCCCGTCGATGCCAATATGAATGTCGCTCATCCCCGGCCCACCATGTCGCGCGCCACGATTAGACGCATGATCTCGTTGGTCCCTTCAAGGATCTGATGAACCCGAAGATCGCGCACGGTTTTCTCGATCCCGTAATCGGCCAAATAGCCGTATCCCCCGTGAAGTTGCAGGCATTGATCTGCGACACGGCTCGCAGTCTCGGTCACCAGTTTCTTCGCCATGGCGCAAAACCGGGTGGCATCCGGCGCTTCGTTGTCGAGTTTCCATGCCGCCTGTCGCAGAAACGTCCGCGCGGCCTGCATCTCGATCTCCATATCCGCCAACCGGAACTGGAGTGCCTGAAACTGATCTATGCTGCGCCCAAAGGCTTTCCGCTCCCCCATATAGGCAAGCGTCGCCTCCAGCGCAGCCTGAGCAGCACCCAGCGAACAGGCCGCGATGTTCAGACGTCCCCCATCAAGGCCCTTCATCGCATAAGTGAAACCCTGACCCTCTTCACCCAGCAAATTGCCCGCCGGAATATCGCAATTGTCCAACTGCACTTGCCGGGTCGGCTGGCTTTTCCAACCCATTTTGGCCTCAAGCCCGCCGAAACTCAGCCCCTCAGCGCCGTCCTCAACGATCACGGCTGAGATGCCACGCGGCCCATCTTCGCCTGTGCGACACATCACGATATATGCATCCGAATATCCGCCGCCCGAGATAAATGCCTTTGTCCCGTTGAGGCGATACCCCTCGTTTGTCCGGTCCGCCCGTGTCTTGAGCGCCGCGGCATCTGACCCTGACCCAGGCTCGGTCAGGCAATAGGAAAACACCAGTTCCATCGACAAGGCAGGGGGCAGAAAGCGGTCGCGTACGTCCTCCGATCCAAACGCCTCGATCATGCGAACGCACATGTTGTGGATCGACAGAAACGCGGCGACCGAGGCGCAGGACCGGCTCAGCGCCTCAAACACCAGTGTCGCATCCAGCCGCGACAGGCCCGAGCCGCCGTTCTCCTCCGAGACGTAGATCCCGCCCAAACCCAACTCAGCCACTTTGGGCCAAAGGTCCTTTGGGATGGTGCCCTGATCTTCCCAATCTCGGGCGAAAGGCGCGATATGCGCCTCACCAAAGCTTTTGGCCATGTCAAAGATCGCGGTCTGCTCGTCACTAAGTGCAAAATCCAAGAACGCCTCCCTTCATTCTGGATAGGACGTGTGTAGAGCGGGAGCGGTGGGCGTGCAATCGCTCGCGGACTCAGAGGTCGGCATGAAATTCCTCGACCAGATGGGCCACCACGGCATTCCAGCCAGCGGGTAGGTCTTCGCCGCGCGCCAAAGCCTCGCTCAAAACCGCGCGTTGCCGGTCCGCGCTTGTGCCCATTGTCAGCATGTTGCGCACGTTTTCGATCTCGGTTGTGCAGTCCAGCGCTTCGGCGTCTTCCGCGATAAGGCTCAACCACTCGTCGATTAGCTCACCCATTGGCACAATCTCACGGCGGCCAAAGTCGATCAGACCATCGCGCGTGCCATAGCGTTGCGCGCGCCAGCGGTTCTCGCCAATCAGAAAGCTATCATAGATGCGCCAGCGCTGATTGCGGGTCTTCAAACGCCAGAGCATCCGCATAGTTGCTTGCGTGAGCGCGGCAAGCGTCAAACTGTGCTCAAGCCGGGGAGAAACGTCGCAAATTCGCGTCTCAACGGTGGGAAAGCGTTCCGAAGGGCGCATGTCCCACCAGATCTTTGAGGTATCTTCGATGATATCGAGATTGATCAACACCTCCACCGATCGGCGATAGTCCGAATAGCTGTCAAATTGTGGTGGAAGCCCTGTGCGTGGCAGATTGTCAAAGACCGACATGCGGTAAGACGCAAGTCCGGTATCGTCCCCTTGCCAGAAGGGAGACGAGGCTGAAAGCGCCAGAAGATGCGGCAGGAAATAGCTGAACTGATTGCACAAATCGGTCCGAAGCTCGTTATCCTCTCCGGTACCAACATGCACATGCATGCCCGAAATCAGCATCCTCCGGACCACGCCGCCCAGATCACGCTCCAGATCGTTGTAACGATCCTTGTTCGTGTGGTGCTGGGTCTTCCAATCGGCGGACGGGTGGCAGGATACCGCGATGGGGGTCAGGCCATAGACCCCCGCGCATTTCGACACCGTTGCGCGGAGCCGCCGAAGGTCATCGCGCGCGTCAGAAATCGTCGCGCACACTTTGGTGCCGACCTCGATTTGGCACTGCAAGAACTCGGGGCTGACCTGACCAGCCATATCTGCGAGACAGTCGTCGACAAGCGATTCAGGTGCCTCTGTCAGTTGATATGTCTTGCTGTCAACGAGGAGGTATTCCTCCTCGATTCCGATGGAAAATGGGGGCTCTGACAACGCGGTTCTCCAACTGTTGCCTATAGTGTCAGCAAATCGATGGGGGTTGCGCAAGGAAAAGGCAAACCCAGAAACAGTTTGCAGAGCGTGCACGAATTGTTTCCAAATTGGGGATTGCTGCAAAGATGCCGAAATCCTAATATCCACATGCGGCGTGCCTCGGTCGATTTTGGGCCAGACGACCGCAATTTTAGCATGTCTGTGGGGGACCTTTGAAATGTCATTAAGAAAGAAGTTATTGGGTGTTGTCGTTGCCGCCGCGACGATAACGGTCGGGGCGGCGAACGCCGCTACATTCGACTTTACGAGCGCAGCTCCGTTCACCGCTGCCGGTGTTACCGCAACGGTTACGGGTGAGCGGAATTGTATATTCGGCGCGGATTGGGATCCTGCGACTGTTACGCAGGAGGCCGATGGTTTGGGGCTACTTTCAGCGCAGACCGGGCTGTTTAGCTGTGCAGGTGGTTTTGACTCCGCCGAACTTGACGGTCAGATCAACGAGCGGATGAATTTCTCGTTCAGTGAGGGCATTACATTGCTTTCGATCACCTTTAACAACATCGATGACGACGATCCCTATCGCGTCTTCGTTGACGATGGTGGGTCGCTGACTGAGGTCACGCCGGGCGATACCAATCCATACGTTTTCTCCCCGGAGCCTGAGACCGACTTCCTTCGTCTTTTGGTGACGGACAATGCGTCGGCATTCCGTGTGACGTCGATCGATTTCGCAGTTCCGCTGCCTGCCGCAGGTTGGATGCTGCTCGCTGGATTGGGTGGGATTGCAGCAATGAAGCGCCGCCGCAAATAGAACCTCTTGATACCTTTGGAAAGGGCGGCCCGCCGGGGCCGCCCTTTTTCGTTAGTCCATCTGCTTGAAGTGGAACTCTCCACCTTCCTTCAGACCCGAGGGCCAGCGGGACGTGACCGTCTTGGTCCGCGTGTAGAACCGGAAGGCGTCGGGCCCGTGTTGGTTCAGGTCGCCAAAGCCCGATTTCTTCCACCCACCAAACGTGTGATAGGCAAGCGGCACGGGGATCGGGACGTTGACGCCCACCATGCCGATGTTGATCCGATTGGCAAAATCGCGGGCGGTGTCGCCGTCGCGCGTAAAGATCGCGGTGCCGTTGCCGTATTCGTGGTCCATCGCATGCGCCAACGCTTCTTCATAGCTCTGGGTGCGAACGGTCGACAGGACGGGGCCAAAGATCTCTTGCTTGTAGATGTCCATGTCGCGGGTGACGCGGTCGAAGAGGTGCGGGCCAACGAAAAAGCCATCCTCGTAGCCTTGCAAGGAGAAGTCGCGCCCATCGACGACGAGGTCCGCGCCTTGTTCAATTCCCGAGTTCACAAGGCTCAGCACACGCTCTTTTGCGGCACCCGTAACAAGCGGGCCGTAATCCACGTCATCGCCAGCCGTATAGGGGCCAACTTTCAGCTTTTCGATCCGTGGAATGAGCTTTTCAATCAGACGGTCGGCGGTTTCTTCACCCACCGGCACCGCGACCGAAATCGCCATGCAGCGTTCGCCTGCGGCACCGTAACCCGCGCCTACCAACGCGTCGGCGGCCTGATCCATGTCGGCGTCTGGCATGACGATCATGTGGTTCTTTGCCCCGCCAAAGCACTGCACGCGTTTGCCGTTCGCGCAGCCGCGGGAGTAAATATACTCGGCAATCGGCGTGGACCCCACAAAGCCCACAGCGGCGATTGTCGGATTGTCGAGGATGGCGTCGACAGCCTCTTTGTCTCCGTTGACGACCTGAAGGATGCCGTCGGGAAGGCCGGCCTCTTTCATCAATGCAGCAAGCATGAGCGGGACGGACGGATCACGCTCGGATGGTTTGAGGATAAAGGCGTTTCCGCAAGCGATTGCGGGCGCGAATTTCCACATCGGGATCATAGCCGGAAAGTTGAAGGGCGTGATGCCAGCAACGACACCCAATGGCTGGCGCATGGAATACATGTCGATACCGGGGCCTGCGCTGTCGGTATACTCGCCTTTCAGCAGATGCGGCGCACCGATGCAGAACTCGGCCACTTCCAGCCCGCGCTGCACATCTCCTTTGGCGTCCGGGATCGTTTTGCCGTGCTCGCGGCTCAGTGCCTCGGCCAGCTTGTCCATGTCCCGGTGCAGCAGGCGCACGAACTCCATGAGCACGCGTGCGCGGCGTTGCGGGTTGGTGGCGCCCCAGGCGGGTTGCGCGGCCGCGGCGCGGGCCACGGCGTCGTCAAGCTCGTCCTTTGATGCGAGCGGTACGCGCGCCTGAACTTCACCAGTGGCGGGGTTAAATACGTCGGCGAACCGGCCTGAGGACCCGGGCGTGAGTGCGCCGTCGATAAAATGCGACAAGTCTTGCATGGAAGCCTCCCTGAATACGTTGGCGATACAGTACTCTTGCAAGATCGCTGGATAAAGGGGCAGATACCCAAAGCTATTTTGCAAAAATGCAGGACATCACCATGAACTGGGACGATCTGAAAGTGTTCCTTGCCGTCGCGCGCAGCGGTAGCCTGACGTCGGCCGGGCGGACGTTGCGCGTGGATCCGGCGACGGTCGGGCGGCGCATAGCGCGGATCGAAGCGGCGATGTCCGAGCGGCTTTTTGTGAAGTCGCCGCAGGGTTACACGCTGACCGATGCAGGGCAGGCGCTGATTGCGCGGGCAGAGCGTGTGGAGGGCGCGGTTGATGATCTCGAAGGTGCGCTCGGCGCACCCGGGCAGGGGATGACCGGGCAAGTGCGCATTGCAGCGCCAGACGGTTGCGCAAATTTTGTCCTGCCGCAAGTGACGGTCGAGATGATGCAGGCGCATCCGGGCCTCGACATTCAGATTATCGCGGCACCGCGCCCAATCAACTTGTCGCGGCGTGAGGCAGATGTCGTTATTTCGGTCTCTCGCCCGACCGCAGGGCGCCTTCTTGCGCAAAAAATATCAGATTACGCGCTGCATCTGGCGGCTTCGGCGTCTTACCTTGAGCGCAACACTGCAATCAGAAGCGAAGCCGACCTGAGCGGGCACCGCAGTGTCGGCTATATTCCCGACATGATCTTTGACCGTGAGTTGGACTATCTGTCCCAAGCCGGGTTGGATGCGGCGGGTTTTGGATCGAACTCGGTCGCGGTGCAGCTTCAGTGGTTGCGGCAGGGCGCGGGGATTGGGGTGGTCCACGACTTTGCCTTACCTTTCGCACCGGAACTTCGGCGCGTTTTGCCCGAGCGCATCTCCCTCACGCGCACCTTTTGGCTGGTGCGCCACGCAGACGACCGACGGGTCGAACGGCTGACACGTTTTTCCGAGATGTTGACCACTGCAATGAGGCGCGAAATTGCCCGGCTCGAGGGGCAGGCTTGACTCACGAAGCCGTTACCGACGACCCTGAGACCATCAGCAAGGTCAACTGAAGGAGGACAGGATGACCGTCGCCAAGATTTTGAGGTCCAAGGGAAATGATGACGTTGTAACGATCCAGCCAGGCAAAAAGGTGTCCGAGGCTGCAATCATGCTGTCGGAAAAACGCATCGGTACGGTGGTCGTGTCAGAGGACGGCAGCCACGCAATGGGTATTCTGTCAGAGCGCGATATCGTGCGCGAGATCGGTCGTCGCGGCGGCAGTTGCCTTGACGATGCGGTGGAAGAAATGATGACTTCCAAGCTTGTCACCTGCGATCGCAGTGAGCGAGTGGATGATGTGCTCCAGAAAATGACCGAGGGCCGGTTCCGCCACATGCCCGTCGTTGTGGACGGGAACCTGGTTGGCCTGATCACGCTGGGCGATGTCGTCAAGTTCCGCCTGAATGAACTTGCGATGGAAAAGGACGCGTTGGAAGGCATGATCATGGGCCACTGAGCCCTTGATTTAACGGCAGAATTTATGTGACGGTCTCGCGAAGACTAAGGCGAGGGACGCCATGCGCATCGGACTTTACCCAGGCACGTTTGACCCGGTCACGCTGGGACATATCGATATCATCCGAAGGGCGACGGTGTTGGTGGACCGGTTGGTGATTGGCGTGGCGATCAATCGCGATAAGGGGCCGCTTTTTTCACTGGAAGAACGCGTCGCGATGATCGAGGCGGAATGCGCCACCATTGCGGAGCAGACCGGGGTCGAGATTGTGGCCCATCCATTTGAAAACCTCTTGATCGACTGCGCCAATGATGTGGGCGCGAGCATGATCATCCGCGGCTTGCGCGCGGTGGCCGATTTTGAGTATGAATTTCAGATGGTTGGCATGAACCGCCGTTTGGACAGCTCGATCGAGACTGTGTTCCTCATGGCCGAAGCAGAACATCAGGCAATCGCATCAAAACTGGTCAAAGAGATTGCGCGTTTGGGGGGGGATGTCTCGAAATTCGTGACCCCCGCCGTCCGCGACGCGCTGCACGCCAAATTAGGGTAAAGGGCGTGTTTCAGCGCGTCGGCGTTACGTCGGCATAACGTTGGAGTTTGGTCGGCGGCGCGAGGTGGTTTCGCACCGCCGGTGTTTTGCATCAGATGTGCTTGGCCATCTCAACCGCGGTGTCGCTCATCCGGTTGGAGAAGCCCCACTCGTTGTCGTACCAGGTGAGGATACGGCACATGGTGCCTTCCATGACCTTCGTCTGATCCGTGTGGAAGATCGACGAATGCGGGTCGTGGTTGAAGTCCATCGAGACCAGCTTTTCATCCGTGTAGCCGAGAATGCCCTTGAGCGGGCCGTTTGCAGCGGCGCGGATCGCGTCGTTGATCTCTTCAGGCGTCGTGTCGCGGGCGGCTTCAAAAGTCAGGTCCACGACCGAGACG
>JABSSC010000089.1 GCA_013214635.1 Paracoccaceae bacterium | reverse complement strand
AGGAACCGGCCATACCACCGTTTCCGCACTCAGATCGGGCAGCAGTTTTATATGGCGCGCGGCGCCGAACACGATCTCGGCGCGTGCCAGCGCCTCTTGGCTTGCAGGCGGCAGCCCCTCCGGTCCATCTTCGCCCAGACCGACAATCGTCAACCAAGGAGCTTTAGCCATCGCACCCACCGTACTTATTCTGGGCGGAACCGCCGGTGCGACCGAGCTTGCGCATGCCGTCGCGGAGGCCGGGATCGCAGGAGTATTCTCTTACGCCGGACGCGTGGCGCGGCCAAAGCGCCAACCCCTGCCCACGCGACACGGTGGGTTTGGCGGGGTCGATGGCTTGGTGGACTATCTGGTCGCGCATCGGATCACGCACGTGATCGACGCCACGCATCCCTTTGCGGCTCAGATGAGCAGCAACGCGATTGAGGCCTGTGATCGCGCCGGTGTCCCGCTTTTGGCGCTGACCCGACCGCAGTGGCGCGCACAAGAGGGCGACACATGGCAACGCGTTGCGGATATCGACAGCGCGGTCGAGGCGTTGGCGGGCTCCCCGCTGCGCGTGATGCTCGCGTTGGGGCGGTTGAACCTGCCCGCTTTCGCCGCCATGCCACAGCACGCGTACCTTCTGCGGCTCGTTGATCCGCCCGAAGGGCCGCTGCCGTTCCCGAACTATGACATGGTGATTGATCGAGGGCCGTTTACCTATGACGCGGATCTTGCGCTTTTGCGCGCGCATCGCATTGACGTTATCGTTTCCAAGAACTCCGGCGGTAGCCCGGCGCGCGCCAAGGTGGACGCCGCACGGGCACTGGGCATTCCGATCATTATGATTGACCGACCGGTCCTTCCTGACCGGCGCGAGGTGACCTGCATCGACGCGGTGTTGGACTGGATCGCTCATACGGGCACCGAGCGTGGGGTATAAACCCACGGACCATCATCTCGCGGGATAATGCGCGTGTTGGACGCACCCATGATCACAACGGTGCGCATATCGGCCATCTCTGGTGTCGCTTCCGACAGCGGCACGACCGTGAGCGCCTGATCTGGGGTCGATACGGCGCGGGCAAACATGATGAGTTGATCGGGCGCGCAGGTGTCCCGCAAAACCTCTAGTGCACGACCAAATCCTTCGGGCCGTGCCTTGGAGCGCGGGTTATAGAACGCCATGGCAAAGTCGGCCTCTGCCGCCAGGCGAAGGCGTTTTTCGATCAGCGCCCACGGCTTGAGGTTGTCGGAGAGGTTGATACAGCAAAAATCGTGCCCGAGCGGCGCGCCAAGCGCCGCGGCGGCTGCCAGCATCGCGGTGATGCCGGGATGCACCGTGACCTCAAGCCCGCGCCACGCAGGCGGGCCATCTTCGGCAGCCTCAAACACGGCCGAGGCCATGGCAAAAACGCCCGGGTCGCCGGAGGACACGACCGCCACCCGCCGCCCTTCAACGGCCATCGATAGCGCGTGTTGCGCCCGATCAAGTTCGACCCGGTTGTCGCTTTCGTGGCGGGTCAGTCCGGCGCGCGCGGGAACGCGGCGAACATAGGGGATGTAGCCCACGACATCAGTGGCCTCTTCCAGTACACCGACAACCTCGGGCGTGATGAGCGCGTCGTTCCCCGGACCCAGTCCGACGATCCGTACCCAGCCGCTCATGGGCGGCGACCCTGTCCATGGATGACGATGATCGAGAAATAGGGCGTGACGCGATCACCGGCCTCGGCCAGTGGCGTCATCCGTTGGTTTTTCATGGCCGCAAATTCGACCAGTGAGGCCTCTTCCAAACGACCGGCGTCAGCGATGGCGCGACGGACCTTGTCGAAGTTGCGCCCGATTTTCATGACGACAAGCGCGTCGGTATCAGCGACCCGGCGACGCAGATCATCTTCGGGCAGGGTACCCATCAGTACGGTGAGAACATCATCGCCCCAGGTCACAGGACGACCCGTCGCTGTCCACGCCGCCGACATACCGGTGATCGCAGGCACGACCTCAACCGGTGTGTTTCCCTTCAGCCGCTCATAGAGATGCATGAACGAGCCGTAAAAGAACGGGTCGCCTTCGCACAGGACGATAACATCTTCGCCTTCGGCACTAAGCCGTCGCAGGTTTTCAACCGAGGTCTCGTAAAACTCAGACAGGATCGCGTTATAGCGCGGATCGGTCAGCGGGATTTCGGTGGTGACCGGATACTCCATCGGCCATTCCTGTGCGTCGGGCGCGAGCATCCCCGTCACGATTGACCGGGCCTGACCGGGGCGGCCGGCCTTGCGGAAAAAGGCCACGTGGCGCGCGTTGCGGACCAGCCGGTCGGCCCGGACGCTCATCAATTCCGGGTCGCCGGGGCCAAGCCCGACGCCGTAGATCGTGCCAGCGCTCATTCTGCGCGGCTCGCCAAGGCGTTGACGGCGGCGACGGTAATGGCGCTTCCGCCAAGACGGCCCTGAACGATGCAGGCGGGCGCGGGCGGGTCTGCCCAAAGCGCATCCTTGGATTCCGCTGCCCCAACGAACCCGACCGGGCACCCTATGATCGCTGCAGGTCGCGGGCAGGTGGGATCTTCCAGCATGTTGAGCAAGTGAAAGAGTGCCGTTGGCGCATTGCCGATTGCAACGACCGCCCCGTCCAGATGTGGTCGCCATAGCTCTAACGCCGCCGCCGAGCGGGTGTTGCCCATCTCGGCCGCGAGCTCGCGAACGCCGTCGGCGTGCAGGGTGCAGATCACCGGGTTGTCTGCGGGCAGGCGCGCGCGTGTGATGCCTTCGCTCACCATGCGGGCATCGCATAGGATTGGTGCACCATTGGTGAGAGCGGCACGCCCCCTGGACACAAAATCTGGCGAGATCTGAACGTCTCGCTCAAGCCCGACCAGACCGGCAGCATGGATCATTCGCACCACAATCTGCTCGCTGTCAGGGTCAAACCCATCGAGCGCAGCTTCGGCCCGGATTGTGGCAAAGCTCTCGGCATAGATTTTGGCGCCATCGGTTTCGTAGGTATGCGGCATCAGGTCGTCAGGTCCAGTTTCGTCAGAGCGTCCGGTGCAATCCCGGTTCGGACGGGCGCATCCCACGCTCGGCCAGACTTCACAAGATCAAACATGCCGTCGCGTCCAACAAGCGTGACCTCCGCCGCGCCCGGATGGGCGCAGCCCTTGGCGCAGCCTGAGACATGCAGGATGCCCGGCGTATGTCCGGAAAGGCGCTGGGCAAGCGCGCGGGTTTCAACAGTGGCAGAGGCACATTTACCCAGACCCGGGCAGGCATTGAGATGCGCGCGCGGATCGGTGGGATCGGTAATCAGAAAGTCGGTAACGTCATCCGGTGTGCGGTCCAACACCAAAATCCGATCGGGCGTGAAGGCGACTTGATTTATGCCCGATGTCTCGAGAAACACACGAAAAGCGGACGCGGGGAGGACGCCAAAAAGCGCGGCTGGCGTCGCCGGGCTGGGCCGAAATGGCGCGGTTGGCGCGGTGGGCTGTTTTCCGAGAAATTCGGCAGGGACCCTTTTGGTGGCAACCACGCGCCGCATCCGCCCGATGTCACCTCGAGTTGTCGCGAACCACGTGCAGAGGTCAGTAACCGTCTCAATCAGGTGCGCTTCGTCGGTCGCGACACCTGTTTCGCAACCGTCGGCGCGGACGATAAGGTCAGCATGCGTCGTCTCAATGCGAATGTCTGCGGGCGCATCGGCCAACCGACGTACCTCCCCGCAATCGACCGTGAACCCAAACTTGGCGGGAAGCTCGGGCAGTCGATGCAGATTGGACATCAAGATATCCGCACAGTGCCTGCTTCTGTCACCCGCTATGCTGTCTGCTGCGACGATGATGTTGCGGCGGTGCTCAGTCTCGGGATCATCGTCAATCAAGCCGCCATCGAGGAGATGACTGAGAATTTCGGCGCGATCAGAGGGGTTTATGCCGCGCAGTTGAACGTTAGCGCGATTGGTCAGTTGAAGCTCGCCATTGCCATAACGCTCGGCTAGGTCGCACAGCAATTGAAGTGCATTGCGATCGAGGCGACTGTGAACGGGTCGGACACGCATGATCAGCCCGTCGCCAGAGAGCATCGGGTTGTGGGCACCCGGGCACCAGCCTTTGACCACAGGCGCGCTCACGACGTGGCCTCAAGTGCTGCGCGGATCGAATTGCGCTGCGTGGTCCAAAGCCCCGCCGCAGCAAGTGCCGCGAACCGGTCCTTCATGGCGCGGGCCGCAGACGGGTTGGCCGTTTCGAGGAAGGCTGCAAGGTCTGCGTCCCCAAGGGTCGCCTCGTAATAGGCATCGAAAAGGTGTGCTGGAACAGCGTCGGCGAGTTGCGCGAATGCCGCCATGTGGTCCAGCGTGGCCGCAATTTCGGCGGCGCCTCGAAATCCGTGCCTCTGCATTCCCGCCAGCCAACCGGGGTTGGTCGCGCGGGCATAGACGACCCGTGCAATCTCTTCGCTCAGGCCCCGGGCACGAGGGCGTGTTGGGTCTGTGTTGTCGAGGTGGTAGCTGCGCGCCTGACCCCCCGTAACAGCCTGAGCCGCGGCAAAACCAGCTTCATGTGTTGCGTAATCTGCGGCGAGGAGGAGATCCGTTTCTGGCAGGTCCTGCGCGTGTGCGAAAGCGTCTGCAGCCGCCACGCGGTCGGCAATACCTTTGGGATCGTGCGCAGAGCGCGTGCCGTCTTGCGCCCAAGCGCTGGCGTTGAGCCAAGCACGCCCAGCCTCGGCGCGCGCTTCCTCGGTGAAGGTTTCGGCAAGGTCCTTCATGCCCGTTCCGAACTGGCCCGGCGCGGGGCCATAGACACGCGGAGACGGTGCGCGGCCCGCAAACGGGTTCCAATCCTGGGCCTCATCGCGGGCGGAGAGTGCTTTCAGTGATTGCGCGTAAAGCGCTGAAAGAGTTGGGAAAACATCACGGAACAGGCCAGAAACCCGTAGGGTGACGTCAATGCGTGGGCGGTCAAGCTCGGCGATTGGAAGAACCTCGATCCCCGAGACGCGGTCCGAGCCGTCATCCCAGACTGGACGCACACCCAGCAGGTGCAGCGCCATGGCAAAATCTTCGCCTGCCGTACGCATCGTGGCCGACCCCCAAAGATCGACAATAATACCTTTGGGCCAATCGCCTGCGTCCTGTAAGTGTTTGCGGATCAACTCGTCCGCCAGCCGCACACCTTGGTCGTAAGCGGCACGCGTGGGAACCGCACGCGGGTCGATTGTAAACAGGTTGCGGCCCGTGGGCAGAACGTCGTGGCGCCCGCGATAGGGTGAGCCAGAGGGGCCGGGGGCTATTCTTTGGCCAGAGAGCGACGCAAGCAGCGCGTCACGCTCTGCGCGCGCAGACAGGTCGGTCTCGAAGGCTGTTTGATGCTGGTCGGGGCGCCCGTATACGTGCAGGCCATCGCCGAACTGGCTGTCTTTGACGTCGCAGACAAAGCGGTCGATCTCAGGGATCGCGTCGCTGTCATCACTCGCGGCGTCTAGCCCGATATCGTGTTCTAATCCAAGTGCTTGCGCTTCACTTCTAATGTCAGATTGCAATCGACCGCGCCGCTTGGGGTCCAGCCCGTCTGCATTGGAAAACTCATCAAGCAGGCTCTCCAGTCGGGCCAGTCTGTCGGCTGACCCGCTTTGTGCCATAGGGGGCGGCACGTGGCCCAGCGTGACCGCGGCGATGCGCCTTTTGGCCTGTGCGGCCTCGCCGGGATCATTAACGATGAAAGGGTAAACGACGGGCGTTGACCCGATCAGAGCGTCGGGCCAGCACGCCTCTGAGAGAGCCACAGCTTTCCCGGGCAGCCATTCAAGCGTGCCGTGCGCCCCGATATGGCAGATTGCGTCGACGTTCTGGTCTTTCGTTAACCAAAGGTAAAAGGCGACATAGGCGTGGCGGGGGACGCGGTCGAGGTCGTGGTAACTGTCGGTGCGGTCCTGAGTTCCGGCGCGTTCTGGTTGCAGGGCAAGTGTTACGTTGCCTGTCTGAAGCGCTGCAAACTCGAACGCCCCCCTAGCGACGGATGCATCGTCCTCTGGCGGGCCCCAGCGGGTGGCAAGATCGGCCTGTAACAACTTGGGAAGGCGCGATAAAAGCTCATTGTAGTCAGCTAAATCTAGGCGAATACGCGACGTAAGCAGACGCGTCGCATCCACGGTTTCGCAAGTGTATCCAGCCTCCGCTAGATCGCTGAGGATCGCACTGGCCGAGGCAACTCCGTCCAATCCGACAGCGTGCGCCATCTGCCAATCCTTGCCGGGATAGGTCGACAAAATGACGCCGATCCGCTTGTCGGCATTACGTCGGCATTTTAGCTGAATAACGTCGGAGACTCTGTCAGCAATTCGCTCAATGCCCGGGGCGTGTGCGCGGTGGCGGTAGCGCGAGTACTCAAGTGCTGCGTCCCGAGCGGCTGGTTCCTTGAATGACCCAACGCCTGCGAGAATTCGCCCGTCAACTTCGGGCAGGACAACATGCATTGCGAGATCTGCGGGAGAGAGGCCGCGATCGGCGTCTGCCCAAGCCATCTCAGTCGAGGTGGCGAGCGCCATCTGGAACACGGGTACACCGCATGTGTCGAGTGGCGAGGTGCCATCATCCCCCAGCCCGGAAAAGGCCGTTGCATTGACGATTGCATCGGGCGCAAACGCCAAAAGCTGTCGTTCGAGCCAGCGCCGCGCCTCCGGGGCCTTAAGGGAGGGCACGAAGAAGCCGACAGGCTCTAGTCCCCGTGCCTCCAGCGCTGCGCAAGTGGCACGGATCGGGTCGAGATCGGCGGCAGTCAGATAGGCCCGATAGAACGTGATCGCGACCCGTGGTCGATCCGATGGGGTGTCGTAAGCGGCAACCGGGCATGTGACGCCGTGCTCGGGCGTCCAAACGCCGACTGTTGGCACACCCTTGGGACCGCGTACGGGGCGGGCGTAGAGACCGGCCGCAATCGCAAGCTGTCCCAACGCCGCCTGAGCCGCAACCACGCCGCCGGTGTCACAGAGATGGGACAATTGGCGCAGTGTTGAGGCGGGCAGGGTGGAGGCGTCATCCAACCGGCTGTCGGGTCGCCCGTCGGCGGGCAGAACGGCCAGCGCGATACCGCGCTCCTGCGCCAACGCGGTGACTTGCTGAAGGCCGTAAGACCAATAGGGCACGCCACCGATGAGACGGATCAAGATGCCTTTGGCGTGCTGGAGCGTCTGATCGATATAGGTGTCGACCGACAAGGGATGCTTGAGCCCCACGAGGTTTGCCAACCTCAAAGTGGGGAGGTCCTCACTGCTGTGCCACGCTTCCGCGAACGCCCCGAGGTCACTGTCGGAATACGATAGCACGACCAGATCTGCCGGGCTTTGGCCCAGGTCGGTCGGCGTCTCGGTTTCCTCAAGGCCGTGGGTTTCGCGGAAAATGACGTGCATGGCGCGTCAGGCGACAAGTGCCTCTCGGATTGCCGTGGGGTCGATGTCATCGTGTTCTGCGATAATAACCAACCGGCCGGCGCGAGGTTCAGAGGCGTCCCACATGCGGTCGAACTGATGCCTGACGCGTGATCCGACAGCTTGCACCAGAAGACGCATGGGCTTGCCCTCAACCGCGGCATACCCTTTGACCCGCAACACGTTTTGCGACTTGGCCAGCGCTTCGATGCGCGCGGCGAGGTCAGCAGGGTCAGCGACTTCGGGAAGGTCAATCACGATGCTGTCGAAATCCTCGTGGTCGTGATCATGCGCGTGATCATGGTGCGAGGGGCGGGCGTCCATGTCGTTTTCAGCCGCGGCTTCCAGCCCGAGGATGACGCGGGGATCGACGGCACCTTCGGCCACCTCAACGACAGGCAAAGTGCGAGGCGCTTCGGCGGCGATAACGTCTTTCGCGGCAGCGATCCCGTCTGCACCCGCAAGGTCAGGTTTGGTCAGGAGGATGATATCGGCGCAAGAGATCTGATCTTCGAACACCTCAGACAACGGGGTTTCATGGTCGAGGCTCTCATCCGCCTCGCGCTGCGCGTCGACGGCAGCCACGTCAGGCGCAAACCGACCTGCGGCCACGGCTTCGGCGTCTGCCAATGCGATCACGCCATCAACGGTGATTTTTGAGCGGATATCGGGCCAGTCGAACGCTTTGAGAAGCGGCTTGGGAAGAGCAAGCCCGGAGGTTTCGATCAGGATGTGATCGGGGCGCGGCTCAAGCGCCATAAGTGCTTCGATTGTGGGGATGAAATCGTCAGCAACGGTGCAGCAGATGCAGCCGTTGGCGAGTTCCATGATGTTTTCTTCGGGGCAATCCGGGATCGCACAGGATTTCAGGATATCACCGTCCACGCCGACATCGCCGAATTCGTTGACCACGACGGCGAGCCGTTTGCCGCCGGGGTTCTGCATGAGGTGGCGGATCAATGTCGTTTTGCCCGAGCCGAGAAAGCCGGTGATGACGGTGACGGGAAGTTTTTCAAGCGTGCTCATTGGCGGGCTCCAGTGGGGGAATGCGAGCGATGCAGTTTTTGCGGAAGTGTTGCGGGCGGTCGCGCCATGGGACGACGCCATCCGCCGTCGCGGCGTATTTTTCAGCGCCTTCGAGGATGTCTTCGAGGTTTTCGGCCGAATCGAGATTGCCGTAAACATAGGTCCATCGGGCCGCGCCACCGCGCAGGGCGACGGTCGCACCGCGTTCGCAATTTGAGAGGCATTCAACGGGCGTTAGCGTCACGCCGGCGGGAAGATCGGTTTGTGTCAGCGCGTCATAAAGCAGCGCACCGGGCCGATCGCCCTCGGGTGCTGGCGCGCCGCGCAAGCGGCACTTGGTGCAGACCATCAACTCCACCGGAGCTGTATCAGTTGCGGTGTCTTTCACGCGCAAGTCCTTTGCTTCTGCCCGGTGCGTGGCACAAGGGAAGGGCGCACGTTGGCCGTGATGCCCGACCCCGGAACACCCCGTCCGGATCGTTTCGTCTCGTGCTGGCAGGTCTCCCGGCTTGCGGATGTCAGAGGCGGTTCCTCTGGCGGGCACCCGCCCTTCCCGACGGCGTGCGTCAGTGGGCAATGGGCGACCTCTCCGGTCACGGTCGCGGGGGCGGCTGCGTTTGGGGAAAGACTTCCCTCTCGCATTCCCTTTTCACCTGCTTTATCGCGGGATGTGACACGCGACAGCACAGGCACCAGCAGGCGCAGACTGTCAGGCCGAGACAAGGGGATGTCAAGTTGGAGAACGACACGACAAACGACGAAAACGCCCGCCACAACGCCAAGATGAAGGCGATCAAGGCCGCGCGGGACAAGATGATGGAGAGCAAGACCGAAGAGAAAGGTCTGATCATCGTCCATACCGGGCCGGGGAAGGGCAAATCCTCTTCGGCGTTCGGGATGATTATGCGCGCGATTGCGCATGGGATGCCTTGCGGCGTGGTTCAGTTCATCAAGGGCAATTGGGACACGGGCGAAAAGTCGTTCCTGCGCGAACGCTTTGCGGCCGAATGTGAGTTCGTGGTCTCGGGCGAAGGCTTCACGTGGGAGACGCAGGATCGCGAACGCGACATCGTAGCGGCTCAGGCCGGATGGGCCAAAGCCAAGGAGATGATCCGAAACCCTGAGATGCGGCTGATCGTGTTGGATGAGATCAATATCGCACTGAGGTACGATTACCTCGATATCGATGAGGTCGTTGATTTCCTGCTGACCGAGAAGCCGGAAATGACCCATGTGGTGCTTACCGGGCGCAATGCGAAGCCGGAACTCATCGAAGCGGCGGATTTGGTGACCGAAATGACCTTGGTCAAACATCCGTTCCGCGACGGGATCAAGGCGCAGGCTGGAGTGGAGTTTTGAGCGTGGGATCGCTTTCGGCGAGAGTATTTTTGGACCAATGAAGAAACGACTTCTTACAGAGTTCGGGATGGGCACCTCACTGCGGCGGCGTGATTACACGAAAGCGGCCGTGCGGGCGGTTGAGGACGCGTTGTGGCATAACTCGATCAATCTGGCCGAGCTTTTGGGGCGCGAGAAGACGGAGATGCTGATCGACGTGGAGATTGGTGTGCAAAAGCCCGATGACGTGGATGTGGCGCGGGTTGCCGCCGTCTTTCCTTATGGTCAGGTCAGCGTTGTCGCGGTTGCGGGCGGGTTGGATGTTCCGCGCCCGGACGGAAATCCAACGGTGATCGCCAATGCCGCGATTTCGGTCTCCTTCGAGATGGAGGGCTAGATGCAGCGCTTCATTATCGAAATGGGCATGGGCAACGACCAGTATGGGCGCGACTACACCAAGGCCGCCGCCCGCGCGATTGAGGATGCGATCCGCCATTCCTCGATCCCGATGTTCGACGCGCTCGGTGTGGAGCACGACCGGATGGAGGTGCGGGTGACCGTGGGCGTGCAGGAGCCTGATGCGGTCGACTGCGCCGCACTGGCGTCGCAGTTGCCGCGCGGGCGCGCCACGGTCAAAGCAGTTGCGGGCGGGCTGAACGTCACGAACCCCGATACGGGCAATACAACGGTAATTGCGACTGCCGCGGTTGAGGCGTTTCTCAACCCTGCCGACATTTCTGGGCGGTAGAGACGCGATGCCCGCGATCATGCTTCAAGGGACGGGCTCGAACGTGGGCAAATCGCTGTTGGTGGCGGGGCTGTGTCGTGCGGCGCGCCTCCGTGGGCTGTCGGTGGCCCCTTTCAAGCCGCAAAACATGTCGAATAACGCGGCCGTGACGGTGGATGGCGGCGAGATCGGTCGTGCGCAGGCGTTGCAGGCGCGGGCGGCAGGGTTGGACCCGGTCGTCGATATGAACCCGGTTCTGTTGAAACCTGAGAGCGAAACCGGCAGTCAGATTATCGTGCAGGGGAAACGTTGGGCCACAGCGAAGGGGCATGAGTACGCCGCGCTGAAGCCGCGGTTGATGGCCCCGGTGCAAGAAAGCTTTGCCCGGTTGAAGGACGCCTTTGATCTGGTCATTGTCGAAGGCGCTGGCAGCCCGGCGGAGATAAACCTGCGTGCGGGCGACATCGCAAATATGGGGTTTGCGCAGGCCGCAAACGTACCTGTGGTTTTGGTCGCTGACATCGATCGCGGTGGTGTGATTGCGCAGGTCGTCGGAACGCAGGCGGTTTTGCCGCCGGATGATGCGGGACAGATCGCGGGATTTATCGTCAACCGGTTTCGCGGTGATCCCAGCCTGTTTGATGATGGATATGCTGCAATCGCCGCGCGGACAGGGTGGGCTGGCTTTGGTGTGGTCCCGTGGTTCGGTGCCGCGTGGAAGCTTCCTGCAGAAGACGCGATGGGGTTGGCCGACGGGCCCGCGCGCGACGGCATTCATATCGTGTGCCTCGGTCTTTCTCGGATTGCGAATTTTGACGATCTCGACCCGCTCCGGCAGCATTCCGGCGTGCGGGTTACAGTCTTGCGCGCAGGGCAGGCGTTGCCCGGAGATGCCGATTTGGTGATTATTCCCGGCAGCAAATCCACCCGCGGCGATCTTTCATTTTTGCGCGATCAAGGTTGGGACATCGACCTTATGGCCCATCACCGCCGTGGAGGGCGGATACTTGGACTTTGCGGTGGGTATCAGATGTTGGGGCACGTCATTCGTGATCCTGAGGGCATCGAAGGACCGCCAGGTGAGATGCCAGGACTTGGGCTTTTGGATGTGGAAACCGACATGACGCCGGAGAAGGCGCTAACTCAGGTTTCCGCGACGCATACGGAAAGCGGGCTTTCCGTGTCAGGGTATGAAATTCACATTGGGCGCACCGCTGGTCCCGATTGCGCACGCCCGTTTTCAAAGATCGACGCGGCGCCAGAGGGTGCCGTCAGCACAGATGGCCGGGTCGAAGGGAGCTATCTGCACGGTTTGTTCGAGGATGACGCCTTCCGGACGCATTACCTGACGGGTCTAGGCGCGACGTCGTCCGCGCAGGCCTATGGCGCGACGGTTGAGGCAACGCTTGACGACTTCGCCGCGCATCTTGAGGCACATCTCGATATCGACGGGTTATTCGCTCTGGCCCGCTAGGGCAGTCTCTATGCGCGCCCAGTCTTCCGGGGCAGGCAGGCCCAACCGGATCCAATGTTGATCGTAAGGGAAGATGCGGCTCCAGATTCGGTGCTCTGCCAGTGCGATTTGGGCCGCCTGTGCAGACGGGGTGCGGTACGTGCGAAAGAGCGCTGTACCGCCGACAAGCTGCCACCCTGCGGTCATCGCGAGGTGGTCGAGCCGTTCGCAATCCTCGGCCAACCTTTCCTTTGTGGCGCTTATCCAATGCGTATCGCGCAAGGCTTTTGTTCCGACGGCCAAGGCCGGACCCGACGCGGCCCAAGGGCCGGCAAGTGCGCGGATGCGTGCGGCGAACGGATCATGCGACAACGCAAAGCCCAGTCGAACCCCCGCCAAGCCGTAGAACTTTCCAAAGGATCGCAGCACGAGCACATTCTCGGGGATATCCGCCGCGATCGACAAAGCCGGGTTAGGGTCAGCAAAGCTTTCGTCCACGATCAACAGTCCGACGGTTGCGGCGAGATCGCGAAGGGCGTCAGGCGTGTATTGTGCGCCGTCGGGGTTGTTTGGATTTACGACGACAGCCGCATCAGCGCCGGGAAGATCGCCCAGCCCCTCTACCTCCTCAATCTCCCAGCCGTGGTTTCGGAAACTTGCAGCATGTTCGTTGTACGTGGGTGTGAGGATCCGGGCGACGCCCACCGGGCGCAACAACGGGGCAAGTTGAATTGCCGCCTGCGCCCCGGAAAGCGGTATTGCTTCGGCGGTCGTGCGATATGCGCCACGCGCCGCGTTGATCACGTTCTGCACATCGGTGGCCGAAGGGAGCGCGGTCCAAGCGTGCGTATCCAGGTTGCCGACGGGGTAGGGAACCCGATTGATGCCTGTCGATAAGTCGATCCAATCGCGGCGTGCGCCACCCCAGCGCGCAATGGCGGCGTCCAGATTTCCACCGTGATCTCGTGGTGCGCTCATAGGAGCGCCCAGCCGACAAGAACGACGCCGATTGCAACGGTGCTGCGTGAGAACACGTCGATTGCTCGCACTATATCAGTACCCGATGGATCGCGGGCGCCACCGTTTAGCCAAGGGTCGGACGTGCCGCCGGTGTCATAGACGCGCGGGCCGGACAGGCGTACGTCCAAGGCTCCCGCCATTGCGGCCTCGGGCCAGCCCGCATTGGGCGAGCGATGTCGATGCGCGTCGCGACGCATAACGCGCCAGCTTTCCCATCGTGTGTCGCTTGTCAGGCAAATCAGGAGCCCGGTCAGGCGCGCGGGACCCCAGTTGGCGACATCGTCGAGCCGTGCGGCAAAGCGCCCGAAGTCGCGGTAGCGAAGGTTCCGATAGCCGATCATGGAATCGAGCGTATTGATTGCTTTGTATCCTGCAATCCCGGGCAGGCCCAAAAGCGCCCCCCAGAAGAGTGGCGCAGTGACCCCATCGGACGTGTTCTCGGCCAGACTTTCGATGGCTGCCCGGGACATCCCGGCTTCATCCAGTGTGTTTGGATCACGACCAACGATTCTGGCGACGGCGCTACGCGCCTCGCTGAGATTGCCATCAAGAAGAGGTCTAGCGATATCTGCCACGTGCGACCGCAAACTGTGGGCGGCGACCAGCGGCCAGGCGAGAACCCCGAGGATCGCACTGCCAAGCAGGGTATCGGGCACAAAGACTTGAAGGAGCCCGGCGATCCCTATGGTGAGTGAGATTACAACAAGGCTTGCGGACCGTCCGGCACGTCTTGCGTCGCGTTGCGGTACGCCCGGTTTGTTCCACGCGGCCTCAAGACGTGAAATGAGCCGACCAATCCAGATTACAGGGTGACCAATGCGCCGCGTCAACGCGTCTGGCCAGCCGATGACCCAGTCGATCGCGAGCGCGACCGCCATGGCGAGCGCGAAGTTCACGGCGCCTTAAAAGAACGCCTGCAGGCCGGTTTGCGCGCGGCCTAGGATGAGGGCGTGGATGTCGTGTGTGCCTTCGTAAGTGTTGACGGTCTCAAGGTTTTGGGCGTGGCGCATCACGCCGTATTCCGCCGTGATCCCGTTGCCGCCATGCATGTCGCGGGCCATGCGCGCGATGTCGAGCGCTTTGCCGCAGTTGTTGCGTTTGATCAGGCTGATGGCTTCGGGCGCACCAGTGCCCGCCTCAAGCATCCGGCCCACCTGGCATGCGGCCTGCAGCCCCAGCGCGATCTCGGTTTGCATATCGGCGAGCTTCTTCTGGAAGAGTTGCGTCTGAGCCAATGGCTTACCGAACTGCCGCCGGTCGAGCCCATAGCTGCGCGCCCGGTGCCAGCAGTCCTCTGCCGCGCCCATCACGCCCCAGGCGATGCCATAGCGCGCCCGGTTCAGACAGCCGAACGGGCCTTTCAGGCCTTCGACGCCCGGCAGAAGGGCGTCCTCGCCCACCTCGACATTCTCCAGCACGATTTCGCCCGTGACCGAGGCCCGCAACGAGAGCTTGCCCTCGATCTTGGGCGCGGAAAGCCCCTTCATACCCTTGTCCAGCACAAACCCCTTGATCTTGCCACCATGCGCCTCGGACTTGGCCCAGATCACAAAAACATCCGCGAT
>JABSSC010000009.1 GCA_013214635.1 Paracoccaceae bacterium | reverse complement strand
CGTCAATGACTTTCGATGTCAGCGTAATCGACTGTGTAGCGAACCGCACTTTGGTCTCGTTTACCGAGACGGCAATTGTCGCATCATCGTCGTCGAGAAGCTTGCGAAGCTCACCCACGGTTTTGCGCGGGACAATTACGCCCGGCATGGATGCTGCCCCGTCAGGCAAGTCTGCATCGATGCGCGCGAGCCGATGGCCATCAGTGGCCACGCATCTGAGCACATTGCCATCCTCGGCTGGCGAGACATGCATATAGACGCCGTTGAGGTAATACCGAGTTTCTTCGGTCGAAATCGCGAATTTGGACTTATCGAACAACCGACGCAACACGGGCGCGGGCGCCGAAAAGTTGGCGGTGTACTCGGTCGCTGCCATAACTGGAAAGTCTTCCTTTGGCAGCGTTGCCAACGAAAAGTTGGACCGGCCCGCGTCAACGGTCAGGCGCCCTGAGGCACCGTCATCGGTCAGCGTGACAAGGGAACCATCGGAAAGTTTCCGAACGATCTCATGCAGGGTCACGGCCGAAACAGTCGTGGCCCCAGCGCGTTCGACTTTCGCCGGAGCTTTGTTCAGGGCTTCTATGTCGAGGTCGGTGGACCGCATGGACACGGTATCGCCCTCAGCTTCGATCAGAACATTCGCGAGAATGGGAATGGTGTTACGCCGTTCGACGACTGACTGCGCCTGCCCAACGGCTTTGAGCAATTCGCCGCGTTCGATGCTGAATTTCATGCCCTCGCTCCCCTCGTTCTGCCGGGGCGGAGACCGTAGCGGCTTCCGCCCACAACGCAAGGCTTTTGCGGACTGTCGGGGTTCCCTGAGCGGGGGTCAAGCGGATTACGGTGCGCTAGGCCTCAAGAGAGCGGCGAAGTAGCTCCAAATCCTCAGCGATCTGGCTGTCTTGCGCACGCAACTCTTCGATACGCCGCACACCGTGCATAACGGTCGTATGGTCGCGCCCACCAAACCGGCGTCCAATTTCGGGCAAACTGCGCGATGTCAGCTGTTTGGACAGGAACATCGCAATCTGGCGTGGTCGCGCAAAGGTGCGCACGCGCTTGGGCCCGATGAGATCGCTGAGACGAATATTGTAGTGATCTGACACCTTGCGCTGGATCTCTTCCACGGTGATCTTGCGATCCGATGCGCGCAGGACGTCCGCCAGACAGTCTTGCGTCAGCTCCAGCGTGATCTCACGCCCCACCAGCGCACCAAACGCAAAAAGGCGCATCAACGCTCCTTCAAGAACGCGAACATTGGTCGAGATGCGGTGTGCAAGGAATTCCAGCACGCCGTCCTGAATCTCAAGATCGCGGAACTGGTTGGAATATTGCTCGACCTTCTGCTGAAGGATCCCCAGCCGAAGTTCGTAGTTCGTTGGATGCAGGTCCACGACCAGCCCGGATTGCAGCCGGCTTACGATCCGATCTTCGATGCCGGGAATTTCATTCGGAGCACGGTCTGAGGACACAATGATCTGTTTGTTCTGATCCACGAGCGCATTGAACGTATGAAAGAACTCTTCTTGCGTCGCGTCCTTACCAGCAATGAACTGCACGTCATCAACCATCAAAACGTCGACGGCGCGAAACAGTTGTTTGAACGCGATCATGTCCTTCTCGCGCAAAGCCTGCACAAAGCGGTACATGAACTGCTCAGCCGACAAATACACAACGCGGAGACCGGGCGAACGCTTCTGTAGCTCCCACGCGATGGCATGCATCAAGTGCGTTTTGCCAAGCCCAACACCGCCATACAGAAACAGCGGATTGAACGTCACCGTTCCGCCTTCCGCAACCCGGCGGGCCGCGGCATGGGCAAGCTCGTTGGGCTTTCCAACCACAAAGGTGTCAAATGTGAAACGTGCGTCCAGTGGTGCACCGGGCAAGTCGGCGTCGTTGCGGCTTGGCTGCGCGGCGGCTTGCGTCTTCTTTGGAGCGTCTTCAACGCGGACCCGGCGCGTGGAAGGTACCGAAAATTCGATACGCGCAACATCCTGTCCGGCCTTCTGCAGTTGGTTCAGGATTTTGTCACCGAAGTTGCGCGACACCCAATTTCCCATGAATTGGGTCGGAACATAGAACGTGGCCACTCCGTCTTCGAGATCGGAGAATTCCAGCGGTTCTATCCAATTTGTATAATTGTTCTTCCCAACGCTCGAAATCAGCTCTTCGCGAATGTGTCCCCAGGATTCGTTTGTCATTCTCTATCGGTCCGTTTCGTTTTTTTGGAGGCGGCACCCATCCACCTCGTGTGCCCGGGTTTATTCCCTGACACGGTTTGCCTGCTCCTCTGGATCGCTTTGGGGACCACAAATAACCGGCGCAGCGCCGATAGCTTTGTGGCGTGTCGCTCGGGCTCTCACCAAACCCAAGACACGTAATCGGTGCTTTGCAGCACTGACCATTATGGACATACTGAGCGAAAAGGTGTGCCGGAGGCAGCCCGACGACCTTTTCGTATCCTCAAAGTAAACGCGCGGACCCCACTCCACCCTGCTTACCAATCACGCTACACGAAACCAGGCGCGGTACAGTCATACGCCAATGATGCCTGCGACGCTAAAGCGTCCGACCCAACCCCGTGTCGCGTTCGTATGTCCCCCCAAGACGATATGAATCGCAGGATCAAGCTAGCAATCGCAATCGGCGCGGCGCAACAGAACTTCGATCTTGACTCAGATATTGGCTGATCGAATCTGGCGGGTGTGGATTTAGGCCTCAAAATGAGACCAAAAAAACAAAAATGGGCGCGCCCAGATGAGCGCGCCCAAGATCCCAAAAGGGAATCGGATCAGCCGAGTGCTTTGACGCGTGCTGTGAGCCGCGACATTTTCCGCGACGCTGTGTTCTTGTGGTAGACACCTTTGGTCACGCCGCGCATCAGCTCGGGCTGAGCTGCGCGCAGAGCGGTTGCGGCCGCGTCCTTGTCGCCGCTCTCGATCGCTTCTTCAACTTTGCGGATGTACGTCCGGATGCGCGAACGACGCGCCTTGTTTACGGCGTAACGGCGCTCGTTCTGACGGGCGCGCTTTTTTGACTGAGGCGTGTTTGCCATGGTTCGGGTCCCTTTTCCGGGTCAATGTTCAATACAACGCACGTCGCCGAAAGGGCCGGGTTTCTTACCGGAACCATCTGACCTAAGCGGGTCTCGCACGCATGTGAGCGCGCGGTATAAGCAAATCACCACGTAAAGGAAAGGGCTTTTTTCTTAGCTTTCCCAGCAGTCACTTGTCGCGGAACTGCGGTTCTCGCTTCTCGACGAACGCGGCCATACCTTCGGTTTGATCCTCGGTCGCGAAAAGTGACTGAAAAACGCGCCGCTCAAACAGCAAGCCTTCGTGCAGCGATGTTTCCTGCGACCGATTCACAGCCTCTTTGACTGCCATTGTCGCAAGCATCGACTTCTCGGTAATTTTGTGTGCGGCGGCATAAGCTTCTTCGAGAAGTTTCTTGGCCGGCACAACGCGGCTTACGATGCCAGCACGCTCGGCTTCTTCTGCGTCCATAAAGCGACCGGTCAGGTGCATCTCCATGGACTTTGCCTTGCCGACAGCGCGTGTCAGGCGTTGTGTTCCGCCCAAACCCGCCATGACGCCCAGGTTGATTTCCGGCTGACCAAATTTCGCTGTGTCTGCGGCAATTATGAAGTCGAACATCATGGCAAGCTCGCAACCACCGCCCAGCGCATAACCAGCGACAGCGGCGATAATCGGTTTGCGGCAGCGGCCGACGGTATCATCCACGTGCCCAAAAAGGTTGCCGCCGAACGCGCCAACAAAACCCGTATCAGCCATCTCGGAGATATCCGCACCGGCAGCGAACGCCTTTTCATTTCCAGTCACGATGATGCAACGGACCTTGTCGCTGGCTTCAGCCTCGGCAAGCGCGGTCAGAAGTTCAGATACAAGCTCGGCATTGAGTGCGTTCAAAGCGTCAGGCCTATTCAAACGAATAAGCATAACGTGGTCATCTGTTTCGACGACGATCGACTTGTAAGCCATCAGACGCGGGATCCCCTTTCCGGTCAGTCCTCAATTCTTACCATCGGGGCCGGGCGGATCAAGCTATCTTTGGCAGACCGGGCAATAGAAGCTGGACCGCCCCGATTGCACTGCGCGACGGACAATTCCATTGCATCCGGGCGTTCGACACGCTTCGCCCTCCCGCCCGTAAACACGAAACGCATGCTGAAAATAACCGAGCTCGCCATCGGCTTGCCGATAGTCACGAAGCGACGACCCACCAGCCTCAATCGCTTCGCGCAAGACGTCGCGAATTGCCGGGACAAGCGCTGCGATCCGCTTGGGGGCAATGCGCCCTGCCTTTCGAAGCGGGGAAATCCCAGTCCGATAAAGGGCCTCGCATACATATATGTTGCCAAGCCCCGCAACCGTCCGCTGATCCAAAAGCACTGACTTGATGGGCGCCGTACGCCCCTTGCAGGCCGCGACAAGGTGCTCTTCATCAAAGGCGTTGCCCAGCGGTTCGGGCCCCAACGCCGCCAGCCAGGGATGTGCGTCAACTTCATGCGTCGCACAAAGGTCCATCGCTCCGAAACGCCGCGCATCGTTGTAAGTCACACGGGTGCCCCCCTCTATGTCCAAAACAACATGGTCGTGAGTGGTAAGTTTACCGGCTTCATGCACAAAATCGCCGGCCAGATGACCCGAGATTATCACTCGACCGGACATGCCAAAATGTACAATCAGCGTCTCGCCAGTCTCCAGATCCCAAAGCATGTACTTCGACCGCCGACGCAACGCGATCACGCGAGCACCTGTGAGACGGTCTGCCATGCGTTCGGGCAAGGGCCAGCGCAAATCCGGGCGCCTGACGTCCGCATGCGCAATGACGCGGCCCGTCAACACCGGCTCCAGCCCGCGGCGGACTGTCTCAACCTCGGGTAATTCGGGCATAGCAAGTTCCTGAGATGTGGCGGTGCATTGTCTCTGGTCAGTCGAAGCCTATAAGGAAGGAGAGTTTTGACAGATCAGAAGATCCGATGACAGACGAAATAGAACCGCAGACGCATTTTGGAAATCAGACCGTTCCCGAGGCTGAAAAGGCCGGATTGGTGCATGGGGTCTTTACCAATGTGGCGAACCGATATGACGTAATGAACGACGTCATGTCGCTTGGCATCCATCGGCTTTGGAAAGACGCCATGATGGATTGGCTTGCGCCGCAACCGCACCAGAGGCTTCTGGACGTGGCCGGCGGTACAGGCGATATCGCGTTTCGCTTTCTCAAGCGTGCGCCAGGCGCATCTGCTGTCGTTCTGGACATGACCGAGAGCATGTTAAGCGCAGGTCGGACCCGCGCAGAGGCCGAAAGCCTTGCGGATCGGCTCGATTGGATTGTCGGGGACGCCATGGCGCTGCCGTTTGAGGACAACCAGTTTGACGTTTACACGATCAGCTTCGGCATCAGGAACGTCACCCGGATAAACGAGGCCTTGTCCGAGGCATTCCGTGTGCTCAAACCGGGCGGCCGTTTGATGGTTCTTGAGTTTTCGCAGCTCCCGAACCCGGCGATGCAGTGGGCCTATGATCGCTATTCCTACAATGTGATCCCTGAGATGGGCCGGGTCATCGCGCAGGATCGCGACAGCTATCAGTATCTTGTCGAATCCATTCGCAAGTTCCCGGATCAAGAAACCTTTGCCGGGATGATCCGCGCTGAAGGATTTGAGCAGGTCAAATATCGCAATCTGTCAATGGGTATCGCTGCGCTTCACTCCGGGTGGAAAATCTGAGGTGAGAGGCCCCCACAACATTTTTCGACTGATCCGGACGGGCGCGACACTGGAGAGAACGGGCGCGATGCGTGACGTGCTCGATGCGTTTGATGCCCCGTGGTCTCTTCGAATTACTGCGCGCATTTTGGGATGGCCATTCAGTTGGCTGGGCCGGAAAGGTGATCCGTCTCTGCCCCCAGTGACGCGCGCAATCACCGCGATGGGCCCAGCTTACATCAAGCTGGGTCAGGTTCTTTCCACACGGCCCGACGTGGTCGGCGATGAACTGGCCATGCAGTTGAGGGTTCTGCAAGACAAGCTTCCCCCTTTTCCCATTGCCGAAGCCAAGAAAACGGTTGAGCGCGAGCTAGAACGGCCCGTTGATGATCTGTTCTCTGAGTTCAGCGAACCGGTTGCGGCGGCCTCCATCGCGCAGGTGCACCGTGCACGACTGGCGACAAATGGCGAAGAGGTCGCAGTCAAGGTGCTGCGGCCGGGCATCGAGCGCGCGTTCCAAAAAGACATTGATGCCTTTTATCTCGCGGCAAGCGCGATCGAGTTTCTGGCCCCATCATCTCGACGGCTTCGTCCCAAAGATGTTGTCGCGCACTTTGAGGGCGTCGTGAAAGGTGAATTGGACCTACGGCTGGAAACTGCTGCAGCAGCCGAATTCGCCGCAAACACGGCTGATGACGAACAGCTGATCGTCCCGCGCGTCGAATGGTTCCTGTCCTCGCGCCGCGTTATGACGCAGGAATGGGCGGACGGCATTCCTTCGGGTGATGTCGCGGCAATTGACGCGGCGGGCCTGGACCGTAAGATTTTGGGCGAGCGCGTTCTGACACTCTTTCTGAGCCATGCTTTGCGCGACGGGTATTTCCACGCTGACATGCATCAGGGCAATCTCAAGATCAGCTACGATGGAAGCATCATAGCGCTGGATTTCGGGATTATGGGCCGGATCGATGAGTATACGCGTCGCGTCTATGCCGAGATCCTGTTCGGCTTCATCCAGAAAGACTATCGCCGCGTTGCGGAGGTCCATTTCGAAGCGGGATATGTGCCTGCAGATCAGGACATCGACGAGTTTGCCCGTGCCCTGCGGTCTGTCGGTGAGCCGATTTTCGGAATGGATGCCTCACGCATTTCGATGGGGCGGTTGCTAAGTTATCTGTTCGAGGTCACCGAGCGTTTTGGCATGGAAACGCGGACCGAGCTTATTCTTCTGCAGCGCACGATGGTCGTCGTCGAGGGTGTGTCGCGCTCGCTCTACCCGCAAATCAACATCTGGCAAGTCGCGAAACCCACGGTCGAAGCCTACATTCGCGAAAGCATCGGACCAAAAGCGTTCCTTCGAGATCTGGGAAAGACGGTGCGCGTTCTGTCGCGCTTCGGACCGAAACTTCCAATGATTGCGGAACGGCTTTTGACCGAGCAATCCATCGGCCCGGTTCCAGAACCCAAACGCGGCAGCGGGATTTGGACCAAAGCGATCGCTCTGACGCTTGCCATCGCCGCAGGCGTCGCAATTGGTCTTTGGATCTGATCAGCCTGCGTCACGCAGCGCGGTAACGCCCGTTGCCGCGATCACTCCGCCACCATCAAACACGATCTCAACCTGACCGCTGTTCAGACGCGCTTCGGCCACTTGTTGAAAGACCTCGACAGGCGCCTCTCCGATCAGGTCTTCGCCGCTATAGCTTTTGAGATTGAAGGTGTACTGACCCGCCAGAAAACTCTGACCGTCCGCCGATTGCCCGGTCCATTGATACGGTCCAGCCGTTCCCGCAACGTCGCGTGTTTCAACCAAGCGCCCCGACTGATCACTGACCTCAAGCACGGCCCGATTGGCATTCTCCCTGGGCTCAAGATCAAGCGTTATAGGCGCGCCATCGAATTTGACTGGCGCGGTGGATCGCGCGGACAGGCCCACCCAGCCCGCGTATTGCGACAACGCGTCCGATGCCAAGCCCGCGCCCAACCCGGTGAGAAGATCGTTGGTGCGAACTTGTTGTTCAACTCCAGAAAAGGTTGCCAGTTGCACTGCGAAATCCGCGGACTCGATCGGGTTTAAGGGGTCCTGGTTCTCCATCTGTGTTGTGAGCATTTTGAGAAATGTCTCAAAATCAGAACTCAACGCCGAAGGTTCGGCCGTTTGCGTATTGGGTAAAGTCCGGTTCGATTGAACGTCTGATTGCGATGTGACTTCCATGTTGTCCTCGTGGATTTCTAAAGGCGGACGTCCAAGACATCTGTGCCGGACGCGCCGATTGGCGGTGTGCGAATTGGTGAAACGTCTTCGCTGGCGTCGCTGCCAGACAATGCTGCCCCGGACCCGTCCGAAGTGTTCTCACCACCACCAAAGGCGTTGAACTGATCCGATCCAGCAAACTCGAAACTCAAGCTTTCAAAGCCCTGAGATTTGAGTTCCTGTGCCAAAAGGTCGATGTGACGGCGCAGCAATTCCAGCGTTTCTGAGCGGTCGGCACTGACCTGAACAACCATGGACGCTTCGGTTCCGGTCATCGTGATGCGAAGCTTGCCCAGCTCTTCTGGTGACAGAGATACCTCAATGGGTCCATTCGCAGGTTGCCGCAGGACTTCGGCGACTTGTGTGACAACCTGCTGCGGTGAGGCGCTCGGCAATGATGCCGTCCGCGCCATGTCCCCTAGCGGCCGATCCGGTTGGGAACCGTCTATTGCGACTGCGATGACCCCACTGTCGAGCGATGGACTAAGGATGGGGCTTCGCAGCGTACTCGTCTCCGGCAAAACGCTTTGCGGGGTTTGCGGCGCGATTGACTTGGCGGGCTCGGCGGCAAGCTTCGCCTCCGCGGCTCCTGTCCGTTCCGAGAGGAGCGACTCTTGCTTTCGTGTAGGGACGGTCGTTTCAGCAATGACACCTCGTGCGACAGACATGTCTGCGACAGTTGGCGCCTTGGGCGTCTCAAGCACATCCATCTTCAAGGACCCACCCACCTGGTTCTCCCCGATCGAAACGCTCACATCCGCTTTGGGAAATGCTATCGGGGACGAGGCTGGGGACGCCACTGGACCAGCAGCCAGACGGACCAAAGGCTCAGCTTTGGACGGCTTGGGACCTGGCGGAACCTCTTGCTGAGCTTCGTCACCAGGTACGTTCTTGACCGCAAAACGATCGACCATGGCTGGATCACTGACTGTGGGTGTGTTCGCCCAAACCGCCCGGGTATTCTGTGCAGTTATGATGGATTTGGGTTGATCCGCGGACGCCTTTTCGACTTTTGAGAGGTCTGGACGGACGGGCCCAATCAAATCCTGAGATGGCACGGTCCGTTGGGCTTCCGATGACGTTCTTTGAACGGACTTCCCAACTTCCAACGCCTTCGCCGAACCATCGAATTCAATAGGGCTTTTACCGGGGATCGGCTCAACCGGTGTATTGGTTACGTCGGGTATTGGCCAAACGGTTCTAACCGGGGCAGCGTTGTTTGCCACATCTAGCATCTGCTTGCCGGATTGCCGCTCACTGCCAGCCAATGTGTAACTGCCAATGGGCGGCTCTGTAGCCACTTTGCGTTGCACAGGCATATCAATTTTTTGGCTCTCCGGTTTCGCCGAACTTTGCGCCTCAACCGCTTCCAAATTCCATTGCGATTCACTTCGTGAGCGCGGCACAAAGGCATCACCGGTTTCAGCAGAGTTTGCGGAGAAAAACCCGTCTGACACGGACGTCGCTGGGATAGGAACCCTTGCCGGTGGGGCAACCAACTCCGATGCAATTTCAGGTGCGATTTTGACTGTACGGACTTGCCCAGAACCAGTTGCCAAAACCACGAATGCCTCAGTCGCAAATGGCGCAGTAGAGCGCGTCGCGCTGTCCGAAGTTTGGGCCATGCCAACCGGGTCTTGAAGTGGCAAAGTCGTCGGATCCGGGCCATCACTTTTTGCCGTGACTTCAGACTCAGCGGCCGGCGGGACCACCTCCTGCTGAGGCTCTGCCAGGGCTCCCGCAAGCGTTTGGGATGGGACACTCTCAACCGATGCATCGCCAAACACCAGCGCCTGAAACTCGGCGGCAACGTCCCCTTCGGGAAGGTTAACCTGCACAGGCGTTAAACCGGCGCCATCTGTTGGCAGTGGACTTGGCAAGATATTCATATGCGCTCGCACATTCTGTTCGGCGTTGCGCAGGGCTTAGACGGACGAGGTTACCGGAAATTTACCACGCGGTTGCTAATCACGGAAAATTCGAATGATTCTGAGGCCTCGCATGGAACTCCCATCAAACCTGACGCAGCTACAGTCCGCCCCAATGTCCCAACGTTCGGCAGCCAACTGGACGGTCGCAAAACAACTCGAATCTGTTTTTCTTTCCGAGATGATGAAGGCCACGGAGCAAAAGTCCTCTCCCTTTGGAAGCGGCGCACCGTCTGAATTTGGGTCGTTCTTGCGAACTGCTCAGGTCGACGCGATGTCGGACGCCGGCGGGATCGGATTGGCGCGACAGCTGTTTGAAGCCATGGAACGGAAGAGCTTGTGATGTCGCCAATCGAAGACGAGCTTATCGAAGTTCTGAGTCGCGAACGCGCATATTTGATTTCCGGGGAGTTCGAAAAGGTTGAGCGCCTGGCCGACCTGAAAATCCGTATCGCGAACAGACTCAGTAAGAGTGGCGCAAACGCAGTTTCTGATGCGGTAAAAGGCGAATTGCGTCGGAACGAGGCCATGCTGAACGCTGCACGAGAAGGACTCAAGGCCGCCAAACATCGCGTTACCCAAATTCGGACTGCCGCCGGAAAGATCTCCTATTACGGGACAAACGGACAAAGAACAGAAGTTCAAACGGGCGGTCCGACCTTTCAGCATCGCGCCTGAAAGAAACAAGTTTAGGCAACTGATCCCACAGACCTTGCCGGCGTTCAGTGAATGTTAGGCAACGGAAGTCATACCCCTCCCGGCATCCCGAAGGATGGCGCACCTGCGATACGCAGAGTGCAATTTGTCAGAAAGACGTCGAACCGCGGCTAAATCGCCGCACAGTCAGACGGCAAAATCTGCCGGGAACATACGGGAGCCAAAAAATGGCGAGTATTCTCACAAACAACAGCGCAATGGTCGCGCTGCAAACCCTGCGGGGCATCAACTCAAGCCTCACGCAAACTCAAAACGAGATCGCGACAGGTAAATCGATCGTGTCGGCCAAGGACAACTCAGCGATCTGGGCCATCTCCAAGGTGATGGAAGCGGACGTTAACGGGTTCAAGGCAATCTCTGATAGCCTTGCACTTGGTGAATCGACGATTGCGGTGGCACGTCAGGCCTCAGAAGCGGTCTCGGACCTTCTGAACGAGATGAAGGGTAAAATCGTTGCCGCACAGGAAAACAACGTCGATCGCGGCAAAATCCAGGTCGACATCGATTCGATGCGGGATCAGATCAATTCGATCGTAAATGCGGCCCAGTTCAACGGCCTCAACCTTGTCAAAGGCACCGAGGACTCGAGCATTCTGGCCTCACTTGACCGAGACTCCAGCGGTACAATTACGGCCAACAATATCGCTGTAACGCGACAGGATCTCACGGCGACAGCCGGTACCTATAACGATAGCGGAACGACGCTGACGCCCAACGCCACGGTCAGCAACGCGACACTGGCCGACACGGGCAATACGGCTGTTGTGACTTTTGCTGGCACGGGCGCGGACTACGAAGGCGACAGTGCCACAATCTCGGTCAACGGTGTAGCCGTAAGCTTTACCGGAACGACAGGCGACGACGAAGACGCTGCCGCCGACGGTATTGCGGGTCAGATCAATGCGCTGGGACTTGAAGGGATTCAGGCATCGGCGGCCGCGGGTGTTCTGACCATCACGTCCACGCGTGCCTTCGAAGGTGTTGATGTGGCAGTCAGCGGGTTAACCGGCGACGCAGCCGGCACCCAGATTACCAACATTAACGGGGGTGCAGTCACTGTCGCCAGCGGTACAATTGAAGAGCGCGCGGAAAACGTAACGTTCAGCACGTCTGCCGCCGTGAACGAAGGCGATGGCTATCGTGTTGGCTTCGCTGGCGAGACATTCACCTATATCGCGGGCAAGAACGAAACGTTCGATGACGTCGCCAAGGGCCTCAAGGCCGCAGTGGATGCAGCCGGTATCGATGGCATCACGACTCAGGTCGACACGGGCGCCAGCGGAGAGTCGATCCTGAAGATCGACAATGACAGCACGACCTCACAAACGCTGACCGCCATTGGCAACGCTGAGGGCACGGCTTCTGGTGGCTTGTTTGGGTTGGATGGTATCGACGTCACAACGGATGCAGGGGCCGAAGCCGCGCTGAGCAACATCGATACGTTCATTGATTCTTCCATTGACGCCGCGGCGTCGTTCGGCTCCGTCCAGGGTCGGATTGAACTTCAGGCGGACTTCGTCGGAAAACTGACCGACAGTCTCAAGTCCGGGATCGGGACGCTTGTCGATGCGGACATGGAAGAGGCTTCTGCAAGACTGCAGGCCTTGCAGGTGCAGCAGCAGCTGGGCATTCAGTCGCTGTCGATCGCCAATCAGGCGCCGCAGTCGATCCTGTCGCTCTTCCGGTAATATGATCGTCGGGACCCGGACGGGTCCCGACCCCTTCCCTCTGTTGCAATCGGACACCCCCCAAAGTGAATGCCACTCAACTCGCCACTTCCGCTTATGGCGCCGCGGCTACTGCGCCTCTGCGAACCCCACGCTCGGTCGAACACGATGTGCTTGCCCGCATAACCGGGCGCATCCAATCCGCCGCCAAAACGTCAAATTTCCCCGAGCTCGCCGCCGCGCTCGCAGACAACCGTCGACTTTGGACCCTGTTTGCGACCGATGTCGCGGAGGACGACAATGACCTGCCCGCGCAACTGCGCGCTCAGATCTTCTATCTGGCGGAATTTACGCAGCATCATACGCGACGGGTCCTCAAGAAAGAGGCAAGCGCGGATGTTCTGATCGAATTGAATGGCGCCATCCTGCGGGGATTGCGCGGCGATGGGGTGCCAGCATGAGCGGTTTGGTCTTGAAACTCGCCCCTAAGGAACGCGTACTCATCAACGGCGCCGTGATTGAGAACGGGGATCGTCGCAGTCGCCTCGCGATCATGTCACCGAACGCGCATATTCTCCGCCTCAAGGACGCTTTGCACCCGTCCGAAGTGAACACGCCCGTCAAACGCGTGTGCTATGTCGCCCAACTTGCGCTGTCTGGTGACGCAGACCCCGAAGATGCGCATTCGCAGATTTTGAGCGGGATCGAACAGCTAAGCCAAGCCCTGCGTGACAGCGACAGCCGTGATTGTCTCGACGAGGCCACCCAGGCCATGATGGATGGCAAGACATACCAAGCTCTAAAGGCCCTTCGCCGGTTGCTGCCACGTGAAAGCAGGTTGCTGGCGCGGCAGGTCCAATGACCTTCCAACCGATTGTCTCTGGCGGCGGGCTCATCGGTTGGTCATTCCTTCAGCGTACGCGTGTTGCGCAAGAAGCCGCGTTTGAGAATTCCGGCCCAATCAGTCGCGAAGTCGCGTACTTCACTGAGAATATAGCCGGCGTCCAGACCGCAGAAGACCTCACATCAGACCGGCGGCTCCTATCCGTGGCATTGACTGCGTTCGGTCTAGAAGACGACATCAACAACACGTTCTTCATACGGAAGGTCCTTGAAGAAGGCACGATTGCACCGGACTCGCTCGCCAATCGCCTCTCTGACAAACGCTACCTCGAACTTTCCAAGGCGTTTAACTTCGATCTCACGCCACCTTCCACTCAGCTGAGTGATTTCGGACAAAGGATTACGGAACTTTTTCAAACGCGCGGCTTTGAAGCCGCAGTTGGCCAAACCGACCCAGACATGCGCCTGGCCTTGGGATTAGAACGCGAGCTGGCCACGGTTACCGGGCGGGATCTATCCGATGACGGAATGTGGTTCACCATCATGGCAACCCCACCGCTACGAAAGGTTTTTGAGGCGGCTTTGCGCATTCCGGTAAGCGTGGGAACATTGGACATCGACCGACAGCTCACCATCTTTCGGGAACGGGCTGCCGCCACATTTGGCGTCGAAAGTGTGCGCGAATTTTCCGCACCGGAACAGATCGAGGAGCTGCGCGACCGGTTCCTCGTGACCAGTACGACACAGCAGCAAATCAATCCGCTGGTGCCTGGTGCGGGCGCACTCACATTGCTTCAAGCCTCACAAGGGGTGCCACGCTTGATTTAACCAAGGTTGCTTGCAGGCCCGCCGCCAAGCGGTCTCTCACCAGCAAGCACAGTGCGCAGCGCATCATAGCTGGATGCCACATCTTCGGGCTCACTTTCACCGATGAAGGCGTCAAGCCTGCTCCAAACCGACAACGCATAATCCGCAGACGCGTCCTGACCCGGTTCATACAGACCGGCGCGCACCATCGGCTCAAGATCCTCAAAAATCGTCAGAACCTCGCGCGCGTTTGCAATCAACGCATTTTCATCATCCGAGGCGGCATGGGGCAGTGCACGCGATACCGATCTAAGCACATCAATGGAGGGGAAGCGCCCGCGCTCGGCGATCTTTCGGCTCAGCACTATGTGCCCATCCAGCACACCCCGAAGTGTATCAGCGACCGGGTTTTCAATATCACCGCCCGCAACCAAAACGGAAAAGACAGCCGTGATATCGCCCTCGCCCTCGCACCCGGGACCTGCGCGTTCGCATAGTGTTGGAAGGAGACTGACCATCGAGGCCGGATATCCCCCCACGCCCATCGCCTCACCCGCCGAAAGCGCAACTTCGCGATGAGCATCCGCAAACCGGGTCACGCTATCGAACAGCAAAAGCACGTGAAGCCCCAAACTGCGGAAATACTCAGCCACCGACATCGCCGAAAACCCGCACAGTTTTCGCATCATCGAAGGCTCATCTGAGGTCGCGACGACCATCACAGACTTTGCCAATCCTGCCGGCCCGAGGACGCGTCGCGTGAACTCTGTCACTTCGCGCCCGCGCTCGCCACACATCGCAATCACAACCACATCAGCCGCAACATCCTGTGCGAGACGTCCGATCATCGTGGATTTCCCCACGCCCGGCCCCGCAAAGAGCCCAATTCGCTGTCCTCGGACAAGCGGCAGGACGGTGTTAAGCGATCGCAACCCTGTTTCAAGCCGATGCCCCAAACCGCGGCGACCAGAGACCGCGGGCGGGCGCGACATTAGTGGCCACCCAACCTTGCCGCGCAGAAGCGGGCGACCATCGAGCGGACGACCAAGCGGGTCAATGATGCGCCCAATCCAGCTTTCGTCTGGTGCCAGTTCAGCCGCACCAAGTTGCAATATAGGGTCACCTAATTTCACCGTGGCCGTCGAAAAACCCGCCAAAGCCAGAACGCTGTTTTCATCGACAGAAATCACCTCTGCCACATGATCACGTGACCCGGTCGGTGACAGCAAATGGCCAAGGCCAACACTCGACGACAGTCCACCGACCTCAAGGCATGAGCCCTGTATTGACACGATACGTCCCACCCGGCGCGCGCGCGGCCGCACTTCCAATTCTGCTATGACGTTGTCGAGAGTTGCATGCGCCAAAAGTGATCTCCTTGCCCGTTAAAACGCTTTCTAAACGAATCGGGGTTAATCGTCGGTGTAACCATTCGAGGGAGAAGCCCCGATGCTGGAGAAACTGGCGCTTTTGAAAACCGCGGGACAGTTGGCTGACCTAGCCATTGACCGCCACGCAGTGACGGCGCGCAACGTCGCAAACTCGGATACCCCGGGCTATAAGGCGCGCGGTCTTCCCAATTTTGCTGAGGTTTTTGCCGTCGACCGCGATTTCCAGTTGCGCAGCACGCGCGCCGACCACATCTCAACGACATCGCAGGGACCGGCAGCGCGCTCGTTTGAGCTCGATACGCAGGCGGATCCAAACGGAAACACCGTCACACTAGAGACGGAACTTGTTCGATCGGCGCAAGCCAAACGCGAGCATGACCTGGCGTTGACGATCTATCAAAGCACCCTGAACATCGTTCGTAGCTCTCTTGGCAGGGGGCGGTGATCATGGCGTCGTCTTTTGAAACAGCTTCCTCAGTCTCCGCCTCTGCCATGGCTGCGCAAGCTGAGCGCCTTCGGTTGGTGTCAGAAAATATCGCCAATGCGGATACACCCGGATACCGCCGCAAAACGACGGCGTTTGAACGGGTGCTAGGCGCATCTGATAGCGCTCGGATTGAAGCTGGGCCGGTCCGGTTGTCCAATACCGCGCTTGAGCGCATTCACGACCCCGGCCACCCTCTTGCCAATGCCGACGGGTATTACGACGGTTCAAACGTCAATCTAATCACCGAGATTGCAGACGCACGCGAAGCGCAGCGCAGCTACGACGCCAATCTCAGACTCTTTGATCAGGCCCGGCAGATGACGCAGCGCCTCCTCGACATTATTCGCAGGTAAAGGAACGTTTGAATGGATGTTCGTTCACTTCTCGCCTCGCAAAGCTATCTGGCGCAGCGCAAAACGCAGCCAGCAGCGGATGCGCAAAGCGCCGCAACAGGTGCACTGGCCGATTTTTCCAAGATGGTGGCCAGGGCCGAGGACACCGCCCAAAGCGCGGCGTTGGGCAAGGCCGACCCGCATGCCCTGGTTCAAGCATTGGCCGAGACCCAGTTGGCGGTTGAGACGGCAGTGACAGTCCGCGACCGGGTTGTCGAAGCCTATCAGGAAATCTTGCGGATGCCGGTGTGATATGACTGAGAACGACTTCTTCGACGTAATGCGCCAGGGGCTTTGGTTGGCGGTTAGCATCTCAATGCCCCTGCTGGGTGCGGCCTTGGTGACTGGCGTCGTCATTGGGCTGTTTCAGGCGCTTACTTCGATCCAGGAAATGACGCTCACCTTTGTCCCAAAGCTAGGCGCGATGATCCTGGTATTCTGGGCCAGCATGAGCTTCATGTCCGCCGCCCTGGTGACGTTCATGCGGTCAGAAATTGCACCGCTGATCGCGGGGATCTGACCAATGGATGCAAGTGCATATGTCACCCTGACCCGCCAAGCGGGTCTGCTGCGGGAAATGGGCCAGATTGCCAACAACCTCGCCAATATGTCCTCAACAGGATTTCGCCGCGAAGGCACAGTGTTTAGCGAGTTCGTGCAAGAAGTCGGCGGTGACGTTTCGTCCATTTCAATGGCCCGCGCGGGGGCATCGGTTTTCAGCGGCAAACAGGGCGTCTTGACCGCCACCGGTGGAACCTTTGATTTCGCGATCGAGGGTGACGGGTATTTTCTCGTCAATGACGGTGGCGAGGAACGGTTAACGCGTGCCGGGCAGTTCATGCCGGGTTCAGACGGAATTCTGGTCGCGGCCGATGGCGCGCAACTCCTCGACAGTGGCGGTGCACCGGTTTTTGTGCCACCGGACGCGACGGGTGTCAGCCTTGCCGCGGATGGAACCCTGTCCACGGCGCAAGGCCCATTGGCACAGATCGGTCTCTGGATCCCGGAGGAGGGCGCGTCACTGGAACGCGCGGAGGGCGTTCGTTTCAACGTCACCGGTGATCTTGTCCCCGCCGAGGATACCCGCGTGCTTCAGGGGCATTTGGAAGGCTCGAACGTGGCCCCGGTTATCGAGGTTGCCCGCATGATTGCGGTGCAAAGAGCTTATGAGCTTGGTCAAGGGTTCCTTGACCGGGAAGACGATCGCATTCGCAGCTTTATGCGTGTCTTCGAACGGTAATGGAGGTTTAAGTCATGCGTGCATTGTCCATCGCGGCCACGGGTATGTCCGCCCAGCAGATGCGGGTCGAGGTTATCTCGAACAACCTCGCGAACATGAACACGACCGGCTATAATGCGCGCCGGGCAGAGTTTGCCGATTTACACTATCAGCAGGTCACTCGGGCAGGGACGCTGAATGCCTCGGACGGCACCGTACTGCCAACAGGGGTTCAGCTTGGCCTTGGCGTCCGGCCGGCTTCGGTCACTGTAGAACTTCAGCAGGGGTCAATCGCCGAGACCGGCGGTGATCTTGATCTCGCAATCGAAGGCGAAGGGTATCTTGAGGTTGAGCTGCCCTCTGGTATCGCCGCCTACACCCGAGACGGCGCGTTGAAGCGGTCCGCGGATGGGCAGATCGTGACATCTGACGGCTTCCCTGTGGTCCCCGACATCACCATCCCGGACGACGCACGTTCCATTTCAATCAACGCCTCGGGCGAGGTTTTTGCCTATTTCGATGATCAGGTTGAAGCGGCGTTGCTGGGTCAATTCTCACTGGTCGACTTTTCCAATGCCAAAGGGCTTGAGGCCCGCGGGTCAAACCTCTTTCTTGAAACGGACGCATCCGGGCCGCCCCTGGTGAGCGAGCCCGGCACAAACGGTCTGGGAACCGTGCGGCAGGGCTTTCTCGAAAATAGCTCGGTAGACGCTGTGCGCGAAGTGACCGGTCTAATCGAAGCACAACGCGGATACGAGTTGAACGCCAAGGTTCTTACAGCCGCCGATCAGATGTTGTCAGCAACGACGCAAATCCGATGATCACCCGCCTTGCCATAGCGATTGCGGTTCTCGCCGCTCCGTCACAGGCCAAAGCCGACTTTGTGACGACCACCAAAATGGTGCGACCCGAGGCGATCATCACCGCAGCGGACATCGTCTTGGGCGAGGAGGACGTGGCAGGCGCCTTTTCATCGCTCGCTCAAGTGGTCGGTTTGGAGGCACGCGTGGCTCTTTATCCCGGTCGTCCAATTCGGCCGGGCGATATTGGCCCACCTGCGCTGATAAATCGAAACGATCTCGTCACGCTCGTGTTTCGCAAAAACGGGTTAGAGATCGAAACTATGGGCCGCTCGCTGGGCCGTGCCGGTGCGGGAGAGTTCGTTCGCGCGCTGAATGTCGGCTCAAAATCCACGGTGACGGGTCAAGTCACGGAAAGCGGCCGCGTTCTGGTTGGTAATGAGTAGGAGCAGTATTGAGATGAGATTTCACGTATTTGCGATCGCATTGATCTGTCTGGCGGCGGCAGGGTGCTCTCGCCTGGCCGACGTTGGGTCGGCTCCAGGGTTCACGCAAATCGACGACACAGTCGAAGCGCGCGCCATGCTTAGCCCAGGCCTCCCCTCGGATCTCGACGTGCAAAGGCGCGCGGACAGCGCATCGTTGTGGAGTGGCTCGCGCGGTTCGCTTCTGGGGGACCGTCGCGCGACACGGCGTGGGGACATCATGACCGTCGTTATCGAAATCGATGACGAGGCGGAAATCTCAAACAGCAGTTCGCGAGGTCGCTCAGGCGATGAAAACCTGTCAATCAATCAATTGGTCGGGATCCCGCAACGCATCAATCCACAATTGCCGGAGGGGGCATCGCTATCGACGGCTGCCGATATAAGCTCGTCATCGTCATCCAGTGGTGACGGTTCCGTACGGCGCAACGAAAAGCTTGAGTTGCGGGTGGCCGCAACAGTCATCGACGAATTCCCAAACGGCGTACTGCGCATTCAGGGCAGCCAGGAAGTACGCGTCAACTTTGAACTCCGCGAATTGCTAATCACAGGGTATGTCCGACCGGAGGACATCTCGCGCCAGAACGAAGTTACTTATGACAAGATCGCCTCCGCCCGTATCTCATACGGCGGTCGTGGCCAAATCACGGATGTCCAGCAGCCCCGCTATGGTCAACAAGTCGCCGACATCCTGTTGCCGTTCTGATGTTGCGCCTTCTGATCCCCACCATACTGCTGATCGTTGGCCTTGCAGGCGGCTATTTTGTATGAAGATAATAACCTGTTGGTTATTAATAAGCCTTCTGGTCTTGCGGTACACGGCGGTAGTGGCTTGAATTATGGTTTGATCGAAGCCTTACGTAAAATGCGTCCGCAGTGCA
>JABSSC010000088.1 GCA_013214635.1 Paracoccaceae bacterium | reverse complement strand
CGATGGGATGTTGGCCGCGTTGCATTTCCATTCGTAGCGACGATAGCCCGCATCGAACGCCCACCCCATCATGAGCGCCATCGCCTCTGTCGCCGCGCGGGTCCGCTGCAAAGCGGGGCTCATCGCAATATGTCCGACCTCGATCGACCCCGCCAAAGGCGCAATGCGCAAATAGCTGGCCTGCCCGGTCACGCGACCGCTTTCCAGATCGGTGATTGCCAAAAAGAATGGGTCACTCACGGATATGGCGTCGTTGAGCCAGTCGGTACAGGCGGCCACATCGTCAAAGGGTCCATAGGGCATGTAATCCCAGACCGGATCATGACCCATGAAGGACTGAAAAAGGTCGGGCGCGTGGTCCGGCGACAATGGATCAAGGCGAACATAGCGTCCGACCAAGCTCAGATCGGGCGGAGGCGCCGTGGGCGGCTGCCAGTTTGGGACAAGGGCATCAGGGTCGCGCATACAATCGAGCTACGCGAACGTGACCCGCGCGACCATATCTAAGACGCCTTAGTCCTGCGGAATGACCCGCAATCCAAGCTCCATCAACTGATCAGAGGTCGGATCGCTCGGCGCGTTCATCATAAGGTCTTCCGCGCGCTGGTTCATCGGGAACAGCATGACCTCGCGAATGTTCTGCTCGTCCGCAAGCAGCATGACGATCCGGTCGATCCCAGCAGCACACCCGCCATGCGGAGGCGCGCCATAGGTAAAGGCATTGACCATCCCACCAAAGCGCTTGCGCACTTCGTCTTCGCCGTAACCCGCGATCTCGAACGCTTTGAACATGATCTCAGGGCGATGGTTTCGGATTGCACCGGAGACAAGCTCGTATCCGTTACAAGCAAGGTCATACTGGTACCCCAGCACCTCCAAAGGATCCCCGTCGAGCGCGGCCATCCCGCCTTGCGGCATCGAGAAGGGGTTGTGTTCAAAATCGACCTTGCCGCTTTCCTCGTCCCGCTCATAGATCGGGAAGTCCACGATCCACGCGAAAGCGAAGCGGTCCCTATCAGTCAGACCCAGCTCTTCGCCAATGACGTTGCGCGCGCGGCCCGCAACGGCTTCAAACGTCTTGGGCTTGCCGCCAAGGAAAAACGCCGCATCACCAACACCCAGACCCAATTGCTGGCGTATAGCCTCGGTGCGTTCCGGGCCAATGTTTTTGGCCAACGGCCCAGCCGCTTCCATGCCATCAGCCCCGTCTCGCCAGAAAATATAGCCCATGCCGGGCAGGCCTTCTTTCTGCGCATAGGCGTTCATGCGGTCACAGAACTTACGGCTGCCGCCCGTCGGCGCCGGGATCGCGCGGATCTCGGTCCCGTCCTGCTCAAGCAGCTTGGCGAAAATCGCAAAGCCTGAGCCGCGGAAATGCTCGCTGACGACCTGCATTTTGATCGGGTTGCGCAGGTCGGGTTTGTCCGAGCCATACCAAAGCGCCGCATCGCGATAGCTGATTTGCGGCCACTCCGCGTCGACATTGCGCCCACCGCCAAACTCTTCAAACACGCCCTGCAATACAGGCTGGATCGTGTCGAATACGTCCTGCTGTTCGACAAAGCTCATCTCAAGGTCAAGCTGGTAGAAATCCGTTGGTGACCGGTCGGCACGCGGGTCTTCGTCGCGGAAGCACGGCGCAATCTGGAAATACTTGTCAAAGCCCGACACCATCAGAAGCTGCTTAAACTGCTGAGGGGCCTGTGGAAGCGCATAGAACTTGCCCGGATGCAGGCGCGACGGCACCAGAAAGTCGCGCGCGCCTTCGGGCGAGGACGCGGTGATGATGGGTGTTTGGTATTCGCGGAACCCCTTGTCCCACATCCGGCGGCGCATAGAGGCAACAACATCAGACCGCAACGTCATGTTCTTTTGCATGACCTCGCGGCGCAGATCGAGGAAGCGATACCGCAAGCGCGTTTCTTCGGGGTATTCCTGATCGCCAAAAACCATCAGCGGCAACTCTTCCGCCGCGCCCAAAACTTCCAAATCGCGAATGAAGACTTCGACTTCGCCCGTTGGGATCTTGTCGTTGATCAGGCTTTCGTCCCGTGCTTTGACGGTGCCGTCGATGCGAATGCACCATTCACTGCGCACCTTCTCAACCTCGGAAAACACGGGGCTGTCGGGATCCGCCAGAACCTGTGTCATGCCGTAGTGGTCGCGCAAATCGATAAACAGCACGCCACCATGGTCACGGACACGGTGCACCCAACCCGCAAGACGCACGGTTTCGCCCACGTTGGATTTGTTGAGATCGGCACAGGTATGGCTGCGATAGGCGTGCATTTGACGCTCCTTAAACGCGCGAGGATTACGGACGCGCCGATACACAAGGATTGGCGCGGGAAGTCAAGGGAACGCCGCTCAGGCGGCGTGCCTGCGCGAGTGCTCAGAGGGGCCGCGTGACGTTTCCAGAGTAGAAATAGACACCCATGCCCAGCGCAAACAGCACAACACCGGCCACACTATGGGCCAGCACGGCCTCGGCAAAGCTGCCACGCACTTTGTAAGACCACGCGAACAGCAAACCACCTGCGAACGTAAAGACGGCGACGATCCAGCTCCAGTACATCAGATGCGCCAGAGAGAAGACGGCGGCATTCAGACCGATTTGCACAGAATGTGATGTCGGCAACACGTCGGCATAACGTCGGAAGAACAGCGGTCTAAACACGATCTCTTGCGGCAACGCGGACAAAACCGGATAGGCCAGCGCGATCATCAGCATCAATTGTGGTGCGCGCAGAGGCAGCGAAAACAGCGCGTGTGGCGCGGTTAGTGACATCACCAGATAGCCGGCCAGAGCGGTCGCAATCGCAACGAGGGCAATCAGACCCGGCGACGTCTTGCCCGCACCCGCCCACAGCTCTCTCCAATGAAAGCCCGGGGTCATATGAAGAAGTAAAAGCCCCAACCCCGTGACCGCGAAAAGCGCCGGAAACATCGCGTCGGGTGGTAACACGACCGCCATAAGAATCGGTGCGATCAGAAACAGCGCGGCAAATTCCAACCTCAACCGCCACAAGGTGGCGCCCGATCTGGGACGCGTTGGGGGAAGTGTCGTGTCAAACTGCATTCTTCTGCTCAGTTAAGGCCAACTTGCAGGGTTGCAAGACGTAAGCCCTTGCGCCCCGCGCCGCCATAACTATAACCCCCGAGAATTTGCCAGCCGCCGGGGACCCGCCATGCCGAAGCGTACCGACATCCAGTCGATCATGATCATCGGAGCGGGGCCTATTGTCATCGGCCAGGCTTGCGAGTTTGACTACTCTGGCGCACAGGCCTGCAAGGCGCTGCGCGAAGAGGGCTACCGCGTCATCCTCGTCAACTCCAACCCGGCGACGATTATGACGGATCCCGGGCTGGCCGACGCGACGTACATCGAACCAATCACCCCCGAGATTGTGGCCAAGATCATCGAAAAGGAACGCCCCGACGCGCTGTTGCCTACGATGGGTGGGCAGACGGGACTGAACACGTCGCTCGCGCTCGAAGAAATGGGTGTACTCGACACGTTCGGGGTCGAGATGATCGGTGCCAAACGAGACGCCATCGAAATGGCAGAGGACCGGAAGCTTTTCCGGGAAGCCATGGACCGCATCGGGCTTGAGAACCCGCGTGCAACCATCGTTTCAGCGCCAAAGACAGACAGTGGACACTATGACATCGCCAATGGCCTTGAGCAGGCGATGGGCGCGCTGGAGGATATCGGCCTTCCCGCGATTATCCGCCCTGCCTTTACGCTTGGCGGCACAGGCGGCGGCGTGGCCTATAATCGCGACGACTATTTCGAGATTTGCCGCCGCGGGCTGGAAGCCTCTCCGGTCGCGCAAATCCTGATCGACGAAAGCCTGCTCGGCTGGAAAGAGTTCGAGATGGAGGTCGTGCGCGACCGCGCCGACAACGCAATCATCGTCTGCTCGATCGAGAACGTCGATCCGATGGGCGTGCATACGGGCGACTCGATCACCGTCGCACCGGCACTGACGCTGACCGACAAGGAATACCAGATCATGCGCAACGGCTCGATTGCCGTGCTGCGCGAAATCGGCGTCGAAACCGGCGGGTCCAACGTGCAATGGGCGATTAACCCCGAAGACGGGCGCATGGTGGTGATCGAGATGAACCCCCGCGTGTCGCGGTCCTCGGCGCTTGCGTCCAAGGCGACCGGCTTCCCGATTGCCAAGATCGCCGCGAAACTGGCCGTTGGCTATACGCTGGACGAATTGGACAACGACATCACCAAGGTCACGCCTGCATCGTTCGAGCCCACGATCGACTATGTCGTCACCAAAATCCCGCGCTTTGCGTTCGAGAAATTCCCCGGTGCCACACCAGAACTGACCACCGCGATGAAATCGGTGGGCGAGGCCATGTCCATTGGCCGGACGTTCCACGAAAGCATGCAAAAGGCGCTGGCATCGATGGAAACTGGCCTCACCGGGTTTGACGAGATCGACATTCCCGGCGCACCGGACCCCGCGCAAATCCGGATGGCCCTGTCTCAGCAGACGCCTGACCGGTTGCGGATCATCGCGCAGGCCATGCGGTTTGGTCTGACCAACGATGACATTCAGCAGGTGACAGCCTTTGATCCGTGGTTCCTCGCCCGAGTTCGCGAGATCATCGATGCCGAAGCGACCGTTCGTCGGGACGGATTGCCGGTGACCGAGGACGGCTTGCGTGACCTCAAGATGCTGGGCTTCACCGACGCGCGTTTGGCCAAGCTGACCGGTCGCGACGAAGCGCAAGTGCGCCGCGCACGGCTGAACCTTGGGGTCAGCGCCGTTTTCAAGCGGATTGATACCTGTGCTGCCGAATTCGAAGCGCAGACGCCATACATGTATTCGACCTATGAAAGCCCGGTGATGGGCGAGGTCGAATGCGAAGCACGGCCCAGCGACAAGAAGAAGGTTGTCATCCTTGGGGGTGGCCCGAACCGGATTGGTCAAGGGATTGAGTTTGACTATTGCTGCTGTCACGCATGCTTTGCGCTGACGGATGCGGGCTATGAGACGATCATGGTCAACTGCAACCCCGAGACGGTCTCGACCGACTATGACACCTCAGATCGCCTGTATTTTGAGCCGCTGACCTTTGAACATGTCATGGAAATCCTGACAAAAGAGCAAGAGGCCGGCACGCTCCACGGCGTGATCGTTCAGTTTGGTGGGCAGACGCCCCTGAAACTGGCCAATGCGCTTGAGGCGGAAGGCATTCCGATCCTCGGCACAACACCTGACGCCATCGACCTTGCCGAAGACCGCGAGCGGTTCCAAAAGCTTGTGAACGACCTGGGGCTCAAACAACCGGCCAACGCCATAGCTTCAACCGATGCAGAGGCCATCGCGGCGGCCGAGAAAATCGGTTTCCCGCTGGTCATCCGCCCCTCCTATGTGCTGGGTGGCCGTGCGATGGAGATCGTGCGGGATATGGGTCAGCTTGAGCGCTATATCTTAGACGCCGTGGTGGTATCAGGCGATAGCCCGGTTCTTCTCGACAGTTATTTGTCTGGGGCAACCGAGGTCGATGTGGATGCGCTGAGCGATGGTGAGAAGGTCCACGTTGCCGGCATCATGGAGCATATCGAAGAGGCGGGCGTCCATTCCGGCGACAGCGCCTGTTCCCTGCCCCCCCATTCGCTCTCGACCGAGACCATCACGGAACTGAAACGTCAGTCCGAGGCGCTGGCCAAGGCGCTGAACGTGGTTGGTCTGATGAACGTGCAATTCGCGGTCAAAGGCGACGAGATTTACCTGATCGAAGTGAACCCGCGCGCCAGCCGGACGGTGCCGTTTGTGGCCAAAGCGGTGCAAAGCCCCATCGCCTCTATCGCGGCACGTCTGATGGCAGGTGAGCCTCTGTCGAACTTTGACCTGATCGATCCCGATATCGACACATATGCGGTGAAAGAAGCCGTGCTGCCTTTTGCCCGTTTCCCGGGCGTCGACACGCTGCTTGGGCCGGAAATGCGCTCAACCGGCGAAGTGATGGGATCGGACGCGAATTTCCACCGTGCGTTCCTCAAGGCGCAGCTCGGCGCAGGGACGATGCTGCCGACAAGCGGCAAGGTGTTCTTTTCGATCAAAGATGGCGACAAGACCGAGCAATTGATCGAGACCGCGCGCACGCTCGTTGAGCTTGGATTTACCATCATCTCGACCAGCGGCACGGCCAGCTTCCTCACTGAGAATGGCGTGGATAGCGACGTGGTGAACAAAGTCTATGAGGGCCGCCCGAACATCGTCGATGTGATGAAGGATGGTGAGATTGCGCTGGTTATGAACACGACCGAGGGCGCGCAGGCGGTGGAGGATTCACGATCGATGCGTAACGTCGCTCTGATGGACAAGATCCCCTACTTTACCACCGCCGCCGCAAGCCACGCAGCGGCATTAGCGATGAAGGCCGCGTCCGAAGGCGAAGTTGGAGTGCAAGCGCTACAGGGTTGAGGCTACTGGGCCGCCGCCTCGAACTCTTCGACCGCTGCGAGCGTGTTCGGATCGCTCAACAAATCACGGGCCAAAGCCGGTCCGATGGTGAAGCAGTCTTGCCCTTCGGCGGCAAGCCGGGCCATTTGTTCCGCCGTCCGCAAGGAGGCGACAAGGATGCGCGGGGCTGACGCCGCCGACGTGCCGATGGCTTTCATCTGGGCCAGAGCCTCATAAGCGGGCAGACCTTTTTCAAGCATCCGCCCGAAATATGGTGCGATGTAATCGGCGCCCAAGGCGGTGGCGACGAACATCTGCTTGGCGTCGTATGCGGCGGTCATCAGGATCGGCCCACCCAAATCGCTGATCGACGGCGTGACGCGGATCGCCGCTTCGCTCAGCGGGATTTTCACGACCGTGCGAAGCCCCGCCGCGCGACCGGCCTCGTAAAGATCACCCGCCCAGTCGACGTAGCTTTCGACCGGACCGTAGACCTGACCGTGCAACTCCTGTGCACCCAGATCAGCGGCATGGCGCGCCAACGCGCCCCAATCGATGTCGGGATAGGACAGCCCTGCCCTCTGCGCGAGAAGCGGGTTGGTTGTGATGCCCGTGAACAGCCCGGTTGGCATCAGATCGTCCCAAACAGCCGTGTCCGCCGTATCGATATAAAGATGCATAGACTGAACCCTTTTGCGTCCCGCCCAATTGACGCAAAAGCACGTCGCGTGTCAAAGTCCCGGCGTCTGCGCCCTTGACGAATCCGCGCCACTTCAGCCTGATGGGCACATGAAAAAGCTTCTTGCCCTCCCGCTCGTCCTCGCCGCTTGTGCAACGCCAATTCCAGATGGTCAGATTGCGGATGAAGAGACGTTTCGCAACGCAATCGTTGGTAAGGAAATCCAGCTTGCGGATGGCGCGTCGATGACGATCAACCCTGACAACACAATCTCTGGGGCTGTCGACGGGGTTGAGGCAACGGGCACTTGGTCTTTTGAAGACGGATTCTGGTGCCGGACGATCACGCTGGGCGATATCTTTACCGAAGACTGTCAGCTTTGGGTCGTGGACGGGGACCGGCTTATCATCACGCGCGACCGCGGTGAGGGTCAAAGCTATGCGTGGCGGCGCGTCGCGGGCGGCTAGCAGTCGGTTTCGAGACCAGCTTTCCTTAGCGCGACAAACTTTTCCAGGAACGCTGAGACGCCGGTCTCGTCCAGATCGTTTGCTTTCTTGACGCGAATGCAGCTTTTGCCACAGTCCATCCCTTTGAGGATCGTGCCATCAGGATCGATCGCCGCGATGTCGCCGACATAAACACCGACATAGCGCTTTTGCGCGTTCAGGTGCAGCGCCGGACCGCGATCATACCGATACGCCAGCATGCCATAGTTGATGTCCTGCCGCCATTCGGGCGCAAAGTCCGCGATAAGGTCGCAGACCTCGAGCAACTTGGCCTTGCGCCAGTCATCGTCCAAACCGGCAAGGTAGTCCTTGGGAGTAGCGGCATCGTATTGCATAAGCCGACTATACCACGCAGCCCCTCATCGCGCCTTCCTAAATCTGCTGCTCTGCCAACCCTTCCATCGACAACCCGTCAAGGCGCGGCATCAAGCTTAGCAATTCACGCGTATAGGGTTCCTGCGGATTGGCAAAGAGGGTTTCCGTTTCGGCGACTTCGACCAGTTTTCCGTGGCGCATCACGCCCACCCGGTCACACATCTGGCGCACCACCGGCAAGTCGTGGCTGATAAACAGCATCGTCAGGCCCAGATGCTCTTGCAGGTCTTTGAGGATGTTCAGGATCTGCGCCTGAATTGACACGTCCAACGCCGAGGTCGGCTCATCACAGATCAGGAAGCGTGGTTGCGTCGCCAGCGCCCGCGCGATTGAAATCCGCTGACGTTGCCCACCCGAGAACTCATGCGGATACTTGCGACCTGCTTCCGCCCCCAGCCCCACACGCTGGAGCAATTCGTCCACACGATCCTGCACGGCAGATCCAGACAGGATTTTGTGGTGAAGAACGGGTTCTGCAACAATCGCATCAACCCGCATCCGTGGATTGAGGCTTGAAAAAGGGTCCTGGAAAATCATCTGGATTTGCCGGCGGTACGCTTCAAGCTCGTCCCTGCTCTTCAATGCGGTGACCTCGGTCCCGTCAAAGAAGATACGGCCACCGTCGACCTCATAAAGGGTCGCAATCATTCGTGCGACGGTCGACTTGCCAGAGCCACTTTCGCCGACCAACCCAAACACTTCCCCGTCTCGGATATCAAAGCTGACCTTGTCGACCGCCGTGAAGTAGGTGCGCATCGACGGGATTAGAGACTGCTTTTGAACAAAGGTCTTGGTGATCTGGTCGACCTCGACAAGCTTACCGGATTTCGACGGTTCAGGCTTGGGCCAGTTGCGGGCAAGATCCTCGATCTTGAACGTGATCTCGCGCCCGCCATAGGACAGCTGAGGAAACCGGCGCACCTTCAATGTCGGGCGCGGCACGGCTGCGATCAGCGATTTCGTATAGGGGTGCTCCGGGTTGCCAAGAACCTCTGCCGTCGGACCACTTTCCACGACTTCGCCCTTGTACATGACTGTCACGGTGTCGGTCGTGTCGGCGATCACGCCCATGTCGTGCGTAATCAGGATCACACCGACCTGCCGCTCGCGGGCGAGTTCTTTGATCAAATCAAGGATTTGCGCCTGGATCGAAACGTCCAAAGCCGTTGTCGGCTCATCAGCAATGATCACATCCGGTTCGGAACATAGCGCAAGCGCGATCACCACGCGCTGCCGCATTCCGCCAGAGAATTGATGCGGGTACTGCTGAATACGTTCTTCCGGATCGGGAATCCCAACGCGGTCCAGCAACTCAACGGCGCGGTCCCGCGCCTCGGCAGCACCGAGCTTGAGGTGAAGCTGGATGGTTTCCACCAACTGCTGCTCGACCGTCAAAAGCGGATTGAGCGAGGTCAGAGGGTCCTGAAAGATCATTGAGATCTTGGCGCCCCGCAGCGATCGCATCCCCTCTGCATCGCGCCCGCTAATCGCCTCACCCTGAAACGCTATTGTCCCGCCGGCGATGAAACCGGGCGGCTCAAGCAGCCCCATAACAGCCGCGCCGATGGTGGATTTACCCGCACCGGATTCCCCAACGAGCCCGTGAATTTCCCCCGGTTTGACAACCAGCTCCGCATTATCGACCGCAACAAACACGGCTTTGCGCGTCGGGAAATGGACCGACAAGTCGGTTATCTGAAGAAGATCGTCGGTCATTTTGGATTAATGCTTTCCTGCTTCGGCGTTTGGTCAGTTTGCATTTCGGTCATCAAATCCCTATATTAAAGCCATAGCGGCACAAGGCGTGTTGCGCACCATGACTTGACACCTTGCCCGGCTGGGCGCAGTTTGGAATGGTCTTGATGGAGGCTAAAATGGTATATCCACCGATCGTCATCGTCTAAAGCTACCCTCCCTGAACTGGCGTAGAATCGCCTGGGGATGCTTCGAGTTGGGCCCGCATGAATTCGCGGGCCTTTTGCTTTTTATCTGACCACTGCGTCGGCTTACCGTTCAGGAACTGATCAATTGCTTCCAATGCCGGAAATGCTGCAAGGGCAGCGATCAACATCTGTGAGAAATACCCCTCAAGCGCAGCACGGCGGCTTTCGATAGGGCGCTTTTCAAACGCTCCCGCCCCAAATGAGCGCACCAGTTCCACCACGTATTCGTCGGCCTGATAGTAACTGATAACCCACCGAATAACCGGATCCGGCAGTTCTGGAAGCTCTTGCTTCATGTTATCAAAGACGAAGTTCTCTGATGGTACGACGCCCGCTGGCATCGATAGTTCATCGGGTGTGGCTTCATCAAGGCGCAGATTGAAATAGGCGCGCTTAGCTTCGAGGTCATCCGGGCCGAGTTGCTCTAAATACTGGTCCAGTTGCATCTCAATCTCGGCGCGTAAGGCCACCAAAAGATTCCTCAGCCGGCGGGCACGTTCCTCAGCGGCCATCTCGCGGTCCCGGTTGGTCTTGATCAGCCACAGCAAGAACGAACCGAAAATCGGGATCGCAAGACCGGCGGCGCGGATAAGATCACCTTCGACCTTCGCTTCAACGGCCAAAGGCCAGAGTTTGATGAGGCCAATGACACCTAGCGCCATCGCAAGGGCGATCACAAACGCCCAGGATTCGCGGGTCATTTCAGCCTCGGGTTCAAAGCGTCACGCAGCCAATCGCCCAGCAGGTTCACACTCAGCGCCAAGGCGAGCAGTGTCGCGGCCGGGAAGAACAGGATCCACCATTCGCCAGAGAACAGGAACCCTTGGCCGATGCGGATCAGCGTGCCGAGTGACGGTTGGGTCGGCGGTGCCCCGACACCGAGAAAGCTCAACGTCGCCTCAGCAATAATCGCCAAAGCCAATGAGATCGTCGCGATGACCAAAACAGGGGACAAGACGTTCGGCAAGATATGGCGCAGCATGATCGAAAACTGCGACCGCCCAATCAAGCGTGCCGCTTGAACGTAATCCTTGTTCTTTTCCACCAATGTCGCCCCTCGCACGACACGTGCGAACTGCACCCAGTCCGACAGGCCAATCGCGATGATCAGAACCCAGATCGCCATCTGGTCGCGGTATTCGACGGGCGTGAACCCTTTGGCGATCCCGAAGATCAGCATCGCGACGAGGATTGCCGGAAAGGTCAGCTGCACATCAGCGACGCGCATGATGATGGTCTCGGTCCAGCCACCGCGATAACCCGCGATCAATCCAAGCGCGACGCCCAGCACCATCGCCAGAAACACTGCCGCGAACCCCACAAAAAGCGATATGCGCATCCCATAGAGGATCGTCGAAAACACGTCGCGGCCCTGGTCATCCGTACCCAGCCAGAAGCTATCGCCGGTAAAGGCATTCGGCTCCATCGGAGCAGTGAACCCGTTCATCAGGTTCAAGGACGCTGGATCAAACGGATCGTAGGGCGCGATCAACGGCGCAAAAACCGCGCTGAACACCAACAGCACAACGACCCCGAAAGAGATCAGGGCAACTGGCGAATGGCGGAATTTCCAGCCAAAATCACTGTCCCAGAACCGGGCGAATGCCCCGGCCTCACGCGGCTTTTCTGCGGGAATATCGGCCATTACTTCGCCCCCGAGTTTTCGGCACGCAGCCGTGGATCAATGGCGAAATAGGCCAGATCGACGATCAGGTTGATGCCCACGAACATCACCGAGATCAGCATCAGATACGCCGCCATCACCGGGATATCGACGAACTGGATTGCGTTGATGAACAGAAGGCCCACGCCCGGCCACTGAAACACCGTCTCTGTAATGATCGCAAACGCGATGATCGACCCAAGCTGAAGACCCGTCACCGTGATCACCGGCACCAACGTGTTCTTGAGCGCATGGCGAAAGTTCACCGTGCGCTCACGCAGACCGCGTGCACGGGCAAATCGGATGTAATCCTGCCTGAGGACCTCCAGCATCTCGGATCGCACAAGCCGCATGATCAGCGTCATCTGATACAGCCCCAGCGTGATCGCAGGAAGGATCAGCGCCTGTCGGCCACTCGGCGTCAGGAACCCTGTCGTCCACCAGCCCAGATCGACGACCTCCCCACGTCCGAAACTGGGCAGCCAACCAAGCTCCACTGAGAAGATGTAGATCAAAAGGATACCGATCAGGAATGTGGGGAGAGAGACCCCAATCAAACTGACCGTCATAATCGTATTGGCCATCCATCCGTCTCGTCGGATGGCCGTAAAGACGCCCAGAGCGATGCCGACACCAATGGCGAGAATGCCTGAGACCAGCGCAAGTTCCAGCGTCGCGGGCAGACGTTCGGCAATGATCTCGGCCACGGGGCGTCCCTGACGGTACGAGACGCCAAAGTTGCCCTGCACCGCCCCTTCAAGGAACCGCCAGTATTGCACGACAAAGGGCTGATCGAGCCCGAGTTGCGTCCGCAAGCGTTCGATATCCGCCTGTGTCCGCTCCTGCCCCAACAGGTTGTCGATGGGATCGCCGACAAAGCGAAACATCGAAAACGCAACCAGCCCGACGACAAGCAGGACGATGAGGGATTGGAAAACCCGGCGGAGAACGAAGGTGAGCATGTGCCGTTGTCGCCAGTCCTTGGGGCGGCGTCAAGCGCGCACCAGCCAGACTTCGTGATTTGGTGTAGGCTAAGATGGGAGGCGGCGGGCGCATGCGCAGAAAGAACCCGCGCCGCCAAATTGCAAAAAAACTGGCCATTGCCATTTTTTGGCCCTTGGCTTGCGTCTTGGCGTACTTTCTCAGCCTTCTATGATCGCGGCGCGATGCCTAAGGGCTGAGACGGTCACCCCCCCTCGATCTGCCGTTGATAATCGGCCGCGTCAAAATAGCCATGGCTGGACCGCACCTTAAGATCATCCGTCAATTCCCATGCTTCCCAGCCGCTGGCCTTCACACGGTTGCCGGTTTTTGAATGATTGCCCTCAAGCGTCCAAAGAAACAGCGCATGATGACCAGCGACCCGTGCGACATCCAGATCAACGACGAGGTTTGGAAAGTCATCTTAGAACGCCTGGGCGCAGTCTCGAGCGATTGCGGCACGTCCCACGATCGGTGACCCGCCATTGATCACGATCTGCCCGTCTTCGGCATAGAACGAGGCCACGCGATCTGCGTCATGTGACGTCCAGGCAGCCGCATATTCTTTTGCCATTTGGGCAAATTCGGTGGGGTCAATTGCAATAACAGACACTCCTCTTTCCCTTTTTGGACTACCTTAACAAAAAGAGGCGCGCCCAGCCGGGCGCGCCTTGATACCGCTCAAACCAGCGGGATCAGTTGACCGTGACCCAACGCAGGATGAAGAAGTTGTCCGGGCGCTGTGTCAGGTCAACGTTGTCGCGCACACCCCAAACCAGCGGCTGGACGTACATCGGCACATAGCCCACCTCGTCCTGCAGGATTGAGGCGTATTCGTCCAACATGGCCTGACGTGCACCGTCGTCGATCACAGACTGGATCATCGGCAACAACTCGTCGATCCGCTCGTTCGAATAGCCGCCAAAGTTCCACGATCCCAGACGCTTTTCTTCGTTCGGCGTCGAAGCAAGGAAGCGCATCGGGTGCTCTGCGTCGAACGTGCCGGGCGACCAGCCCAAGAGATACATGTCAAATTTGTCAGCCCGCAGTTCCGGCCAGTAGTTCTGAACCGGCATCGCGTCGAGTTGTGCCTCAACACCGATTTGCGCCAGCATACCGACAACCGCCTGACAGACTGCCTCGTCATTGAGATAGCGGTTGTTTGGGCATTTCAGACCAAAGGAAAAGCCATCCGGATATCCGGCCTCGGCCAACAGCGCCTTGGCGCCATCGGCGTCAAACGCATAAGGCTCGGAATTGGCGGTGGAGTATCCACGCATGGCCGGGCTTACCAGCTGGCTGGCGGGTTCGGCATTGCCGCGCATGATCGTCTGCAGGATCGCTGGAACATTCACGGCCTTCGCCACAGCTTCACGCACGCGAACGTCCATGAACGGGTTCGCATCGCCCGCGTTGCCACCATACTTCAGCGCCTCATGGTCATGGGCAAAGCCCAGCATGATGACCCGCGCTTCGATGCCCTGAATGACATCAACACCGTCAGAGGCTTTCAGACGCTCGGCATCCTGAATTGGCACCGGATTTATCATATCAACATCGCCGGACAACAACGCTGCCACCGCAGTGGCCGGGTTCTGGATCGGGGTAAAGGTTGCACGTGTAATGTTGTGCTCAACATCGCCCCACCAGCCTTCGAACGGCTCAAGCACAGTGTTTAGCCCCGGCGCGCGCCCCACGACCTGAAACGGGCCAGTGCCGTTGGCGTTCAGCGTGGCAAAGTTGCCCTCTTCCTTGTCGGGAAGTGCGGCATTGTTCGCCTCGGTCCAGCCCTTATCCATGATCATCCAGTTGGCGATGGAATCCGGGAAGATTGGGTTTGGTGCCGTGGTCAGGACATCGACTGTGTAGTCGTCGACGACAACAACATCTGACACTGGCGCAAACCATGACCGCGTGTCTGATGCTTCGTTGGACGCGCGTTCATAGGAAAAGCGCACGTCTTCGGCGTTAAACTCGGACCCGTCCTGGAACGTCACGCCTTCGCGCAGGAAGAACCGCCAGCCCTCACCGTCGCCAATCGGCTCCCATGACACAGCGAGCGCTGGCTCAACGGCCATATCCTTGCCGCGGCGGACAAGGCCTTCATAGACGTTGTTCAGAA
>JABSSC010000087.1 GCA_013214635.1 Paracoccaceae bacterium | reverse complement strand
ATCGTAGCTGATCTTCGCGCATTTTGCGTTCAAGGACGTCCGTCCGGCGCTGCCAGGCATAGCGGTCGTCCTGGGCGACAGAACCCCAGTACAGAACACCGCCATAGCGCCAGGGGTCGATGACAAGTCCCTGATCAAAGTCATCGCCACGTGCGCTGATGATGGCCGTGGAATGGTCGATGCGCCACTCGTGCTCGGCAATCGCGCGGTGCAGTGTCAGCGTCTCAAAGTCTTCGGCGTTCAAGCGCCGCTCCATATCTTCGGCCCAATGCCAACACAGACCGCGGGGTTTCAGACCCGCATTTACCAGACCGTTATGCACCAAGGGCGACGTGGTGATCTCATACTCCTCGGCAAGAACATCCGTGTAGGCATAGGCGATGTCCGCCGCGCGGGCCGCTTCCGAAGGATCGACCTCTGGACCGAGATCGATCAAGGCCCGCGTCAGTTCAGGTGCCCCACCCTTGTCTTCGATCGGTGGTGTTCCGCACCCCGCAAGGAAGGGAGCGCCGATCAAAACCGTCAAGGCGCTGCGCCGAGTATACGTCATGTTTTGAGTGCCTGAACCTGCCTGTACAAACTTCAAACCCGGTTAGCCTGCCGAGACCGGCATGTCGAGGTCCGGGCGTCGCCGATCAGGCCATTGTGTCGCCTCGTGATAGGCCATGGCGAGCGCAATCAGGCGCGCGTCATCGCCCGGTTTTCCAATCAGTTGCAGCCCCATGGGCAGTCCTGCCTGCGAAAACCCGGCCGGGACGGTCATCACGGGAAGTCCCAGAAGCGACGCGGGCACAGTCACCTCCATCCAACGGTGATAGGTGTCCATGGGCACGCCGCCGATCTCGGTCGGCCATTCCAGCGTTTTATCAAAGGCGAAAAGTTGTGCGGTTGGCAGCACCAGAACATCATAGGTTTCAAAGGCTTCAACGGCACTTTGCAACCATTTTGACCGGAGCACACTGGCGTTTTGGATGGCTTCCGACGTCAAAGCCAAGCCCTGTTCGATCTCATAGACCGCTGCGGCCTTGAGGCGGTCGCGCTTGACCGGGTCACGATAGAAATCGGCGCGACGCACCCCGATCGAGAAAGCGCGGAGCGTCGTCCACGCCGCCCAGAGGTCTGAAGCCGGGAACACAGGGGCGAGATGGTCAACCGAGGCACCCAGCGCTGAGAAATCCGAAAGCGCAGTTTGGCACAGGTCGAGCACGCCGTCCTCATAAGGCACCGCCCCGCCCCAATCTCCGAGCCAGCCCAGTTTGAAACCAGCCGCGGCAGGTGCAATCGTATCCGGGAGTGCGGGCCAAGCCGCGCCGGGCCAACGGGAATCCGTGGCAGCCATCGTGTTCATCAATGCCAGAATATCCTCAGGTGACCGCGCCATCGGCCCATCGGTTGCGATGCAGTGGAGAAACGTGTCACCCACGGGGTCTTCGGGCACCCGACCCCATGTCGGTCGCAGGGAATAGACATTGTTCCAACCCGCCGGGTTGCGCAGCGACCCCATCATATCGGATCCATCCGCGACCGGCAGCATCTGGGTGGCGAGCGCAACGCCTGCCCCGCCCGACGAACCACCGCAGGTGCGGTCCGGGGCGTAAGGGTTTGCGGTATGACCGAAGACCGGGTTGTAGGTATGCCCGCCCAACCCAAACTCGGGCGTGTTGGTCTTACCAATCACGATGGCGCCCGCTGCCTTAAGACGCCGGACATAGGCCGCGTCCTCTTCGGGTACAAACTCCGCAAACAAAGGGGAGCCATAGGTGGTTCTGAGCCCCTTCGTCTCGACCAAATCCTTGATGGCAATCGGCATACCGTGCAGCCAGCCTTTGGGGCTTTGATCGTCAGCGGCACGCGCATCGGCCATGATGTCATCACGGTCACGCAGCGAGACGATGGCGTTGAGCGCTGGGTTCACCGCCTCAATCCGGTCGAGATAGGCGGCCATCACCTCTTGCGCCGAGACCTCGCGCGCCGCGATGAGGCGCGACACATCTGTCGCCGAACGCTCCCAAATCTCGGCCATCTTTCCCCGCCTTTACAATCGCCCGGTCACCGGGGCAGTGTCGCGGCATATGGAGGGCATTTCGTGACTGTGCGCAAGATCATCATCGATACAGACCCCGGTCAGGACGACGCGGTCGCGATCCTTTTGGCGCTGGCCAGCCCCGAAGAGGTCGAGGTGCTGGGCATTACCGCCGTGGCCGGAAACGTGCCGCTTGCCCTGACCGAACGCAACGCCCGGATTGTGTGCGAACTGGCGGGGCGCCCAGATATCAAGGTCTTTGCGGGGTGTGACGCCCCGTTGGGGCGGAAGCTTGTCACAGCCGAGCACGTGCACGGCAAGACCGGACTGGATGGGCCGCAAATGGATGACCCAACCATGCCGCTCCAGGCGGAACATGGGGTCGATTTCATCATCAATGCTTTGCGGACCGAGGCGCCCAACACCGTGACGCTCTGTCCTTTGGGGCCGCTTACCAATATTGCGACCGCATTTCAGAAAGCGCCGGATATCATTGAAAAGGTTCAGGAAATCGTCCTGATGGGCGGGGCCTATTTCGAAGTTGGCAACATCACGCCCGCCGCCGAGTTCAACATCTTTGTCGACCCCGAGGCGGCGGCGGTGGTCTTTGGCTGTGGACGCCCGATCACGGTTATGCCGCTTGATGTGACGCATAAGGCGCTGACGACCGCACCGCATGTGCAGGGCTTTCGCGATATGGGCACCAAGGTTGGTGAGATGGTCGCCGCCTGGACCGATTTCTTTGAGCGTTTTGACAAGGAAAAATATGGCTCGGCAGGTGCGCCACTTCATGATCCCTGTGTCATCGCCTATTTGATCCGGCCCGATCTCTTTTCGGGGCGGCACATCAATGTCGAGATCGAAACGCAGAGCGATCTGACGCGGGGAATGACGGTCGCGGACTGGTGGCGCGTGACGAAACGCGCGCCGAACGCGACGTTCATGGGTGACGTGGATGCCGACGGGTTCTTTGCACTTTTGACCGAGCGGCTGGCCCGGTTGTGATCCGCATCGCGCCTTACGATCCCGGCTGGCCCGCGCGGGCCGAGTTGGAGATCGTGCGGTGGCAGGAGCAGTTGGGAGACGCGCTGGTCGCATGCCATCACATCGGATCGACCGCCGTACCTGGGTTGGACGCAAAACCTATCATCGACGTGCTGTCGGAATTTGTGGATGAAACCGCGATGGACGGTGCACGCACGACCATTGAGGGCATGGGATACGAATGGCTGGGCGCCTTTGGGTTGCCGCGTCGGCGCTATTGCCGACGGAACGATTCCAAGACCGGCGCAAGGCGCGTTCAAGCGCACGGGTATGTATCGGGTGATACGGAAATTCGCCGCCACCTCGCCTTTCGCGATTTGCTCCGAAAGGAACCGCAGACCCGGGACGCTTATGCAGCGGTAAAACGCCGATGTGCCCAGACATCCCCCGATGGCGCCTCCTATGGGGCTTGCAAATCGGGCTGGATTACTGAGACAGAGGCGCGCGCTTTGAAGGAACAGATATGACAGCCAAGCTGCGCCTTGCCACGCCCGATGACCTCGACCGGCTCGAGCCGATGGTGGCGTCTTTTCACGCCATCGAGGGGATCGACAGTGACGCCGCCCACAGGCGCGCGGCCCTGGCGCCGCTTCTCGACGGCTCGCCCCATGCCTGTGTCTACATGATTGGTCCGGCGCGCGCGCCCGTGGGGTCTATCGCGCTGTGCTTTGGCTGGTCGATCGAGCATGGCGGGCTGGATGTGTTCGTGGACGAATTCTTTATCCGCGAAGCGGTGCGCGGGCGCGGAATGGGAACAGAAGTTCTGGCGAGCCTCTTGCCAGAGTTGGAGCGGAACGGCGTGGCTGCCGTGCATTTGGAGGTGGATGCCGACAATGACCGCGCTGCCGCGCTTTACGGTGCGTTCGGCTTCAAACGCCGCGACAAATACCGGCTGATGACGCGCAAGGCTGGACCGATCGATTAGATTTCTCGCCTCCGGCAGAGGTATTTTTCGACCAATGAAGTGGCGGGCGCGCGACAGACCGCCTATCTGGTGACCCAAGAGGGCCCCGCATGACCATTCATTTTCCATTCGACAATTCCTATGGCCGCTTGCCGGCCCGGTTTTACACCAAAATGCCGCCTGAGCCTGTGAAAGCGCCGCGGTTGATCAAGGTCAATCACGCGCTGGCGCAGGAGTTGGGTCTGGATCCGGCGGCGCTGGAAAGTCCCGAGGGTGTGGCCGTTTTGGCCGGAAACGCGGTGCCCGAAGGCGCAGACCCGTTGGCACAGGTCTATGCCGGACACCAGTTCGGTGGATGGTCGCCGCAGCTCGGCGATGGGCGCGCGATCCTTCTGGGCGAGGTTGTGGACCGCGACGGGCAACGGCGCGACATTCAACTCAAAGGGTCAGGTCGGACGCCTTACAGCCGCATGGGCGACGGGCGCGCCTGGTTGGGGCCTGTTCTGCGTGAATACATCGTGTCAGAGGCGATGCAGGCCTATGGTGTGCCCACGACCCGGGCGCTGGCCGCGGTGGCCACGGGTGAAGACGTGTTGCGCGAGGCGCCAATGCCGGGCGCGGTTCTGACGCGGGTTGCGTCAAGCCACATTCGCGTTGGCACGTTTCAGTTTTTCGCTGCGCGCCGCGATGTGGAGGCGCTTGAGGCGCTAACGACACATGCGTTGGCACGCCATTACCCCGGGGGCGAGACGGCGCTGGACCTGCTCAACGGGGTCATCGCACGGCAGGCAGAGCTAGTGGCGCAGTGGACGGGTTTGGGTTTCATCCACGGGGTCATGAACACCGACAACACGACCATTTCGGGGGAAACGATCGACTATGGGCCATGTGCCTTCATGGACGTCTATTCACCGGGCAAGGTCTATTCCTCCATCGATCAGTTCGGGCGGTATGCCTTTGACAAGCAGCCCGATATTCTGGTCTGGAACCTTGCCCAGCTTGCGACCGCGCTTTTGCCGTTGATCGATGCCGATCAGGACCGCTCGATTGAGATTGCGACAGAGGCGGTGCACCGTTTCCCCGACCTATTCAACGCGGCATGGTTGAACGTGTTTCGGACCAAGCTGGGGCTTGAGACAGCGGAAGACGACGATGAGGCGCTGATCCTCGATGTGCTGTCGGCCATGGCCGAAGCGGAAATGGATTTTACCAATACATTCCGCGATCTAAGCACCCTGCCCGAACCGGTTAAAACCCGTTGGATAGACCGGCTAAAGCAAGAAGGCATAGCGCCTGAAGTTCAGGCGCAAAGGCTGAGCCAGGCCAACCCGGCCTATATCCCGCGCAACCACCGCATCGAAGACGCGATCCAATCCGCGGTCTATGGGGATTTCGACCCGTTTGAGCGGCTCGTTTCAGTGCTGGAACGCCCGTTTGACGATCAGCCGGACGCGCGCGACTTGCGCCGCCCGCCGATGCCCGAAGAAGAAGTACGTCAGACCTTTTGCGGCACCTGAGGGGCGGGACGGTTGATCAGCGCAATCCCTGCCGCGACGAGGACAAGCGCGCCCAGTAGCGGCAGTCCGATGGGTTCGTTCAGGAAGGCCCAGCCGAAGAGCAGCCCGAAGATCGGGCCCAAAAAGCTGAACGACGCCACGCCTGAGGCGGGATAGATCGACAACAGCGTGAGCCAGCCGATAAAGCCAAAGCTGACGACAACGACAATCTGAAACAGCAGACCCCAAAGGTGGATCGGTTCCAGGTCGCGCACGAACGGACCGAAAAAAAACGCAGCCCCCAGCAAAAGCGGCGCTGACACGGTGACTTGCCACAAAAGCTGCATTTCGGGTGGCGTGCGCGACAGTGGTGAGCCTTTGGCCACCAGCGCGATGCCCGCCCACATGATTGCGGCTGCGAGGGCCAGAATGTCCCCCAACAGCGTCGCGCCCGATTGGTCGTCGGGTCGGTAAAACAGCGCCCAGACCACCCCCGCAAAAGCGAGCCCAAGGCCAAGCGCCTTGGAAGTGTGCATCCGATCACCGGCCAGAAGAAAATGCGCCGCCAGCGCCAGCCAGACCGGCATCGAATAAAAGATCACTGCCGAGCGTGCGACTGTTGTGAAATCGAGCGCGAGGAACAGCAAAATGAACTCACCCGCGAAAAGCGTGCCGATCAGCAGCCCCGATCGGACGGTGCCTGGCGCGATATGAAACGGGATGCCGCGCACCCACATCCAGAGCGCCACACACACGATTGCACCTGCCGAGCGCAGCCCCGCCCAAAAGACCGGCTGCAAGCCTTCGTTTACTACCTTGATCACCACCTGATTGAAGGCGAGCAAGGCGGTAAAGCCCAACAGGGCGGCGGCGCCCGTGGCGTCGATGCGGTCTTTTTTCTGCATGGGGTTCCTTCCGGCGCGCATCAGGCGGATTTGTTGGTGCCCTGTCAAGCAGACTGGACGGGATGCACCCAATTCGCCATCATCCTTGAGTGAAAGGGAGGGAGCTATGCCAACAACGTTCACATGCGTTGCCGCCACCTTCGACCGCGACCTGTCGGCCGGAGAAGATACGTCCGGCCAGCCGGACGGCGCACTTCTTGCCACTGGCGGCACCGAGGTTGAATGGACCGAAGGACGGCCCAAACGGGTGCGCAATCAGCGGGTCTGGATTGCGCTTTGGCCCGATGAGGCAGCGGCCCGTGGCTATGTCGAGACCATGCACGACACGATCCCCCTTATTCGTGACGCGACGGATGCCGCCCATTTCATCGCGCAACCCTACCGCACGCATGGTGAGGTCAACTGGTCCCCAAACGGGGACCCCAACGGAATTTACACAGCTCTCGCGGAACGCCCAAGAAACGGTCCTATCGCCGTCGTGACCTCCCTTGGATTTACAAAGAACCCAGACGGTTATGCGGAGTTTGGGGCTGGCACGCGGGACGTGCGCCGCGCCTTTGCTGATCTGCCGGACTGCCTTCTGGACGTAAACATGCTGCCGGACCTCCCAATGCTAGATGGGCCGACGATAACGGTCTGGGCCTCCGAGACCGCGATTATGAAGGCTGCCTATCGCAACGACCCGCACAAAAGCGCCATGGACGTGAAGGCAGCCCCTGCAATTGCGCGCGGGTCTTTTACGCGGATGCGGGTTCTTGATCTTGGTGGGCGGTGGATCGGGCGTCCGATTGCGGCCTAGGCGTGTGGCTTCCTGCTTTCCTCGCGCGCGCGGTGTTGCTAAGGCAGACGCATGACGACCATTCTCGACCGTATCAAAGCCTATAAGCTTGAAGAGATCGCCGCTGCAAAGGCCGCCCGCCCCCTGTCGCAAGTCGAAGGCGACGCGCGCCATGCGGGTGCAACGCGGGGGTTTGCCGAGGCTCTGAAATCGGCCACGCGCACAGGTTACGGCCTGATTGCAGAGGTCAAAAAAGCCAGCCCATCCAAAGGGTTGATCCGAGAAGACTTCGATCCCCCGACACTTGCCAAGGCCTATGAAGATGGCGGAGCGGCCTGTCTTTCGGTGCTGACGGACACGCCGTCATTTCAAGGCGCGCCGGAATTTCTGACCGCCGCACGGGCAGCGACCTCCCTGCCCGCGCTGCGCAAGGATTTTATGTACGACACCTATCAGGTGGCCGAAGCGCGCGCCTGGGGCGCAGATGCGATCCTGATCATCATGGCCAGCGTCGAAGATGGTCTCGCAGCCGAGCTGGAAGCCGCCGCACAGGACTGGCGCATGGACGTGCTGATCGAAGTTCACAACGAAGAAGAGCTTGAGCGCGCGGCGCGGCTTAGCTCGCCTTTGCTGGGCGTGAACAATCGCGATCTGAATACCTTTGTCACTTCGCTCGATGTGACAAAGCGGCTGGCCCGGCTGGCGCCCCCCGACCGCATGCTGGTCGCGGAAAGCGGGCTGTCGACCGCAGATGATCTGGCCGAGCTTGCCGTCTTTGGCGCCCGCGCGTTTTTGATCGGGGAAAGCCTGATGCGCGCAGACGACGTGACGGCAGCGACGCGCGATATCCTGAAAAACCCGCTTGATCCGACGGGAAACCGGGGATGAGCGATGCCAAGCTGACCCATTTCGACGCCAGCGGTGCGGCGCATATGGTCGATGTCTCGGCCAAATCCGATACCGATCGTTCGGCTACGGCCTGCGGTCATGTGCGGATGTCACCAGACACACTGGCGCTCGTGCGCGAGGGGCGCGCGGGCAAGGGTGATGTGATCGGCACCGCGCGCCTCGCAGGGATTATGGGGGCGAAGCGGACCGCGGACCTCATCCCGTTGTGCCATCCCCTGCCCGTCACCAAAGTCTCGGTCGAACTTGAGATCGACGAGGGGTTGCCCGGCGTGCGCGTCACCGCGATAGTCAAGACAACCGGCAAGACCGGGGTCGAGATGGAGGCGTTGACCGCTGTGAGCGTGGCCTGTCTGACGCTCTACGACATGCTGAAAGCCGCCGAGAAGGGCATGGAGATTGGCGACATCAAGCTTCTGCGCAAAGAAGGTGGTAAATCCGGTCTTTACGAGGCCCCGGCGTGATCACCACCAATGAGGCGCTATCGGCGCTGTTTGAGCTTGTCTCACCGCTCGGGACCGAGACGGTCAGTCTGCGCGACGCGGCGGGTCGCATGTTGGCTGAACCTGCCGTTGCGCGGCGCGACCAACCGCCCTTCGCCGCATCTGCCATGGATGGCTATGCGGTGCGCGATGCGGATGTGAAGGTTGGCGCGTCATTCAACGTGATCGGGGAAGCCGCCGCTGGCCACGCCTTCGGACAATCCGTCGGTCCAGGTGAGGCCGCGCGCATCTTTACAGGAGCGCCAGTGCCCGAAGGCGCGGACAGGGTTATTATTCAGGAGGATGTGACCCGCGACGGTGACGTGATCACGCTGAACGCCGATCTTGACACAGGGTTTCACATTCGCCCCGCCGGCGGCGACTTCCGTATTGGACAAAAAATCGAGGCGCCACGCCGCCTTGCGCCATCGGATCTTGCCCTGCTGGCCTCGATGAACATCCCGGAGGTCGTCGTCTATCGCCGTCCCGAGGTCGCACTGATTGCGACAGGGGACGAGTTGGTCATGCCGGGCGAAGACCCTGCCCCCGATCAGATCGTTGCGTCGAACAGCTTTGGGCTGGCCGCGATGATCGACGCAGCGGGCGGCCATGCCCGGATGTTGCCCATTGCGCGGGATTCCGAGGCATCACTGAACATGGCCTTTGATCTGGCGGCGGGGGCAGACCTCGTCGTGACCATTGGTGGTGCAAGCGTGGGCGACCATGACCTCGTGGCGCAGGTGGCCGCGACCCGCGAGATGGAACAATCGTTTTACAAAGTGGCCATGCGCCCGGGTAAGCCGCTGATGGCAGGTCGCCTGGACGGGATGGCGATGGTCGGTCTGCCGGGCAATCCGGTGTCCGCCATGGTCTGTGGCACAATCTTTCTGGTCCCGATGCTGCGCGTGATGCTTGGGCTTCCGGCGGAACCGGTCCCGCGCGAAACCGCATCGCTTGCGGCACCCTTGGGCAAGAATGGTCCGCGCGAGCACTACATGCGGGCGACGTTGACCGAGAACGGCGTCACCGCCTTTGACCGCCAGGACAGTTCGCTTCTGAGCGTGCTGTCAGCGGCCAACGCTTTGCTCGTGCGCGCACCACATGACCCACCTCGTGCGCAGGGCGAGGCTGTGGATATCATCCGCCTTTCCTGACATAAGTTGACACAAAACGGGAACATCGGTAGAACATCTCCTGAACGCCCGCGTGCGACGGGCCGAAATCTGAGGATGGAGCAGAGCGATGCTGACCCGCAAGCAAATGGATCTTTTGGAGTTCATCCATAAGAGAATGGCGCGCGATGGCGTGCCGCCGTCATTTGATGAAATGAAGGATGCGCTGGATCTTCGATCGAAATCCGGCATCCATCGCCTGATCACCGCATTGGAAGAGCGTGGTTATATCCGGCGCCTGCCCCATCGGGCGCGCGCGCTGGAAATTATCAAACTGCCAGAAGCGATGGAAAACTCGGGCGGCGGGTTCGTTCCGCGGGTGATCGAGGGAGACAAAACCCCGCCACCTCCGGCAGCCATTCCGGTGGAAATGCATGCCGCCGAATTGCCTGTTATGGGCCGGATCGCTGCAGGTGTCCCGATCGAAGCGATCAGCCACGTCTCTCACACGGTTGCGGTGCCGGGACAGATGCTGTCGGGCGCCGGACATCACTATGCGCTTGAGGTGAAGGGGGATTCGATGATCGATGCGGGCATCAATGACGGCGACGTCGTGGTGATCCGTGAGACATCGACGGCAGACAACGGGGATATCGTTGTTGCACTGGTTGAAGATCAGGAAGCCACGCTGAAACGCTATCGTCGCAATGGTGCGGCCATCGCGCTGGAAGCCGCAAACCCGGCCTATGAGACGCGTGTTTTCCGCGATGATCAGGTCAAGGTTCAGGGACGTTTGGTCGGATTGATCCGCACCTACTAACGCCGCCTAGCGCACAGCATTCCAAGGCCGCGCGCCCGCCACGTCATAGGCGGCGCGCATCGTATATCCGTCAGCGTTGAGTGTGAGGGCAAGCGCCCCCCGTTCGCGCAGAACGTCCGCGTCCAAAATGGTGCAGTCGGCCGGCCCCGCCCCACCCTCCAGCACCGAGCCCAGAATGACGAGGTCGGCCTCTGCGCAGGCCTCGTCCAGAACGGCGAGGCCCGACTTGCCCCAGAGATGCACGACCTCCATCGTCCCGAAGGACAGGTTCGCGCGGCCACGCCCGTCTTCGACCTCAGCCCGCGCATGCGCCACGTCTTGATCGGCCGGGTCGCCATCATTCTCTAGCCAGCTTCGGGCGACAAACCCCTCGCCCCGCGCCTTTGACAGCACGCGGCCCTCGCTTTCGGTCATGACACCGACCAATCCACCGGTCGCTGCGATCAGCATGTCTGGCCGGTCGCCCTGAAACCATATGAGACCGGAGAGCAGAACCGGGATCGCCCCGAGGAACCGCGCCCGCCCCTGCCACAAAATGACCGTCAACGCCCCCAAAGCCAGCAATGGCAGAACCACAATCGGCGGCGTGGGAAGAAAGCTGAGCGCGCCGGGCAGTGCGGCGACACGCTCTGCCACCTCCAGAATCCACGCAATGGCAGGATGCATGATGGCCAGCCCGATCCAGTGGAGCCCCAGCGGCGAAAGGCACGCCGCCAACACGGCCGCCGGCATGATCACCGCGCCCATCACTGGCACTGACAAAAGGTTTGCGATCAGCCCGTAATGCGGCACTTGATTGAAATGCACCGCGGCAATCGGCGCAGTCGCCAGCCCCGCAACGAAGGACGACAGCAACACGACGAGAGCCGGGCGAAGCCAGCGCGGGACCTTTTCCCGCGTCTCGTAAGGCACCTCTCGCAGCGCGCCAAAGACTGCCACCAGCGCCGTGGTGGCCGCGAATGACATCTGAAACCCGGGGCCGAGCATATCCTCCGGCCGTGTCGCCATCACGATCAGTGCTGCAATCGCGACCGAGCGCAGCGTGATCGCGCGGCGGTCGAAAAGCACGGCCGCGAACATCACTGCGACCATGATAAAGGCGCGGAAGGTTGCGACCGCGCCCCCAGAGAGGATCAAATAGATCAGCCCCGCCAAGAGCGCGCCCACCGCAGCGATCTTTTTCGTCGGCCACCGCAATGCGAAGGCCGGGAACAGCGCCATGCCAACCCGAAGTGCCGCAAAAACAAAGCCGGTCATCAACCCCATATGCAGTCCAGAGATCGCAAGCAGATGGGCCAGGTTCGAAGCGCGTAGATCGTCCAGTTGGCCCTGCCCGATCGCCGACCGATCCCCCACCATAATCGCGGCTGCAAAAGGTCCTGTGGTCTCTGGCATGGCCGCGCGGATTCCATCCGCCAGCGCCATGCGCAGCCGAAACACGGTCCATCCCGGTGCGGCAGGTTCCAGCATGAGGACGGGCGTGCGCGTATAGCCCACGGCGCCAAGCCCCCGGAACCACGCCTGCCGTTGAAAATCAAAGCCACCGGGCTCGACCGGGCCCTGAGGCGGGGACAGGTGCCCCGTCAGGATGACGGTCATGCCCGGTTGCGGGGTCAGTGCGCTTTGGTCGCCATGCAGAGAGACGCGAACGCGCCCCGGGGTGTCGGCTGGCGCCATACGCCGCAACACAACGTCGGACAGCGTGAGGCGCAGCTTGTCGGATGACGATCGATCCATGCCCACGATCCGCCCTTCGATTGGGCCATAGTAGCGAAAATCGAGCACCGGTGCGGCCACGGAATGGGTACGATATGCCGCCACGACGCAGCCCATGGCAACAAGGGCCAGCGCAAGCAGCACTGGCCCCCCCCGGACCCATCGGAAGGATGCCAGTGTCAGGCCAAACGCGACCGCGCCGAGCACGCTCAGGTGCAGCATCGTCGGTTCAGTGCGCAGCGCAAAATAGCCGCCCACCCCGGCACCGAAGAAAACCGGCATCCAGGGCAGAAGATGACCGCGCTGTCCATCAAGCACGGTGAGCCCCCATTCAAACGGTTGGCGCACCCTTGTCCTGACCCTCCGCCACGACTAAACCCGCCGCCGAAGGTCTCGAAATCTGGTTAGCAAAAGGTTAACGCACCATGTCCACGCCGGTTGTCACACGCTTTGCGCCCTCGCCGACGGGCTATCTCCACATCGGCGGCGCGCGCACGGCACTTTTCAACTGGCTCTACACACGGGGGCGTGGCGGCAAATTCCTCCTCAGGATCGAAGACACCGACCGCGCGCGGTCAACGCCGGAGGCGACCGAAGCGATCTATGCCGGGCTGCGTTGGTTGGGGCTCGACTGGGACGGGGATGCAATCAGTCAGTTCGAGCGCGCCGACCGTCACGCAGAAGTTGCGCATCAGATGCTGGCGGCAGGCACGGCTTATAAGTGCTTTGCCACGCAGGAAGAGATCGAAGCCTTTCGTGAAGCCGCGCGCGCGGAAGGGCGCTCAACACTGTTCCGGTCGCCCTGGCGTGACGTAGACCCCGCCGACCACCCGGACGCGCCGTTTGTTGTGCGCGTAAAGGCACCGCGCGATGGGGAAACCGTGGTACAGGACGAGGTGCAGGGCAGCGTCACCGTCCGCAACGATCAACTTGACGACATGGTCCTCCTCCGCTCGGACGGAACGCCGACCTATATGCTGGCCGTTGTCGTGGACGATCACGATATGGGTGTGACGCATGTGATCCGCGGCGACGACCACCTCAACAACGCGTCACGTCAGATGCTGGTCTATGCCGCGATGGGGTGGGATGTGCCGGTCTGGGCGCATATTCCGCTGATTCACGGTGAGGATGGCAAAAAGCTCTCTAAGCGCCATGGTGCGCTTGGCGTCGAAGAGTGGCGCGATCAAGGATACCCAGCCTCCGCCATGCGCAACTATCTCGCGCGGCTTGGATGGGGTCATGGGGATGATGAATTCTTTACGACCCAGCAGGCACTTGAATGGTTTGACCTGTCCGGCATCAAGAAATCACCGGCCCGTCTGGATGCCAAGAAACTCGACAATCTGTCGCGTCAGCATATCGCCGCCAAAGACGATGCCGAGCTGGTTTCAGAAATTGAGGCGTTTCTTGCTGCAACTGCGCAATCGCCCTTAACCGAACGTCAGGTCGAGGGTCTTGCGCGTGCGATGTATTGCCTCAAGGATCGCGCCAAGAGTTACCCGGAACTCATTGAAAAGGCTCATTTTGTACTGACTGAAAGACCAATTCAGCCAGACGAAAAATCGGCCAGCATGCTTGATACGGTATCCCAAGGTATACTGAACGAATTGACGCCGCACCTGCAAAATGTTAGCTGGTCGCGCGACGCGCTGGAAGGGACGGTGACACAGATCATCGATGCGCATGGGATGAAATTCGGCAAACTTGCCGGTCCGATGCGGGCTGCGCTTGCCGGACGCTCCGTGACCCCAAGTGTGTTTGATATGATGCTGGTTCTGGGCCGTGATGAAACCATCGCCAGGCTGCAGGACGCGGCGACCTGATTGGGGCGACGCCCGCCCCCTGCCCGGTCGCCTGGTGAAACGATCTGCTCTGTCCAGAGCAGCGACCAAGAGGGATAGTGATGGCGGAAAGCACCAAGACAGCCAAGTTGAGCTTTGACGATAAGGAACTTGAGCTTCCGATTTATTCCCCCACGGCTGGGCCTGATGTTTTGGACATTCGCAAGCTTTATGCGCAGGGCGATGTCTTTACCTATGATCCCGGCTTTACGTCGACGGCGTCTTGCGACAGCTCGATCACCTTTATTGACGGCGACAAGGGCGAGCTTTTGCACCGCGGCTACCCGATCGACCAGTTGGCGTCGAAATCGCACTTCCTCGAGGTCTGCTATCTGCTTCTTTACGGTGAACTGCCTTCCGCGAACCAGCTGGAGGACTTTGAGCATCGCGTGACCATGCACACCATGTTGCATGAGCAGATGACCTATTTCTTCCGGGGCTTCCGCCGCGACGCGCATCCCATGGCGATTATGACGGGCGTTGTGGGCGCGATGAGTGCGTTTTATCACGATTCAACCGATATCTCGGACCCTTGGCAGCGTGAAGTCGCCTCGATCCGCCTGATCGCCAAGATGCCGACGATCGCCGCCTATTGTTATAAGCACTCGGTCGGTCAACCCTTCATGTATCCGAGGGACGAGCTCAGCTACATCGGCAACTTCCTTCATATGATGTTCGCCAATCCCTGTGAAGACTATGAG
>JABSSC010000086.1:2546-14791 GCA_013214635.1 Paracoccaceae bacterium | reverse complement strand
TAAAGGCGGTGATGAGTTTGTTGTCGTCGTCACGGTTCATGTCTTTTCTCCTTGTTGACTGAAATTAGGCTTTGTCTTTGAGGCGAGCCAGAACGCCGCTGGCGGTTGAACGGGTCTGCGGACCAAATCCGCGTGCTTCGAGTTTCTCGTCTATCCCTTGCTGAGAAAGGCTGTTGTCGATTTCCTTTAGGATCACGCCTTGCTCAAAAGGATCGTCCTGATCGACCACGCGTTTGATAAGCGTTTCTGCCTCGTCGGCGGCAGACCTGCCGCTCAGGTTTGTGCCTAGCCGGGCTTGGGCGTCACGTTCCCGGCGTATGGCGCGCGCGGTGATGGCGCCTTGTTTTAAGTCGACGATCCGACGGTGCGCCGCATCGACGCCGGCGCGCAGTTGAATGATGCGGGCGTCAAGCCTTGCGCACGTTTCCTCACGCAAGTGTCGTTCGTTCTCAAGCTCAGCGATTGCTGTGGCTGCCTCTTCCGCCAGCGCGACTTCCTCCGACGCCAGAGCTTCCGTGGCGCGCGTCGTGAGGGTTTCGATCCGCGCATTGAGTGATTTGAGTGTCCGATTTTCCTGGCGTTGGCGTTGGATGAGGCTGGCAAGTGTCGCCTTTGCGCCGCCAAGATTGCCCTCGGCCAATCGCAGGTTTTGTTCGATAAGTTCAATCGCATACGCGTCTTTGACCTTGTCCTCGGTGCGCGCACTGCTTCCGGCAATCAGTGTCTTGAGGGTTGAAAGCATTCCTCTCTCCTTTTTTGAACATCGTTCATAAATTACTTATAGCGAAGTTTGAACAGCGTTCAACAAAAATGTGAACGGTGTTCAGAAACCTATTGTTTCCGGAATTCGCCCAATAGAACCATGCGGATCATGGTTTCAAGCTGCGCTGGTGGAACGGCAGAGATGCGACGTTCAAGACCAAGTAGCACGATCCCATGAACGGCAGAAAAGAGCGCACGGGTTAGCAAATCGATCTCTTGTGGAGACGCCTCGGGGTGCATCTCGGACAAAGGACCCGAGATATGTGCAAAGAGCTTGCCCAACGCAGCAAGGTACCATTCGGGAATATCGGTTTCGGTCGACATCTCGACATCGAAAAGGCTGCGCCATGCGTTTGGGTTCTCTGTCGCAAAGTGCAGGTAAGCGATTGCCAGTCGCACCAGGCGCTCTTGCGGCGGCAGGGACTCGCACCCCTCAAGTGCGGCGTCTGCCTCAGCCCCCAAGCGCAGGAACGTACGACCGTTCACGGCAAGGACGAGGTCATCGAGATGCCCAAAAACGTTGTAAATGGCACCGACCGCGCATCCCGCCTGATTTGCAATCGTGCGCGCACGTAGGGCAGAGATCCCGCGCTCCGCGATGGTTTCTTCGGCAATTTCGACGAGTCTGGCTTTTAATGCCTCACGTTTTTCTTCTGTTCCGCGTGCCATGATCACCCCTGTGAACTGTGTTCACGGTTATGACATGCTAGGCAATTGAGCAAGAGTGTCCGAAAGGCTTGTCAATCCGGGCCTCCATCGCCACAACGGGCTCAGCGGTCCCGTAGCTCAACTGGATAGAGCAGCCGACTTCTAATCGGCAGGTTCGGGGTTCGAGTCCTCGCGGGATCGCCATGCCCTTTGTGATTTGTGAAAGCGTGTGCTGCGGAAGCAGAGAAACGTAGGCCTGAAAATTCTTTCATGTTATAGTTTCTTGGGAGGGCGGACATGCGCATTCTTGTGGTGTCGGATCTACACTATGCCCTAAAGCAATTCGACTGGCTCAAGGCGCGGGCGCCGGGGTTTGATCTGGTCGTGATTGCGGGGGATTTGCTTGAAGTGAGTTCGATCGTCGACCGCCGGGCGCAGTTGGTGGTGGTGTCTGCATACCTGCGCCAGATATCTCAGCTTACACGCGTGGCAATCTGTTCCGGCAATCATGATCTGACCGACCGGCGTGCGGACGGAGAAGCGGCTGCCGCGTGGCAAAGCGACTTAGCGCGCGATGGCATTCTGGCGGATGGGAATTCGCAACAGGTCGGCGACGTCTGTGTAACGGCCTGCCCGTGGTGGGATGGTCCTGCTACGCGAGATGAAATCGGGGTGTTCTTACAAGGATCGGTTCCTTCCAACGGACAGAGGTGGCTGTGGTTGTACCACGCTCCGCCATCCGACAGCGTGACGGCGTGGGACGGTGCGCGATCCTTTGGGGACGTGGCGCTGCGTGGATGGATCGAGAAATTCTCGCCAGATTGGGTTCTGGCGGGCCACGTCCATCAGGCGCCCTTTGTCAAAGACGGTGGGTGGGTGGATCGGGTCGATCAGACTTGGGTGTTCAACACGGGACAGCAGCCCGGACCGGAACCGGCGCATATCGCGCTCGATCTTGATGCAGGGCGAGCCTATTGGGTGTCAATGGAAGGGACGGAGTCGATAGATCTCAACGATCCGTCTGCAAAACCAATCCCGCTTACAGAGTGGCCCGCGATTCTGGCCTGAGCCGTTAGAGGCGCGGGTCCTCGGGGTTTTCGAACGCATCCTCGGTCTTGCGCCGCTGCTGGTGAAGCAGCGCATCCAGAATCTGGTCCATCATGCCGAAGTGATCCGAGTTTTCCTGAAACTGCGTCTTGAGATCGGCGAGGTACGTTGTGGCGTCGTGCAAGCGTTGCGCGAGCAGGCGCGCGGAATGCACAGCGATGCCCGGGCGGGTCACGAGGAACTCAATCGGATCGGTGACAAGGTACATCCTGACGTTCCCGTCCGCGCGAACCGTCGCGCTGAATGGAGTTTCAAGAAGTGCCGACATCTCGCCGAACAGTGATCCGGGTGTGCCATCGCGGGCCACTTCGGTGCCGCCCTTTTCAACAATGACCTCTCCGTCAATCAGGACATACATGCGATTGCCCTGTTCTCCCTCGCCGATGATCTGATCGCCATCGTTGAACGTAACGCGCGGTAGTCCTTCGCATACATCGAGTATTGCTGACATCTGAACCCACCTCGTACTGGTCCGTGCACCCTCATCACGAACAAAATAACGCAAACCGGGACCTAGGCCAAGCCGGTGGCAAAGCCGGCTTCGCCCGGTTGTGGTGCTTCAGTCGCTCTGGCGAAAGTCGTCCGCGCGCGCGGGAAGCGCGGCGTAGAACGCGGGCAGGCCCGCACCAATTTGTTCAGCCAATTCGCGACACCGCGCGAGCTGCGCGTCGATTGGGTCGCCATTGGTGATGGCGGCGGTCAGCAGGGCATGTCCCGCGCGAAGTTCGCGAAAATCGTCACGTGCCGCGACGTGGGCATCCCCCACCAGAATGAACGTTTGTGATCGCGCCGAAACGCCCTTGAGCGACAGGTATCCCGCTGGAAGGAGCGCCAGATCAGGTGCAGCATCTGCGACGTTCTGGGTCACCAATATGTCGTATGCCGCGCGGCGGGTGGTCGATTCAATCCGGGCCGCGACGTTTACCGTGTCCCCGATGACGGAGTAGTTGTAACGCGCTGCTGACCCGATGTTACCGACGGATGCGGCGCCGGACGCCAACCCGATGCTTACACCGATCGCCGGCAATCCCGCCTGTTCGCGGGGTGCGTTAAACGCGGCAAGCGTCGACCGCATATTGAGCGCGGCGAGGCAGGCGGCGCGGCGATGCCCCTCGATTTCCAGCGGGGCATTCCAGAACGCCATGATCGAGTCGCCGATGTATTTGTCAATGGTTCCCTTCTGCGACAGGATATCTTCGGTGAGGTCGGTAAAAAGCGTGTTGAGCAGGCTGACCAGCTCATCCGGCCGCATCGTTTCGCTTAGCGGTGTGAAGTTGCGGATGTCGCTGAACATCACGGTGACATCGCGGGATTCACCACCCAGCCGAAGCTGGTGTCCCGCGCGCTCAATCTCACGCAGGATGTCAGAGGAGACGTATTTCGAAAACGACCGCCGGATCAGCCGACGCTCTCTGTCACTGACAATATACTGTAAGGCGGCCAGGCTGCCGAACACGAGGAAACCGCCGAATAGCGGAAATGTCACGTCAAACAGGATCCCGTTCTGAACGAAGGCAATCCATCCACCCAATGCGACCGCAGCGGCAGCCACCCCGCCTGCAACTGTCGCCACAATCGGACCGGCGAACGCCAGACCTGCGGTTATGACAAGCCCCGTCGCCGTCAGTGCCAGTACCTCAAGCCCGGCAGTCAGGTCCGATCGGATGAGATATCGCTCGGCCAAGATCTGTTCCACGATCTGCGCATGGATCGAAACTCCCGGCACACGCTCCCCCAGCGGCGTCGACCGGATGTCGAGCAATCCAGCGGCGGACGTCCCGACAAAGACAATATGCCCCTCGACCTTGGGGAAGAGATCGAGCGCGAGATCAGGGTCAAAGAGGTCGGCCGCAGAGACATACTCAATCGTATCATTCGGCCGGAAATAGACCCTCATTTGGCCGCTGGATGTGGTCGGTACGTCATATGGCCCCAGCCCGATAGACGTCACGCCGGGCGTTCCCGGGACGCCAAACAGAACGACCGTGCTTTCCCCCATCGCGAGCCGGAGCGCCTCGAGCGCAAGAGAGGAGACCTGACCGTTGGCACCGCGCCAGACCAGCGGAACTTCACGCACGACGGAATCCTCGGCACGGGGGCTGAAATTGATGCTGCCCAGCCCCGTCGCGGCATCTTCGAGCACCGGTACAATCGGCGTGGCGGACCGCAATTCGAGCAAGGACGCGCCGGGCGCATCACCGACTTCGGCAAATCCTGCGCGTGGCGCAGGTGGCGCGCGACCCGCGTCGCCCGCATCTGCGATCCCCAATACCGTCTGCGTGGAGGCGAGGGATCTTGCAAAAAGCACGTCGTTGTCGCGCGCCTTGAGCTGGTCGGTGAGTCCACCCTCTTCGGCGGCGCGCCGAATCTCAGGGTCGCGCAACAGGTTGGAAATCGAAAGGCGGTCGGGTTCTGCAAAAAGAACATCGAACACGATGACGGCTGCACCGAGGTCGCGGAGAGCATCGGTCATTTCAGCCACGACATCTCGGGGCCACGGCCATTGACCGATAGCTTCGAGCGATGCTTCATCGATGTCTATGATCCGAACCGGGAAAGCCAGCGTCTCGCGCGGGGCAGCGCGCTGCAGCGTGTCGAAGTACAGTTCTCTAACCCCGGAAACCGGGCCGGGGTCGGCCCCCCGGATCACGACGAGTCCTGCAATAAGTACAACGGCAATCAGAAAAATGCGTCGCACTGCCAGTTAACCCACCCGTGTTGTCCAAGTGGCCTTAGTCAACGATCTAAGCGACTTTGACGCAAGTGTTGTCCGGCAACTGTAGTCAGCGAAGCGGCGAAAAGCCCGAGGACGAACCGCCGCCGCTTCCGCCTGATGCGCCAGCGACCCCTGATGCCTGGGAGGCAGAAGCGGCGGATCCACCCCCTCCGCCACCGCCGTTCGAGGACTCGATCGACGGTGGAAGTTTGACGGCTGGTGACACAACGACGGCGCCGGTCACAGTTGTGCGTCTGATTTTCGCTGTTGGGTCTTCGCCTTCGTCGTCACACAGCGCAGGGTTCACTTGGAACCCTCCGCCAAGTGTCGACTGCTGTTCGTGATACGGAAATAGGCGGTCAAGGATCGATCGACGTTCGCCATAAGTTTCGGGTTGGGCGAAATTGGCGCGGCGATCCACGCGCACGGCATTGCACCCGCCCGGTACCACGACGCAGCGCGCGCGCCGGCCGCAGATCTGGACTTCACCGTTGTAGACCAAAAGATCGGTCGCATCCCGCCCGCTGACGGCGAAGTCAAAAGATGTGCCGCGCACACCCATCGTCGCAGTTGGTGTTTTTACAGAATAGGCTCGGCTGGGGCTGTTGCCGCTGAGGAACCGAAAGGTCCCCTTAACTGCAGAAACGGATAGCTTTCGGTATGTCGTGGAGTTGCGGAAAATCGCCTGGTCTACCTTGAGCTGAGAATTCGGCCCAACGACGATCCGCGTGTCATCCGGAAAGACGACCTGCGCTTCGCCAGATTGGCCGGTTGCAACGATATCCCCGATAAAGACATCGTTGCCGATTTCGAGAACGCTCACATTGCCCTCACGCGACAAGCGCGCTTGTGGCACGGCACCGATGACCTCGCCCGGGGCTTGGTTGGACGCAGCAGCGGCCTGTGGCAGGAGTGCACCCACCACGGCAATTGCGCACAAGGCTGATGTGGCAACACGGCCCCCCGCGTGACGCAAAACGGCGACGTTCATTCGATACTCCAAACTGCGCCCCTAAGATCGTGGGCGGTTGTATCGCATTCAAGACAAATGTTCAAAACCCTTGGAATCTGGCCAAAATGCCCCGCTTCTGTGGGAAGAAGGCCATAAAAATCGGGATATGTGTGACTGATTGTTTCTAAAGCGTGAACAACGCGTTTACGACTCGTTTGCCTCTTTCACCGATGGAGCACCCCCTTCAAAGCCTGAGGGGTGCTGATATTGATGCGCTGATTTTTGCATTTCGAGATGCAACATTTCCCCGGTGAACGGGTGCGCACGTGCGAGGTCCTCATCAACCTCGATTCCGAGCCCTGGACCCTCGGGCGGGCGCACATGCCCCTGTTCAACGGTGATGCTTCCACCGATCAGCGCATTGTGAAAGGACGTCTCAATCGTCTCGATCATCAGGGTGTTCGGGCACGAGGTCGCAAGGTGAATGTTCGCGGCCCATTCAACCGGGCCTGCGTAAAGATGGGGGGCGAATTGGGTTCCATGTGCCTCTGCCAGTGCCGAAATCTTTCGCCCCTGCCACAAACCACCGGCACGCCCGAGCGCCGGTTGCAGGATCGTGGCGGGTGCTGCACGCAAAACCGATGAAAACTCGGCCAGCGTGGTCAGACGCTCGCCTGTCGCGAGTGGGACGAGGCAAGAGGCTGCAACCGTCGCCAACCCTTCGACATCATCGGGGGGAACGGGTTCTTCGAACCACAGAGGATCGTATGCCGAGATCGCTTCGCCCAGCCGTATCGCGCCAGCCGCGGTGAATTGTCCGTGGGTGCCAAACAACAGATCTGCGCTTGATCCAACTGCATTTCGGATTGCGGCGCACATGTGAACCGACAAGTCGACATCGAATTGTGACGGCTGGTGGCCACCCATGATGGTGTAGGGTCCGGCCGGGTCGAACTTCACCGCCGTATAGCCGTCTTCGACACGTGCTGCGGCGGTTTCGGCTGCCATGTCGGGAGAGGACCAGAATTCGGATATGTCGTGATGGGGGAGGGGGTACAGATACGTGTAGGCGCGCAACCGCTCCTGCACCCGGCCGCCCAAAAGTGCCCATACGGGCCGGTCACGGTCTTTGCCCAGAATGTCCCAGCATGCGATCTCAAGCCCGGAAAACGCGCCCATCACGGTAAGGTCGGGGCGCTGCGTGAACCCTGCCGAATAGGCTCGGCGAAACATCAGTTCCACATTTTCGGGGCTTTCACCGGCCATGTGCCGGTCGAACACGTCGCGGATAACAACTTTCATTGCGTCCGGACCCACCGAGGCAGCATAACATTCGCCCCAACCGGTGATCCCCGTATCTGTCGTGAGTTTTACAAGGATCCAGTACCGACCGCCCCAACCCGGGGCTGGCGGCGCGGTGACAATGATATCGAGGTCCGACAACTTCATACTGGGCCTATTCGTGGTGCTTTGCCTGAGCGAAGACGACCACGTTGTGGAACGTGTTTCCAGACTTACCGTCGAACAATACAGATTTTTCTGAAGCTCGCCGGTCAGTTGGCTTCAGCGCTGGAGCTGCGGGATCTCGGAAGGACGATGGCAAGACACACAATCATCAGGCTCATCGACACCAGAAATGGCGCGCCGGGCAGAAAGAGATCACCGCCTTCGCGAGTGGCCGCTGCGAACACCTGGGTCATCAGCACAGGTGAGATGATCATGGCCAGCGCATTGGCACTGGTCAGAACACCTTGAAGCTCGCCTTGCGCATCGTCGGGGACGCGTCGTGACATGACGCCTTGAAGTGCCGGGGTGACGACGGCACCGAACGCCGTCAGGGGTGTCAGGATCAGCGCGAGTGGCCCGCTCGTGACAGTGGCCAAGGCGAGGAAGGCGAACCCGTTGAAGACGAGACCATAGATCACCGTTCCCCGGTCCCCCAAATAGCGCAGAATGATCCTGATCAGACCACCCTGCACAACGGCCATCGCAATGCCGAAACTCGCCAGTGAGACACCGATCATGCCCGGCCCCCAGCCAAACCGGGCCTGCGTAAAGTAGGCCCACACCGACGGATAAACCCAAAAAGCCACCTGATAGAGCAGGAAGATCAGCACCATCTTCCCGATACCGGGCAGCTTATTGAGCTGCATCAGCGCGCCAAGCGGGTTGGCGCGGCGCCACTCAAATGGGCGGCGGATGCGGTCGTTGACCGTCTCAGGCAAGACGAAATACCCGAAAACCGTGTTCGCGCCAGCAATCACTGCGGCGGCATAGAACGGGGCGCGGGTACCGAATTCGGCCAGCAAGCCGCCGATCAAGGGCCCAAGGACAAACCCGATCCCGAACGCTGCGCCAATCAGGCCAAATCGGGCGGCCTTTTCTTCGGGGTTGCTGATATCGGCAATGAACGCCGTGGCGGTTGATTGGGTCGAAGCTGTGAACCCCGCCACAATACGGCCAATCATCAAAAGCCAAAGATACGCCGCCAACGCCATCACAAGGTAATCGAGCGCCATGATCCCAAGGGTGGCCAGCAGGACGGGGCGACGCCCAAACCTGTCGGACAAAGCACCCACAAACGGGCCAAATAGGAACTGCATCAGCGCGAACGCGAATGTCAAAAGACCGCCCCAGACCGCTGCGTCCGCCAGCGTGCCGCCGGTCAGTTCCTCGATCAGGTCCGGCATCACCGGCAGGATCAGCCCGATCCCGATGGAATCGATCATTACCGTGATCAGGATAAAGGTCAGGGCCAGCTTAGGCCGCGGGATACTCGACGCGCTCATTTCGCGTGCTTAGACGGTTTTGTCGTGCGCGGCGAGGGGCATCCTCGCGTCAGCTTTCTGTGTCCATTTCGGCAAACGTCGCTTTGGCGATGGCGATGGCACGATTGGCTGCCGGGACGCCTGCATAGACGGCAACGTGCAGCAACGCTTCCATGATATCATCGCGGCTTGCGCCGGTGTTGGCCGTTGCGCGGATATGCATCGCGATCTCTTCGAAGTTCTTGGTCGCGGCCAGCAGGGCAATCGTGAGCATTGACCGTTCGCGAAGAGAGATCGTGTCGCGGGACCAAACCGTGCCCCATGCGCCTTCTGTGATCATGTCTTGAAACGGTTGATCGAACGCGGTTTTCGCAGCCTCTGCCCGGTCCACATGCGCGTCGCCCAAAACCTTGCGGCGGATTTTCATGCCCTTCTCGCGGCGTTCAGACATGACCGATCTCCTTTAAGAACGTGGTGAGGACACGCGCATAGTCTTCGGGCGCTTCCACACATGGCAGATGTCCCGCACCCCGGATGAGTTCAAACCGGGCACCTTTGACAAGATCGGCCGTTTCACGCACGAGATCGGGCGGAGTCGAGCCGTCTTCGGTTCCGGCAATGAACAGACTGGGAAGCGTTAGGCTGGCCGTGGTCGAATAGAAATCCGTCCCGGCAATCGCGGCAGAACACCCGACGTAGCCTTCGACCGTTTGGCGGACGAGCATGTTTTCCCATGCGGCAAGCTCTGGCGTGGCGCGGAACGTCTTTGAGAACCAGCGTTCCATGATCGGATCCGCCAGCGCTGCGATGCCTCCTGCATGGACGGCATCAATGCGGTCCTGCCACATGGCGGCTGTGCCTATTTTGGCGGCAGAGTTCGACACCACCATCGCGCGCACCTGATCAAGGCGTTTGACGGCAAGACCCTGGGCGATCATGCCGCCTATGGATAAGCCGACGAAGACGACATCGCGCAGTTCAAGATGGTCGATCAGCTTTTCGGCGTCACTGACCAAGGTCCCCATCGAATAGGGGGCGGGATGTTCTTGCGACAGCCCGTGTCCACGCTTGTCATAACGGATCAGGCGAAGCCCATCCGGCAAGTGGTCGATCATCGCGTCCCAAAGTCGCAGATCCGTCCCAAGGGAATTTGCAAAAACCACCGGTGCGCCGTCACGCGGGCCGTCATCGCGATAGTGAATGCGGGTTTTGTTGACTTCTGCGATGTTCAAAACGGCAGTCCTACGTATTGTTCGGTCATATTAGCCTGAGCGGCTTGTGAATGTTCTAGATGCGCGATCTCGCTTTCTTGCATCCGCTGGGCATACGGCGTCTGGTCCGGGAAACGGTGCATCGTCGTTGTGAACCACCACGAAAACCGCATGGCTTGCCAAACACGGCGGAGCGCCATTTCGGAATAGCCTTCGATCATGCTGTCATCCCCGTCATATCCCGCAATCAGGGCTTGGGAGAGATAGTGAACGTCGCCCATCGCCAGATTGAGCCCTTTGGCACCCGTCGGCGGAACGATATGCGCGGCATCGCCCACGAGAAACAGGCGCCCCCATCGCATCGGCTCGGCCACATATGACCGCAGCGGTGCGATCGATTTTTCAATCGAAGGTCCGGTAATCAGCGCCTCCGCGCTGTCGTTGGGAATGCGTCGTCGCAATTCGTCCCAGAATGCGTCATCGCTCCATCTATCCAGCGGCTCGTCTACAGGTGTTTGGATATAGTGCCTGCTGCGCGTTTCACTGCGCATTGAACACAGCGCAAAGCCCCGCGCGTGGTTGGCGTAAATCAACTCTTCGCTCACGGGAGGTGTGTCGGACAAAATGCCCAACCAACCAAATGGATAAACCCGTTCGAATTCCCTCAGGACAGCTTTGGGTATCGCCTGGCGCGAGGGACCATGAAAGCCATCGCATCCGGCGATGTAATCGGCGTCGATGCGATGTTCGGTCCCGTCCCGAAGGTACGTAACGAAAGGCGCATCAGTGTCGAGATCATTGAGCGTCACGCCGTCAACTTCGGCAATGATCGTGCCGCCCATCGCATCGCGTGCCTCATAGAGGTCGGCTGTGACTTCTGTCTGGCCATAGACCATCACGGAGCGATCGGTGTGCGCGCCGAAATTCACGCGAAAGCCGCGGTTTTGCGCGGCAAGGTAGGTGCCCGTATGTGTGATCCCTTCGGCGTCCATCCGAGCTCCGACGCCGGCGGCGCGCAAAAGGTCGCAGGTTCCTGCTTCGAGAACGCCCGCCCTGATCCGCGACAAGACATAAGCGCGGCTGCGCCGTTCGAGGACAATGTTGTAAATGCCTGCGCGGTCGAGGATTTGCGACAGCAACAAACCCGATGGCCCGCCGCCGATGATGCAGACTTGTGTACGCAAAATCCTCTCCCTTCACCTGACAGTGCGCAACATGGTCCATAAGTTCAATTGGCAGGGCACGGTTGACAATTCCCGCGACCTCTCCGACGAACAGATTTGCGATCAATTCTGGAGCGCGCATATGCAATCCGACGAAATTCAGGACCTTTTTGTCATCGGCGGCGGCATCAATGGCTGCGGTATTGCGCGCGACGCGGCAGGCCGGGGTCTTAAGGTGACGCTGGCGGAGATGAACGACCTGGCGTCTGCAACATCTTCGGCGTCGACCAAGCTTTTTCACGGTGGTTTGCGATATCTCGAATTCTTTGAAGTCCGCCTTGTTCGGGAATCGCTGATCGAACGTGAGACACTTCTCAAAGCAATGCCGCATATCAGTTGGCCGATGCGCTTTGTGTTGCCGTTCCACAAGGACATGCGGTTCGAGACCGAGACGCCAGCCTCAAAACTGCTCAACACGGTGATGCCTTGGATGAAAGGGCGCCGCCCCGCATGGATGATCCGGCTGGGGTTGTTCATGTATGACAACCTTGGCGGGCGCGAGATTTTGCCGGGTACAAAGACGCTGAACCTAAAGTCGGACCCGGCGGGTGCACCTCTTGATCCCAAGTTCGAAAAGGCGTTCGAATATTCGGATTGCTGGGTCGAAGACTCGCGTCTGGTGGCGTTGAATGCGCGTGACGCCGAAGAGCGTGGGGCGCGCATTATGACCCGCACCAAAGTCACATCTGCACAGAGAGAAGATGACGTCTGGGCGATCACGACCGAAGACGTGCTAACCGGCGCAAGTCAGGTGCATCGCGCAAAGGTGCTGATTAACGCGGGGGGGCCTTGGGTTCAGGATGTGATCCAGACGAAAATCCGCCTGAACTCGACCGAAGGTGTGCGGCTGGTGCGCGG
>JABSSC010000086.1:0-2536 GCA_013214635.1 Paracoccaceae bacterium | reverse complement strand
GATCACGGCAAGTGTTATTTCTTTCAAGGTGAAGACGGTCGGATCATCTTTGCGATCCCGTACGAGACGGATTTCACGCTTATCGGCACGACGGACAAGGATCACGACGGTGATCCAAGGGCCGTGGAATGTACCGATGAAGAGGCCGACTATCTTCTGGCCTTTGCGTCCAAATACTTTCGCGAACCGGTCACCCGGGATGACATTGTTTGGCGGTATTCCGGTGTGCGTCCGCTTTATGATGATGGGGCAAAATCAGCCACGGCCGCGACCCGTGATTACGTTTTGTCGCTTGATGAGGCTGGCGCGCCCGTCCTGAATGTCTTTGGCGGCAAGATCACGACCTATCGAAAGCTTGCACAGCATGCGATTGAGAAGATCGAAAAGTTCTTTCCTGATCTGGCGGAGGAATGGACGGCTGGCGTGCCGTTGCCAGGTGGTGATTTTGCGGTTGCTGATGTTGAAAAACTAATTGCCGATCTCAACAAGGCCTATCCGTTCCTGACGGATCGTTGGGCGCAACGGCTGGTGCGGGCCTATGGTTCCGAGGCGCCGCTCATTCTGGGGTCGGCAAATACGGCGGCTGATCTGGGCACAGATTTCGGCGCGACCCTGTCCGAGGCCGAGGTGCGATGGTTGATGCAAAAGGAATACGCCAAGACCGCCGCAGACGTGGTCTGGCGTCGCTCAAAACTCGGGCTGCGTTTGACGGCCGAACAGATTTCAACGCTTGAGACCTGGATGCGCGACAACGCGACACCGGTTCAGGCGGCGTAAGGGAGGATACCACCATGAGCCATATTCTGGCCGTTGATCAGGGGACGACATCCAGTCGGGCGATCATCTTTGACAGCGCGATGAAAATCGTCGCCGTCGCGCAGGAAGAGTTCACGCAACATTTTCCGCAATCGGGATGGGTAGAGCACGACGCTGACGATTTGTGGTCGACGGTTGCAGGTACAGCCCGCGCTGCGATCGAAAAAGCAGACCTCAAACCCGCCGACATTGCCGCTATTGGCATCACCAACCAACGCGAAACGACGCTGATCTGGGACAAGGCCACAGGCAAGCCGATCCACCGCGCCATTGTGTGGCAGGACCGGCGGACCGCCGATTTCTGTGCGCAGGCGAAAGCCGCTGGGCACGAACCGATGATCACGGAGAAAACGGGTCTCCTCCTCGACCCATACTTTTCCGGCACCAAGGTGAAATACATCCTCGATACAGTGGAGGGCGCACGCGAACGAGCGCGGCGCGGGGAGTTGTTGTTCGGCACGGTCGACACCTACCTCATCTGGCGCATGACCGGTGGGGCCCGCCACGTGACCGATGCCACGAATGCCGCGCGGACGCTTTTGTTCAACATTCGCGAGGGGCGTTGGGACGAAGACATTTGTAAACTCTTCGACATCCCTATGGACGTGCTTCCTGAGGTTAAGGACTGTGCCGCAGATTTTGGTATGGCGCGTGCCGATCTGTTCGGGCGCGAGATCCCCATCCTTGGCGTCGCGGGCGACCAGCAGGCGGCGACCGTGGGGCAGGCGTGTTTTGAGCCGGGCATGATGAAGTCGACCTATGGCACCGGGTGTTTTGCTTTGCTGAACACGGGCGATGCGCCCGTGACATCGACCAATCGTTTGCTGACAACGATCGCCTATCAATTCGACGGCAAGCCGACCTATGCGCTTGAGGGGTCCATCTTTGTCGCAGGGGCCGTCGTGCAATGGTTGCGCGATGGTCTGAAGATCATCCGCGACGCGGGAGAGACGCAGCCCTTGGCAGAGGCCGCGGACAAGACACAGGAACTGATCCTCGTTCCGGCCTTTACCGGGTTGGGCGCGCCGTATTGGCAGCCAGAGTCGCGCGGGGCGATCTTTGGCCTGACCCGCAACTCAGGCCCCGAAGAACTGGCCCGTGCAGCTTTGGAAAGCGTCGGCTTCCAAACCCGCGATTTGTTGGAGGCAATGCGCGCCGATTGGCCGGGCGGTAGTGACGACAGCGTTCTGCGGGTCGACGGTGGCATGACCGCGAGCGACTGGACGATGCAATTCCTGGCGGACATCCTTGGCGCGGAGGTCGACCGACCGGTGATCAAGGAAACGACCGCCGTTGGTGCGGCCTGGCTGGCCGGAATGCGCGCTGGGCTTTATCCCGATCAGCAAGGGTTTGCGGAGGCGTGGTCCCTGGAACGCCGATTCGATCCGCAAATGGCCTCTGACATAGGCAATGCCCGCTATGCGCGGTGGAAAAAGGCGGTTGCTGCTACGATTTCTGTGTGACCTTGCGGGAATAACTGCGTTAGCGCTCACAGTGCGCTTGAACCATGGGCTCAATGCGCCGATAACGTCGCCGCAGGTAACCAAAGGACGCGCAGCCCATGGCCACGAGCTCGCTCAAGGACACACTTAATTCCAAGCTCAAATATGAGCTGGGCAAAGATGCTGAACATGCGACGCTCTATGACTGGCGCGTTGCGTTGTCGCTGTCCGCGCGCGAGCACATGGTCGACACTTGGTTTGCATCGACTAAGGCGACG
>JABSSC010000085.1:7549-14983 GCA_013214635.1 Paracoccaceae bacterium | reverse complement strand
TCCATGATCGCGTCCATCTGTTCGGACCAAGTCGGGTCTGACGGTAGCATGATTACATTCGCCCCTTCGACCGGCATCAGCTCGGCATCCGGGATACGGGCCGCCATGAACTGTGCCTCGGACAAGGGATGCGCGGCGGCGCTGCGGGGGTGGATGATCAGCGTCGGCACGTCCACGCGCGCCAGATACTCGGTCGCGTCGAAGCGGTCGATGGCCTTGCGCTTTTCCGCAATCTCTTCGGGGTGGCACGCGGCTCCGAATTGCGTAATGAGATCAGAGGCTTCCTCAGGTGTGACCAGCGGCAGGAACATCGACAGCCACGCCCGCATATAGCCGTTGTCAGGGTTTCCCCACCCCTCCTGCAGAAGTGCAATCGAGGGGTCCGAGGCCTGATCCGACGGGGCCCCCTCCCGCGCGGCACGGCCCCGTGCATAGGCGCAGTGCAGGATCAGCTTTGTCACCCGGCCCGGGTTTTCGGCAATGAACCGCACCGCCACCGGACCGGCCTGAAGGTTGGCGATTAGCGGGAACTGGTCCATTCCCGCAGCGTCGGCCACCGCCAGCATGTCGGCGACATACGCCTCCAACTCCTGATTGTCGGGATTGGCCTGCGACAGACCCGAGCCACGGATGTCAAAGCGGGTCAGCGTGTGGTCTGAGCCCAGCCGGTCAAAGATCGACCGCCAGATCTGACTTTGCCAGTTCACTTCCAAATGGGTGATGTGATGCCCTGCCAGCATCAACGGTGGCCCGTCGCCGGAGGTTGCATAGGCAAGTTGTGTGCCGTCAGGCGACACGGTGTAGCGGATTTTTTGGCGATCCGGCTTCGGTGCGGCGGCAGGTTTGGGTTTGGGGTCGCCGCCGATTTCCTCAACCGGTACGACCATTTCAAACCCGCGCCGAATGACGGTGTGGATGATCGCCTGTGCCTCGCCCGTATCGCCCACCGCGGACCGCGCTGCGCTAATCCGGGCGCTGATCGTCGCCTCGGAGACGATGCGACCCTGCCAGATATCCTCGATCAGTTGGTCTTTGGACACAACCCGCCCGGCGTTATGCGCAAGCAGGCGGATGACATCAAAGACCTGTGGTTCAACGGGCACGTCGGTCCCGTCGCGGGTCAGGCGATAGGCGTCGGTGTCCAGTACGCAGCCTGAAAAGGAAAGTCGCATAACGCTTTAGAAACTCTGGTCGTCTGACCCGATCCCAGGGACCACGGGGTCAGCCGACAAGCGTTGCGATCAGACCGCGACCAGCCCCATCTGTTCAAGCTTCAGCAGAACCTGATGCGCGCAGTGATCGACCTCGACGTTTTCGGTGTCGAGGCTGAGTTCGGGCTTGGCAGGGGTCTCATACGGGTCCGATATGCCCGTGAACTCTTTGATCTTGCCTTCGCGGGCAAGCTTATAAAGCCCCTTGCGATCGCGGCGCTCACACTCCTCAAGCGAGGTTGCGACGTGCACTTCGACAAAGGCGCCAAAGGCCTCGATCTCCTCACGCACCGCGCGGCGTGTGGCCGTATAGGGCGCGATGGGCGCGCAGATGGCGATACCGCCGTTCTTGGTGATCTCGGACGCGACATAGCCGATGCGGCGGATGTTGAGGTCGCGGTGTTCCTTGGAAAAGCCAAGCTCGGACGACAGGTTCTTGCGCACGATATCGCCGTCGAGAAGCGTCACCGGACGCCCGCCCATTTCCATCAGCTTGACCATAAGTGCGTTGGCCACGGTCGATTTGCCGGACCCCGAAAGTCCGGTGAAAAACACGGTAAAGCCCTGCTGGCTGCGCGGGGGGTAGCGGTCGCGGAGTTGGGCGACCACTTCGGGGAATGAGAACCACTCCGGGATCTCAAGCCCTTCGCGCAGGCGGCGGCGGAGTTCGGTGCCTGAAATGTTCAGCACAGTCGCGCCGTCTTCGACCTCATCGGCGGGTTCGTATTGCGCGCGGTCCTGCACATAGACCATGTGTTTGAAATCGACCATTTCGATGCCGATTTCCTCCTGATGCGCGCGGAAAAGCTCCTGCGCATCATAGGGCCCGTAAAAGTCCTCGCCCGCCGAGTTCTTGCCCGGACCTGCGTGGTCGCGGCCGACGATCATATGGGTGCAACCGTGGTTCTTGCGGATCAGCCCGTGCCAGACCGCCTCGCGCGGGCCGGCCATGCGCATGGCCAGATTGAGCAGGCTCATCGTTGTGGTGGAAGCGGGGTATTTGTCCAGCACCGCCTCATAGCAGCGGACGCGGGTGAAGTGATCGACATCACCGGGTTTGGTCAGGCCGACAACGGGGTGGATCAGCAGGTTCGCCTGCGCCTCTTTCGCGGCGCGGAAAGTCAGTTCCTGATGCGCGCGGTGAAGCGGGTTGCGCGTCTGGAATGCCACGACCCGACGCCAGCCCAGTTTGCGGAAATAGGCGCGCAATTCGTTTGGGGTGTCGCGGCGCATTTTGAAGTCATAGTGAACCGGGGGCTGAATGCCGGTGATCGGCCCACCGATATAGACCGACCCAGCCTCGTTGTGCAGATAATTCACCGCCGGATGGGCATCGTCATCTGCACCAAACACCGCTGCGGCCTCGCGTGACTTGTCCGGCGACCATTTGTCGGTGACGGACAAGATGGCAAGGATCACGCCCTCACGGTCGCGCAGGGCGATGTCCTGCCCGGGCGCGACGCCATCGGCAAAGGTGTCTGACACATCGAGCGTGATGGGCATTGGCCACAGCGTGCCATCCGCCAGCCGCATCGTGTCGACGACGCTGTCGTAATCCGCCTGTCCGAGAAATCCCTTGAGCGGGGAGAACCCGCCATTCATCAAGAGTTCCAGATCACAGATTTGGCGCGGGCTGAGATCCCAAGATGGCAGGTCCGCCGCCTCCCGCTTAAGCTTCTGGGCGCTGTCGTAGGACACATAGAGTTCGGGGATGGGGGCGTGGGTCGCTAGCTGCATCAGATCATACCAAATCGCGGTCGAAAAAGGGCTCGGCGTCCCCATAGGCCCGCAAAGCGATCAACTTCAAGGTGATAATCGAGGATTGCCAAGAAGAATGGCCAGACCCCTTGGGAGGCCTGACCCTGATTTTGGTCGTCTGACAAAGGGCGTTGGCGCGGATCAGCCTTTCTGGCCGAACATCACCTTTTGCGCCTCAAGCTCTTCTTCGCGGCTTTTCTTGCGGTCGCGCAATTCGGCCCCAAGCGCCTTGCCCTTCACGACAGCAGGGCGGGCCGCTATCGCGTCGAGCCAGCGGGCAAAGTGGGGTTTGTCGTCGAGCGTCTGCTCTTGACCAAGCCAGTTCTGCGCCCATGGCCAGATTGCGATATCGGCCAGTGAATAGAAATCACCCGCGACGAATTCGTTATCCTTGAGCCGGGTATCGAGCACTTTGTAAAGCCGCCCCGTTTCGTTCCGGTAGCGGTCCTGAGCATAGGGGAGCACTTGCGGCGGGTCCATCTGTGGGGCGTATTTGATGAAGTGGTGGTTTTGTCCGGCCATCGGGCCGACACCGCCCATTTGCCACATCAACCATTCCTCAACCGCGATGCGGTCGCGTTCGGTGGTTCCATAAAGCTGGCCGGTCTTGCGGCCCAGATATTGAAGGATCGCGCCCGATTCAAAGATCGAGACCGGTGCGCCATCGGGCCCGTCATGGTCGATGATCGCGGGCATGCGGTTGTTGGGTGCAAATTTCAGAAACTCGGGATCGAACTGATCGCCCTTGCCGATGTCGATCCAATGCGTGGTGTAGGGAAGCCCCAACTCCTCCAGTGCGATGGAAATTTTCCAGCCGTTGGGCGTGGGCCAGTAATAGAGGTCGATGGGGGTGGTCATTGGGTCGTCTCCGCTCGCGAGTGTCAGAGCGTTACAATGGCGCGTAAACCTCATCTGACAAGAGCGGATCGCGCCCGTTTCGCGCAAAAAGCCGTGACCACCGGGGGGCGCGGGTCTCGGGCAATGCGGCGCGCAGTTCGGACAGGCGCGTGCAATTGGGTTGCCGAAGCAGCGCATTGTGGAACGCCAGCATTCCAGGGCGGACATAGCCCGACCAATGGCACACGCGTTTGTCGGGGCGTTTGATCTCAAACCCCAACCGCCCCAGCGCTGCAAGCGTGTCGGTATCGTCGATCTGGAGGTCCAGCCAATTCGGGCGTGGCGTTTCCAAGCCTTCGCTCAGTGCCGGATCGCCCCAGGACAAGGGCTGCAACAGCCCCTCAAGCATGGCGTCGAAAAGGTCGTTTTCACGACTTGTGACGTTGATCACCTCGGCGGTTTGGCCCGCGGGCCGCGACATGGACAGGTCGGCCCGGCTACGGAATTCTGCCGCCGACATCAGGATCATCCGGTCAACCCCGCGCGCGGGCAGCGCCTCCACCGCGGCGAGCGCCACACGGCACCCCAGCGAATGCGCCAGAACGTGCAAGGGGGCCGCGGACCGTGCGCGGATCATGCCCAGGAGAAGGGCGAGGTGCTTTCCGACCTCTCCGGCCTCACGGTAAGCCTGCCAGATCGTCCCGCGCCCGTGCCAGCCAAAGGCGATGCACAAGCCTTCAGTCGGGTCGCCTTGTCCAAAGCCCATGCGGCGGGGCCAGGACATGAACCGTGCCCGCGCCGATGTCGGCTTGAGCGACAAGAGCCGGCTGTGGGGAGAATGCGCGGCACTGAGTGGGGTGTATTTATACCCGTGCAGCATCACGATCACCGGCGCACCCGGCGGAAGCACGGCAAGTGCTGCGCCAAGCGCTGCGGTCACGCTGCGCGTGCCTGTGGTGCGCAAGGCACCGTCGATTGCATTGATCCGAAGAAGAGGCATCTGGCCAATCCCACAACATCTTGTGGCGAGCACGTAGTCGAGCCATACGACAACAAGATGAACCCGGTGTTACGCTTCCGTGACGGTGCTTGACCGCCACACGCAACAGGAGTACGCCCATATCCCGTGGCGATTTGTTCACCGGATTGCGGGCCACGTTAAAGATTCTGCTAAAGAGGTCAGGGATGCGACAGCAGCCCCCGACGCTCAGGCGGTGGGGGCTTTTTGTTGCGAAAGGAGGCGGCCTCCCATGACACAAGATTGGAAACCACGCACGAAACTGGTGCATGAGGGCATTCGCCGCTCAGGGTATGGCGAAGTGAGCGAGGCGATCTTTCTCACCCAAGGTTTTGTCTATGACACGGCGGAAGCGGCCGAAGCACGCTTCATTCAGGCGGGCGAGGATGAGTTTATCTATGCCCGTTACGGCAACCCGACCGTGCGCATGTTCGAGGAACGTATTGCCGCGCTGGAAGGCACCGAAGACGGTTTTGCCACAGCGAGCGGGATGGCGGCGGTGAATGGCGCGCTGACCTCAATGCTCAAGGCGGGCGATCACGTGGTGTCGGCGCGCGCGCTTTTCGGCTCGTGTCTCTACATCCTCGAAGACGTACTGACCCGGTTCGGGGTAGAGGTGACCTTTGTGGACGGCACCGATCTCGACCAATGGCGCGCCGCCGTGCGGCCCGACACCAAGGCCGTGTTCTTTGAAAGCCTGTCGAACCCGGCGCTTGAGGTGATCGACATCGCGGGTGTCGCCGAGATTGCTCATGCCGTCGGCGCGCTGGTGATCGTCGACAATGTTTTCTCGACGCCCATCTATTCCCGCGCGGTCGAGCTTGGGGCGGATGTGGTTGTCTATTCCACGACCAAACACATCGACGGGCAGGGGCGCGCGCTGGGTGGTGTGATCCTTGGCAGCCGTGAATTCATTCGCAAGACCGTCGAGCCGTACCTCAAACACACCGGCGCGGCGATGAGCCCGTTTACGGCGTGGATCATGCTCAAAGGGCTTGAAACGCTGGATCTTCGCGTGCGGGCGCAGGCGACGACAGCCACCGAGATTGCAGAGCATTTCGCCAGTGACGGGCGGCTTGAGCGGGTGATCTTTCCCCATCTTCCGTCCCATCCGCAGCATGATCTGGCCAAGCGCCAGATGGACAAGGGCGGCACGGTCGTATCGCTTGACGTGAAAGGCGGGCAGGAGGCGGCGTTTCGCTTCCTCAATGCGCTCAAGATCATCACGATCTCGAACAATCTGGGCGATGCGAAATCCATCGCGACCCATCCCACCACCACGACGCATCAGCGCTTGAGCGATGAACAGCGCACCGCGCTGGGCATCACGCCGGGGCTTGTGCGGGTCAGTGTAGGGCTCGAAGATGGGCGCGACCTGATCGACGATATCTCAAACGCGCTGGGGGCCAACGCGTGAAGCCATTCCTGATCCTGCAACTGCGGCCCGAGACCGAAGCGGCGGATGACGAATTCCACGCCTTCATGGAGAAAGGCGGGATCGCGCCGGATCGGGTGCACCGCATCCGGCTGGATCAGGAAAAGCTGCCCGAGGATCTGGACCTGAACGCCTATGCGGGTGTGATCGTCGGTGGTGGCCCGGGCTGCGTCAGTGACGATCCCGCCACCAAGGATCCGACAGAGGCGCGGATCGAGGCAGAAATCCTAAGCCTCATGCCGCAGATCACCGATCAGGATATCCCGTATCTGGGCTGCTGCTACGGCATCGGTATTCTCGCGCACCATCTGGGCGGCGAAGTGTCAAAGGCGAACTATTCCGAGGATGTGGGGCCGGTCGAATGTCGCCAGACAGGGGCAGAAGACCCCCTGCTCGATGGTCTGCCCGACCGTTTTGACGCGTTGGTGGGCCACAAGGAAGCGGTGCAGGCGCTGCCGCCGGGATGCGTGCACCTCTTGGCCTCGGACACCTGCCCGATGCAAATGATCCGCTATGGGCAAAACGTCTATGCCACGCAATTCCACCCCGAAAGCGGGCCCGAGAATTTCCGTTTGCGCATCGAGGTTTACAAGCACAAAGGGTATTTCCCGGTGGAAGAGGCGGACGCGCTTGCGGCGACGATGGACGGTGTTTCCGTCCCGGTGTCCGAAGACATCCTGCGCCGCTTCGTGACCCGTTACAGTTGACCGCGACATCTGCGGTCCTGTCTTGAAGCCTGCGTGCTGGGGCATATGAACAAGTCAAAACGCGGCTTGCTCATGTCTCGCCCGCTCGTTTACCTCCTGAGGCCCATCTTTATGTATCTCGGCAAGCCGAAAGTAATTTGAAAAACGTAGAAACCTAAAGCGACTCCAAAAAACGAAACTATTACATTATATATTGGAAAGCACTTAATAAAATACCCTCTCGCCGGAGACCCCTTGTGGTCATATGCCTCAAAAGAAATATATAAGTAGAAAAATATCATCCAGAACAAAAGCGTTCCGAGGCAGCGAAAGTAAACATTTACTCTTTTTTCTATAATATAACTATCTTCTTTCCCGTTAGTAAAAAGGAATCCATCATCTAGTTTTATATTAAAATGATGCAAACTATGATAAGATGTAGATAATATATTAATGATTATTAGCGCAGTTTTACACGTACTCGTTAAG
>JABSSC010000085.1:2621-7539 GCA_013214635.1 Paracoccaceae bacterium | reverse complement strand
TAGATACTGCTCTGGCTCAATGCATTCTGGATATGCAGGATCAACAAGATACTCGGCTAAAGAAAAAATGATTTGTGACAATTCCGATTCTATAGAAATAAAGTGGTTTCCAAAAACCGAAAAAGCGCATGATAAAGTAAATAGTGACCAAAATAACCTTACAAACTCACGTTCGTAACCTGGGCACTCTTTAAGTTTTATAACGTTGTTTTTATCGTCATCTTCATCCATTTGTGGCTCTAGATCAATCTCTTGGTGTTCTTGGTGGGGACCCTACCCGTGGAAAGACTGATGGGTCCAGTTCAATAGTGTCACGGGTGCGAGACATCTTAATTCACGCCCCATCGTATCGTTGTCCGGTGAAGCGTAAAGGGCCGCTTCGTCACCCGCTACCGGTGACCGCGACACCTGCGGTCTTGCCAAGCCCGGGGTGTTTGCGCTCAACTGATCCCAAGCATCCGTAGGGAAGCGAATTGGGAATGAAGTTTTTGTGACATGCGTGGTGGCGCTGGGTCTGATGGCCACAAGCGCCGAGGCTTGCAGCCGACCCAAGGCATCGGGCAAGGCTGCGCAGGTGATTGATACCAAGCGCATCGACCAGAATACCTTCGACAAGGCCGTGTTGGGTGAAGTGAGTTTCCACCGTTGCCAGAACAAGGTGCGCAAGCTGTCGAAGGGTGGAACGGGGCTGAACAAAGAGGCGTACCGCCATTCGCAGTGGATGGCCAAGACGACCCAGCTTGGCCACAAAAACACGATCAAGGGGCGCGAGACGCTGGTGCAGCGGGTCAAGGGCTCGGGCGTGAAGTTCAAGACCGCGGCCGAGAATGTCGGGATGGTTCACCGCTTTGGTGTGGACGGGAAAAGCTTTCGGATCGTCGACGCGAAGGCGTGCAAATTCGAGACCTATGAGGGTCAGGCGATCGGTGAGCACAGCTATGCCAGCCTTGCGCAACTGATCGTGCAGCTTTGGATGAATTCGCCGGGCCACCGCAAGAACGTCCTGCACAAGGACATGGGCTATGTCAGCACGGCGGTCGCGATTGAACCTGCGGGCGAGTTCTGCGGGCGCTATTGGATCACACAGGATTTCTACGGATGATGCGGGCCGCAACTCTCACCGCCGCGGCGTTGATCGCGAGCATGGCGCAGGCGCAGGATGACGGGATCACGATCTCGACCTCGCATGATGACGGATTGCTGGTGTTCGATTTCGCCGATGCCAACGTGCCAGAGTATTACGCGGGTTTTGTCGCGGCGACCGCGACATTGCCGTCCTATCGGTATTTCGACAGCGAGGACGCCGCGCTTGCAGCCGTGCGCGACGGGTTCCGGCCCGATGTCACGAAGCTCTGCCTTGGATCGCTCGGGGCTTGGAACGCGTCGGACCTGATTGAGCCGTGGGATACATCCCTTGTGCCTGCGTGGACCGATCTGACGCTGCAGCAGGTGTTTTATGGCAATCCCGACCCGGACAGGGTGACGTTCCTGCCGGTCAATCAGGGTGCGACGGCGGTGGTGTATAACGTTGAGACGACGGATGCCGCGCAGGTCGCGTCGCTGGCGGTGTTTGCAGACCCCGCGTTCGCGGGCAGGATTTCCATTCCCGATAACGTCGATGATGCGTTTGCGCTTGGCTATCTGGCCACCGGTGTCACGGACTGGACGCTGGCGACCGAGGATGATTTCGCCGCCGCCGCCGCGTTCCTGCGCACCGTGCGCGACAACGGCGCCCGGTTCTGGGGGCAGGCGGGGGAGTTGGGCAACTGGCTTTATACAGGTGAGGTCACCGTCGCCTGGGCGTGGAGCGACACCTATGCCGAGCTTCGCGCGAACGGTTTGCCATTGGCGTTTGAGCGGGCACCGGTTGAGGGCAGCACGATCTGGCTGTGCGGTTTTGCCAATGTCCGCGACGGGCAGGGGGATGAGGCATTGGCCTATGATTTCATCAACGCGCTTTTGGCACCTGAGACGACGGCGGCTTACGTTGCGCGGGGGGCGGCCCATGCCAACACAGTCGGAATGTCGGAAATCTCGGCGGAAACGCTGACCAACGCGGGTGTTGCGCCTTTGCAGGGGCGTGTTCTGCCGCAACTTCCGCTCTCGGCTGAGCATCGGGCCGCCATGGTGGCGGAGTTCGCGCGGATCAAGGCGGGCGACTGAGCCTTGCTGCACAGGGGCTTGTGCGCGCCCATCTCATAAATCCTTCAGACGCCACTGGAAAAGCTGGGCCTACGTCCCATCTAGTGCCCTCCGCGACCCGCGAACGACCTGGAGGACGTCATGAACATCCACGCACCGCTGAACGTGTCGAACCCTACGCGCGACGAAGCGCGTGATGCCCTGCGCGTGCTGCGCGCATGGGCCGCCGCAGCAGAAACCGACGAAGTCACAACGCTTGATCCCGCCATCGCGCGGCTTTTGCCCGGGCAATCTGGCAGCTATCCTGTGTTGTCTCGGGAGTATCCCGCCGATTTCACGGTCGATGCGGCCTATAAAGACAGCCTGCCCGATTTGCAGAACGGGCCCGAAAGCCTGATCGAGGGTGCCCATCGCCGGATTCAGCATGTCGGTATTTCGAATTTCCGTCTGCCGCTGCGCTATGCCACGCGCGATGGCGCGCCTGTGATGCTGGAAACCTCGGTCACCGGGTCGGTCAGCCTTGAGGCTGACAAGAAAGGCATCAACATGAGCCGCATCATGCGGTCGTTCTATACCCATGCTGAGGCGACCTTTGGTTTTGACGTGATCGAAGCCGCTTTGGATGACTACAAAGCCGATCTGGAAAGCTTTGATGCGCGCATCCAGCTGCGCTTCAGCTATCCGGTGGAGATGACTTCGCTGCGCTCCGGCCTGAAAGGGTGGCAGTATTACGATGTGGCGCTTGAACTGGTCGAGCGTGACGGCGTACGTCAGCGGATCGTACATCTCGATTACGTCTATTCGTCGACCTGCCCCTGTTCGCTTGAGTTGAGCGAACATGCCCGCGCCACGCGCGGTCAGTTGGCAACGCCGCATTCGCAGCGGTCAGTCGCACGTTTGTCGGTCGCCTTGGACCCAAGCGCACCGGATCTGAGCGTTGAGGACCTTGTTGACGCAGCGCGCGCTGCGGTGCCGACCGAGACGCAAGTCATGGTCAAGCGTGAGGACGAGCAGGCCTTTGCAGAGTTGAACGCCGCCAATCCGATCTTTGTCGAAGACGCGGCGCGTCTTTTTGCGCAAGCCTTGCAAGCCGATCAGCGCATCGGTGACTTCCGCGTGGCGGCCAGCCATCAGGAAAGCCTGCACAGCCATGACGCGGTCAGCGTGCTGACCGAAGGGCCGACGTTTGACGCCGCATCCTTCGATCCGCGCTTTTTCGAAGGCCTGTTTCACACCGGTTGATCCTGCGTCACAGGCGGATCGCGCTTGACGGCGCGGTCCATGCGCGGCAACGCTTTGCCCCATGATTGATCTCCGCCCGGTGGGATATGTTATCGGCTTGCTGATTGCCGCGCTGGGGGCGTCGATGTTGCTGCCCGCGATTGTCGATTTTGCCTATGGCAACGCACAGGGCTGGATATTCCTCGAAGCAGCAGCGTTTTCCGTTGTGGTGGGCGGCTTGCTGGCGCTTGCCTGCCAGAACGGGCTGGGCGGGCGATCGACCTTGCAACAGACCTTTTTGATGACCACAGGCGTTTGGATCGTTTTGCCATTCTTTGGCGCGATCCCGCTTTGGCTGGGCGGGATCAGCGGTGGGCTGGACGCGCTTTTTGAGGCGACGAGTGGTTTGACGACCACCGGAGCGACTGTCCTGACTGGACTTCAGGCTTTGCCTGAAGGTGTGCTTTTGTGGCGCGGGCTGCTGCAATGGTTCGGCGGCATCGGGATCATCGTTTTTGCGATGGTCTTTTTGCCCGAGATGCGGGTCGGCGGCATGCAGATCTTTCGCACGTCGGGCTTTGACACCTATGCGAAAATCTTGCCCCGCGCGCGGGAGATCGCGAGCCGGATTTTTGTGGTGTATCTGGTGCTGACGGTCTGCTGCGGTTTGGCCTATCTGGGCTTTGGGATGCAGGGCTTTGACGCCATCGTGCACGCGATGACGACCGTGGCGACGGGCGGGTTTGCCAATTACGACAGCTCTTTTGCGGTGTTTTCACGCGGGGTGGAGTATACGGCCGCGCTGTTCATGCTGCTCGCGGCGCTGCCATTCGTGCGGTATGTGCAGTTGATCTCAGGGAGCGCGGCACCGCTGGCGCTGGACACACAGATCCGGAGTTTCTTTGCCATCGCGCTTACTGTGGTGTTGGCACTGTCATTCTGGCTTTGGGCGACGACGGATGTGGCGGGCGAGGAAGGGTTTCGAAAGTCCTTGTTCAACGGTGTGTCGATCCTGACCGGCACTGGCTATGCCAGCAGCGATTACATGCGATGGGGCGCTTTCCCGATTGTCGTGATCTTCTTCATTGGCTTCGTCGGTGGCTGCGCGGGGTCGACGACCTGCTCGATCAAGGTGTTCCGCTATCAGATCCTGTTTTCGGCCATTCGCACGCAGGTGATGAAGATCCATTCGCCTCATGGAATTTTCGCGCCGCGCTTTGGCGGACGCCCTGTGGGAGAAGACGTTGTGTCCTCGGTCATGGCGTTTTTCGTGATGTTCATCGTGTCGCTGGGGGTGCTGGCCGTGGCATTGGGGATGACGGGGCTCGATTTCATCTCATCGCTGTCGGGGGCGCTGGCGGCGCTGGCCAATATCGGCCCGGGTCTTGGGCCCCAGATCGGGCCCACCGGCACCTATCAGGAGGTGAACGCGGTGGCGAAGGTTCTGCTGATTGCGGGGATGCTGGTGGGGCGGCTGGAGTTGATGGCCGTCTTTGTCCTGTTCACGCTGCGCTTCTGGCGGGCGTGATCCAGCGGCCGGGCCGTGCGGCGCGAC
>JABSSC010000085.1:0-2611 GCA_013214635.1 Paracoccaceae bacterium | reverse complement strand
AGGAAACCCGCGACGCTTTGCAACTCAACGGGCTGACGTTCGTCCTGCTCAATGCCCCCGGTCCCAACTACACCGGCGGCGACGAGCGCGGGTTTGCCGCCGTGCCAGAGCGCAAACAGCGCTTTGCCTTTGATCTGCGCCGGGCCTTTCGGCCCTGCGCGGTGCCTCCGGCGGGAGGTTTTTCCGGACCAATGAAGATGTTCGGGATCAGTCCCAGCAGGACACAAGCACGGTCATGTCCCCCGCTTGCGTGGCCAAGGCGTCAGCGTCCAATGCGGGAGGTTGCCCTGCCGCCCGCGCGGCCACGTCCGCACCATCAAGGAAAGCGCTGATCGCTGCGGCGTTCACGGCAAGCTCGGTCTTTTCAGGCAGTCGGCGCACCTCGTCATTGCGGGGCAGCAGCATGCCCAGAAGCGCGCCATCACTGCCCACAACCGGGCCGCCGGCATCGCCTGCATTGGCCGTCAGGATCAGGCGCGCGAGCGCGTCCTGACCGTCAAAGCCCTGTGCCTGGGCCAGTTGGCCATAGGTGATGCTGGGCGCGCCAAGCGCCCCTTCAAAGCTGTAGCCTGCGACCGCGACCTCGGCCAGTTGCGCCACAGAGGCCGTGGCCGGTGCGGCGACGGCCATGGGAGCCAGAGTGTTGGCCGGGGTCAGCAGGACCATGCCCGTATCTGCGTCGATCGCGGTAATCTGCGCCGCGCCATCTTCGCCCAGTGTGATGCGGCTACACCCGCCCACGGCCTCGGACGTGGTCAGAACCTGACCTGCAGGTGAGACGAAAATGCCAGAGCGCGCGCGGATGGGGCGGCGGATTTCGAGCCCGGCGAGGTAATTGGCCCCGTCGCGCCGGCTGACGATATCGTCCACGGGCAACACTGTGCCGGACAACGGACGGAAGCCCGCGCGCATCTCGGCCAGAACCAGTTCGCGGCGGCGCGTGTCGCCTTTGGGCCAGTTGAGCGTGTAGCCCTTGATCTCACCTCGCTCCAGCCGGGCGAAGGTGAAGGAGAGCATGTCGTCATCTTCGCCTTCAATGGTAAAGCTGTCGCGGTTCAACTGGCGCGGCCCCTCGGACGGGACCATGCGCAGAGTCTGCATGATGTCGTAAAGCGCGGCGAGCGCTGTCCGGTCGCCGCTTTGACTGATCAGAACGACCTCTGTGCCCGATCCACCGGTCTGAGCGTAGCGCGAGAACGGGGCGCTGGCCTCAGTAAATTCGACGAGGGCGGTGGGCAGTGTGATTTCGATCCCCGCGGCGTCGTCGATGACAGCCGCCAACCCGAGCGAGCCGACCTCGGCCTCGTAACGACCAAGAAGCTCGGCGCGCTGATCAGGGGCAAGGATGCCCCAGTCGGGACGCGCGTTGTTGACCTGCCAGGCGGAGATCGCGCGGCGTGTGCCGGGGCCGATGGCGCCGTCGATGGCACCATTGTAGACACCTTCATAGGCCAGCGCGCGCTGGATCGCCTGACGCTCTTCCCGGTTCAGGCTGCGTTCGTCGGCGCGCGCGTCGGCGATGGTGAAGGTCGAAGAGGGTTGCGGGACTGGCTCGGGATCTGCGGCCTGAACCTCAACTTGCGGGGCGGGATCGGTTGCCGGGGCTGGGCGCGGCAGGTTCGTGAACCCGGCCCCCACAGGCCAGAAGCGCACACCAAAGCTGCCCCCGTCCTGGAGATAGCTGTCCGCCGGGATCAGGCCGTTGGCGCGGAGATTTGCAAGGACGCTCGGTGCGTCCGCTTCGCTATAGGGGCCGAGCGCGATGGCGTACCACCCTGTCGAAAGCCGGAAACCGTTCACGTCGTCCAGTGATTGCGCATAGGCGCGGGCGCGCTCTTCGGCGGCGGCCAGTGTCGGACGCGCTTCGATCTGAAGCCAGACCGAGCCGTCCTGAGCGCCCGCCAGACGTGGCGCCAGCAATAGAAGAATGAGGAAAAAAATCTGCCCCGGTCGCATGTGAAATACCCTCGTGCAAGGCCGTGCTTTTGTTATTGGCACTGACACTAGCAGAACCACGGGCGGGCGCACCCAAATATTGGGGGCAGGGGCAATTGACCGCGCACCTGTGCTCGCCTAGACAATGCGCCTGTTTTGAGCAGCACATGGAACGCTTCACATGGCCAAGCCAGACGCACCGCGCAGCTTTCAGGAGATCATCCTGCGGCTTCAGTCCTATTGGGCGTCCAAGGGCTGTGCCGTGTTGCAACCCTATGACATGGAAGTGGGCGCGGGGACGTTCCACCCCGCGACGACCTTGCGCGCCTTGGGGTCGAACGCGTGGGCGGCGGCCTATGTGCAACCCTCGCGGCGGCCAACGGATGGGCGGTACGGGGAGAACCCGAACCGGTTGCAGCACTATTACCAGTATCAGGTGCTGATCAAACCCAGCCCGCCGGATCTTCAGGATCTCTATCTCGGCTCGCTTGAGGCGATCGGGATCGACATGGATCTGCATGACATCCGCTTTGTCGAGGATGACTGGGAAAGCCCGACTCTGGGCGCCTGGGGGCTGGGCTGGGAGGTCTGGTGTGACGGGATGGAAGTCAGCCAGTTCACGTATTTCCAGCAGGTTGGCGGGCATGACTGCAAACCTGTCTCGGGCGAGCTGACC
>JABSSC010000084.1 GCA_013214635.1 Paracoccaceae bacterium | reverse complement strand
GATGCTGAGAATTGCAATCACACTCTGCCTGATTTTGGGAGCAAGTATGCCTGTAGCGGCCCAAGACGCCGTTCGGGTGCAGATGACCGCTCTTATGCTGGACTCGGGCTTCGATAAGCATCTGTTGCCGCGCTTCAAGTTTAAGCATCGCATCACGCTGGAACCAGTCAAACCGGGCGAAGACGCCGAAATCGCGCTCGTAATCGGAGGTTCTGAAGGCGCAAAGGTGTTTGCCACGACCGGTGGCGCCATTGTGCGTTTGGTCACGCTGTCAACCGACGAGGGAGTTGCCGGGGCAGCAGGGACCTTTCGCACATGGTTAAATTCGACGCCGGGCAAGTCTGCGATTGACGCATTTGCACCTGACGGCACCCAGGTGTTTTCAAGCGAGATCGCTGAAGCGCAAACACCGGTCGTCGAAGAGGAAATCGTTGGGGATGCCGCTCTTGGCTCGGACCTTGCATTGCGTCACTGCGGGCGGTGCCACGTTGTCGACGAACGCAACCGTATGGGCGGTATTGGGTCAACGCCGTCCTTTGCCGCGCTGCGGGGGCGGGACAACTGGAGTGCATTGTTCCTCGCGTATTACGTCAAGAACCCGCATCCGTCCTTTACTCAGGTGCTGGGGCTCACCGAACCCTTTACGGCGGCACGACCGTCGCATGTCCAACCCGTCGAACTAACGCTTGAGGATGTTGAGGCCATCACCGCCTTTGTCGGCACGCTTGAGCCACTTGATTTGGGCAGACCGGTTCAATCGAGGTAGAGCTAGTTGGGCTTGCGATCCTTCAAGTAGTCGTCAGTCGTTCGGACCGCTGGCCGCTCACCCATCGCGAAGGGTGAGTTTTCCTGATGGTACTGAGCATTCACACGGCAATCGTCGCACATCTGGATCAGTTTTGAATTGTCCGAACTCGTGTACATCCAGTGGTTGCCTTCCAGCTTGGACACGATGCGCTCTATCGTTGATTTGACACCAAACGGCTTGCCGCATTCGATGCATTCAAACGGGTCTTCCTCATTCAACACGCGATACGTGAGAGCTTCGTTGGACAGATTCATCTGCGGAACAAGAGAGATTGCGGTTTCGGGGCAGGCCGACGCGCAGATGCCGCACTGAAGACAAGCCGTCTCCTGAAACCTGACTTGTGGTTTGTCTGGGCTGTCGCCGAGTGCGCCCACCGGGCAAAGCGAAACGCAAGCCAGACACAGCGTGCACGCATCACCATCAATCGCCACGGCCCCATAGGGGGCTCCTTTTGGCAAGGGCAGAGGAGAGGAAATCGCATCGCCGGACAGGGCACTCACGGCAAGACGCGTCACGTTGCGTCGACCCCCGGAGGGGAGAATTGCGTTGGCCGAAATTGGCGCCGGTTGTTCGCCCGCAAGTGCCGCTTCCAGCGAATCTGGATCCAAGGGTTGGACCAGTTTGAACCGATCTCCACTCGCAGGCGCGCTCAACGCATGGGCCAGTTCAATCTGACCTGCGATCACCGACGTGTCTGACTTGGGTCCTGTCAAAATCGTTGCCGTGTCGAATCCGACGCCCAGGGCCGCCATCAATTCAGCATGCCCCACGCCCTCGACATTCGGCACTTCGACCGGAATGACATTGGTCGGAAGCCCACGGCCGTGGCGTGCTGACAGCGCAATGATCTCTGTGCCATAGGCGTCATGAAACAACGCGTGAGGCCGATCGCTCGCATGTTCCCTATATGTCGACGCCAGGGTGCGCAGTCTTTGAAACAGAAACTGCACTGGCGGATCGTCGAAAGATGCAGCGCCCGAAGGACAAACCGCCGCGCAAGCTCCACAACCTGCGCAAATCGCAGGGTCAATTGAAACATGATCGCCGACCGGAAGGATTGCCCCGGTTGGACAGACATCCAGACACCGGGTGCAGCCTGTCTTGCTTGCGCGAGAATGCGCGCAGATTGTCTCGTCGTATCGAATGTAAAGCGGCTGCTCAAAGACGCCCTGATACTGCGCTGCCTGATCAACGAGTCTTGAGACTGCCAACGGCTCGCCGGGGTCTGCTCGAAGGTAGCCCTCACGTTTGTGATCGGCGGGAAAAAGCGGTCCTTCTCCCCGAAGGTCGATTACAATGTCGCAGTTAGATGTCGCGCTTTCGATCGGCGCGTTAAATGTGACGCTACCTCTCCCTCCGAAGCGTTGTGTTTGAAAATTCGACACTCTGATTGTGAAAGCACCAAGGGCGCCACTGGCTGATGCTAGCTGCCCAAGGGCGAGGTCAAAGTCGGTCTCTGCCTGCAAGAGATCCGGTGCGCTTGGCAGTATACAGGTCACGGCGAGGCGTTCGGAAAGCGCCCGCGCCACGTCGAGCGCTGCCTCGTCGCGCCCCAAAATCAGCGTGGTGCCTTCCGAGACAATGTCGCGCGTCGGCGTCGTGGGGGGCGTCAACATCGCCTCTGCAAGCAGCGCGGTCTGTTTGGCCGTTGCGCGCCCCGCGTCTGTCCATCCGGCGCGATCGCGAATGTCTACGGTCACAAGCGCCGCATCGCCTTCGGTATCTTCCCAAATCTCTTCAAAGAGAGCGGTCATCTGACCACATGCCACCAGCGTTGTTCCGCTCTGGGCGGCGGCCTCGGCGCGGTCAACGTCGCTGTCGCACAGGGCGCGGACCTCAATTGCCTTGGCAGCGCCGGTGGCCTTGCGCGCGGTTTCAGGGTCAACTTCCATCGAGCCTTCGCAAGTACAAAGATACACACGATCGATTGATGTCATTGAAGCCTCCCAAACTTCGTCCTGCCGATCATATTGGGCAGTTGCTTTGACAAGTGCAAACACTGACACATAACATTTGGGCACTGAGCAACGGGGAAATGCATGTCAGACGCCGGACAGTCCGAACGCAAGTCACCTTTTGAGCCTACGGGTCGTGTGGCTTCGATTCCTCTTGGGATCGTTGTTCAACGACAACCCGGGGCGACGCGCTGGGCTCCTTGGGTTTGGAAGGCGACGTCGGTGATGCCGGGCGCGGGCCCTGCCGATTGGAGTGTTCTGCGGGAACATGGCGATACGGTTGAGTTTCACGCAAAGACCATCGCCTTGGAATTACACCGCTCCGAAGTTGAGGCTTATCGCGTGTCGTTGACGATGGACCCGCCGGCGGTTTTTGTCGTTTTGCGGGAAGAGGACGACGCCAGTTCCAATCGCGACTATGCAATACATGCTGTGACGGCGTCGGCTTATGAGGCACAGGACTACCTCGATAGCGGCGAGGAGATCGTTGAGGCCGTTCCTATGCCTCCGGGATTAATCGCTTGGGTGCGGGAGTTCACGGATGTGCACTACATCGACGAGCCGTTTGTGAAACGTAAACGCGACAAAAAACGCGTCGATCTTTCGGAAGATGGGATTGGCGACGCGCGTATACGTCAAAAGGCAGACGTCTACCGCGCTCCGGGTGCGCAAAAACCACGGCGCGCACAATGAGTGAGGACGACGACAGCCTGCTTTCAAGATGGTCGAGGCGCAAACAAGAAAGCCGTCGCGCTGTACCGGATGAACCCGCGGAAGTTCCGCCCGAACCCGATACGCCAATTTCCGAAGACGAGTGGTTGGCGATCAACAACTTGCCCGATCCGGACAATCTTGGTGAGGGAGACGATTTTATGGCCTATCTTAGTGAGGGGGTTCCCGAGCTTCTCAAAAGGCGCGCCCTGAGGCAGTTGTGGAGAAGTAACCCGGTTTTGGCGAATGTTGATGGGCTCGTCGATTATGGCGATGATTTCACCGATGCGGCAATGGTCCCCGAGGTTCTCGCGACCGTGTATCAAGTTGGGAAGGGGATGCTCAAAGACCTCGTTGAAGGTGAAGATCGGCTGGTGGAAGAAGACGCTCCAGACACGGATCAGGAAAACGTCGAGGTTGCTGTTGCGGCCGAGGAAGACGTGCCGGAATCGATCGGCGAGGCTGCCTATTCTCCTTATGAATCAGGTGTCGCGCACGATGCGGAAGACGAAGGTGAGACCTTCCGACCGCGTCGAATGGCCTTTAAGCCCGACTAGTTTAGTCGGGACAATCTGACCCGTTTCAAACCAATTAAACGGTTGCCGTAAGGTCAGTCGCTGCACTACGCTCGCTGTATACCGATGTATCCAGGGAGGGATGCATGGCCAGCCAGCCGGTTTCGGCGATGCCAGCAAATGCAGAAGCTCCGAGCGAAGAGGAACGCCTTCGCGCGGAATTGTACGGCTTTCTTGCCGCCCTCCTTGCGGCTCCTCCAACGCAGCAGACAATCGATCAGGCAGCCGCGCTGTCGGGAGATGGGTCTGAGTTAGGTCAGGGAATACAGTCGCTCGCCCGGATCGCGGCATCCCTCAATGACAAAGCGGTCGAGCGGGAATTCAACGCGCTCTTCATTGGTTTGGGTCGGGGAGAGCTTCTTCCCTACGCAAGTTTTTATCTCACCGGCTTTCTCAACGAAAAACCTCTCGCCAATCTTCGCGGTCACATGGATCAGCTTGGTATCGCACGAGACCCGAACGTAAAAGATCCCGAAGATCACATCGCGTCCCTTTGTGACATGATGGCTGGTCTGATCATGGGTCGTTTTGGCGCGCAATTGCCTGTTGCGGATCAGGAAGCGTTTTTCAATTCGCACTTGGCCACATGGGCCGGACATTTTTTTACGGATCTCGAAGGCGCAGAAGGGTCTGTCTTCTACGCCCCGGTCGGCAAGATCGGGCGCGCATTCATGGAGATCGAAATCGAAGCATTCAGAATGGAAACGAAGGAATGAAGGAAGGGAGGAAAAGCATGGAAGACGAAAAGCGCGGCGCAAGTCGGCGTGACTTTCTCAAGCTAGCTGGAACGTCCGCGCCGGCCGCAGCGGTGGCATTGGCGGTTTCTGGCAGTGCCGCAGAGGCCGCCGAACCCGAAAGTGCGATGGGTTTAGAGAAGACCGCGCACGTCAAGAAGTACCTGGCGACAGCGCGCTTCTGAAAACATAGGCGCTTGGTGCGGACATTCGGGTGACGGTTGCGTGACGCCCAGACCCCGCCGGACCGAGAGAACATACCCACTGAATGGGCCAATGGCCCTAGGAAGGTAAAACGATATGCTTAGGAAAAAGTCGAAAGGGATTGCGCGAGGCTCCCGACCGCCTTCGATCCTGACCAAGGCGTCCGAGGCCAAGGTCGACCGCCGTTCATTTCTTCGAGGCTCAGGCCTCGCCATCGGCGGACTGGCCGCATTCGGCGCAACCGCGGGCCGCGTAACCAAAGCCGAGGCGCAAGCCGCGGCCATGGGAAATGTGGAAATCCGAAAATCCGTTTGTACACATTGTTCTGTGGGCTGTACCGTTCTTGCCGAAGTAGAAAACGGCGTTTGGACGGGCCAGGAGCCTGCCTGGGACAGCCCCTTTAACCTGGGCGCACACTGCGCCAAAGGCGCAGCGGTGCGTGAACATGCCCATGGCGAACGTCGCCTCAAGTATCCGACCAAGCTGGTCAATGGCGAGTGGGTCCGTGTCAGCTGGGAAGAGGCCATCAACGAGATCGGTGACAAGATGCTGGAACTGCGCGAAACCGCAGGACCCGACAGCGTCTACTGGCTCGGTTCGGCCAAGCATAACAACGAACAGGCGTATCTGTTCCGCAAGTTCGCAGGCTACTGGGGGACGAACAACGTCGACCACCAAGCCCGGATTTGTCACTCGACGACGGTTGCGGGCGTAGCAAACACATGGGGCTATGGCGCCATGACCAACAGCTACAACGACATCCACAACAGCCGTGCGATTTTCATTATCGGCGGTAACCCGGCCGAGGCACACCCCGTGTCGCTGCTGCACGTGCTGCGCGCCAAAGAGCGCAACAACGCACCGCTCATCGTGTGTGACCCACGCTTTACCCGCACCGCCGCGCATGCCGACGAATATGTCCGGTTCCGTCCCGGCACCGACGTTGCGCTTGTCTGGGGTATTCTGTGGCACATTTTCGAGAACGGCTGGGAGGACAAAGAGTTCATCCGCACCCGCGTCTGGGGAATGGACCAGATCAAGGAAGAGGTCGCCAAATGGACGCCCGAGGAAGTCGAGCGCGTCACGGGCACACCCGGTAGCCAGCTTGAACGCGTGGCCCGGACGATGGCCAACAACCGTCCCGGCACAGTGATCTGGTGCATGGGCGGAACCCAGCATACGAACGGCAACAACAACACGCGCGCTTATTGTGTGCTTCAACTTGCGCTGGGCAACATGGGCACCAGCGGAGGTGGCACAAACATCTTCCGCGGCCACGACAACGTCCAAGGTGCCACAGACCTTGGTGTGCTTAGCCACACTCTTCCGGGTTACTATGGCCTGAGCGCGGGTTCTTGGGCGCATTGGGCGCGTGTCTGGGGTGAGGATGTAGATTGGCTGAAAGGCCAGTTTGCAACGGTTACCGGCGCCGATGGCAAAGAAAAGAACCTGATGAATTCGACCGGTATTCCCGTGTCGCGCTGGATCGACGGTGTTCTTGAAGACAAAGAGAACATGGATCAGCCCGACAACGTGAAGGCCATGGTTCTTTGGGGGCATGCGCCGAACTCGCAAACGCGTATGGTCGAAATGAAGAAGGCCATGGAAATGCTGGACATGCTGGTCGTCATCGACCCGTTCCCCACCGTTTCCGCGATTCTGTCTGATCGGACCGATGGCGTTTACCTGCTTCCCGCGACAACTCAGTTCGAGACCAGCGGATCAGCAACAGCATCCAACCGCTCGCTTCAGTGGCGTGAACAGGTGATTGAGCCGCTCTTTGAGAGTCGCCCGGATCACAACATTATCGCCATGTTTGCCGAGAAATTCGGGTGGTCAGATCGCTTCTTCCGCAACATCGAGGTTATGGACACAGATCGTGGCCCTGAACCGGTGGTCGAGGATGTGACGCGCGAGTTCAACGCAGGCATGTGGACGGTCGGCTATACCGGCCAGTCGCCGGAGCGGATCAAGCTGCACATGGCGAACCAGCACACGTTCGACCAAACGACGCTTCAGGCGGTTGGTGGTCCAGCAGATGGTGATTATTACGGTATGCCGTGGCCATGCTGGGGAACGCCGGAGATGAAGCATCCAGGCACGCCAAACCTCTATGATATGTCCAAACCAGTCTCGAAAGGTGGTCTGACTTTCCGTGCGCGCTTTGGTGTGGAGCGGGATGGTGACAACCTGTTGGCCGAAGGGGTCTTTAGTGAGGGATCGGAAATTCAGGATGGTTATCCCGAATTCACGATGCAGATGCTGATGGATCTTGGTTGGGACGGCGACCTTACCGCTGATGAGCGGGCCGCGATTGATGCAGTGGCGGGTCCCAAGACCAACTGGAAGACCGACCTTTCGGGCGGTATTCAGCGGGTCGCGATCAAGCACGAGTGTGCGCCCTTCGGAAACGCCAAGGCGCGTGCGGTCGTTTGGACGTTCCCAGATCCGGTGCCACTGCACCGCGAGCCGCTCTATACAAACCGGCGTGATCTGGTGGATGACTATCCAACCTACGAGGACCGCAAGTTCTATCGTCTCCCGACGCTCTATGCGTCGATCCAGAAGAACGATTTCTCGAAGGACTACCCCATCATCCTCACATCCGGCCGTCTGGTCGAGTATGAGGGCGGCGGGGATGAAACGCGGTCCAATCCATGGTTGGCCGAGCTTCAGCAGGACATGTTCGTCGAGATCAATCCGCGCGATGCCAACAACCTTGGCGTTCGCGACGGTGCGCAGGTCTGGGTCGAAGGCCCCGAAGGCGGCAAAGTCAAAGTCATGGCAATGCTGACCGAACGGGTGGGCGAAGGCGTGGCCTTCATGCCCTTCCACTTTGGTGGTCATTTTCAGGGCGAGGATCGAAGGTCCAAATACCCCAAAGGCGCCGATCCCTATGTGCTCGGCGAAAGCACCAACACCGCGCAGACCTATGGCTATGACTCCGTGACGCAAATGCAGGAGACCAAGGCCACACTCTGCAAGATCTCAGCGGCTTAAGGGAGGAAAGAGAAAATGGCACGAGCTAAGTTTCTCGTAGACGCGGAACGCTGCATCGAATGCAACGCCTGCGTTACCGCGTGTAAAAACGAGCACGAGGTTCCCTGGGGCATCAATCGTCGCAGGGTGGTGACCATCAATGATGGATCACCGGGCGAACGGTCGATCTCGGTGGCGTGTATGCACTGTTCCGACGCACCTTGCATGGCTGTGTGTCCGGTTGACTGCTTCTATCAGACGGCCGATGGTGTGGTGCTCCACTCCAAGGATCTTTGCATCGGATGCGGCTATTGCTTCTATGCTTGTCCTTTTGGCGCACCACAGTTTCCGCAAGCCGGCAACTTTGGAAGCCGCGGAAAGATGGACAAGTGTACGTTCTGTAACGGTGGCCCAGAAGACGACATGTCGACGGCCGAGTTTCAGAAGTATGGCCGCAACCGGATCGCCGAAGGCAAGCTGCCCATCTGCGCAGAGATGTGTGCGACAAAGGCATTGCTTGCCGGCGACGGGGACGACGTGAGCGACATCTATCGCGAACGGGTTGTATCCCGTGGGTTCGGCTCTGGCGCTTGGGGCTGGGGTACGGCCTACGATCAAAAAGGCGGCTAAGCCAGATACCGCCTAGGTGGGTGATTAACAAATATTCGGACGGCGTATCCCGCCGTCCGAAAAGCATGACCGGAACGGTGTTTTTCGCCGATATATCAACAAGTTAATTGCGGGCAATCGGCGCGCAAATCGTTGATGTCTTCGGTGAGAGGGTTATTCTCTGGCGCTAGAAGAAGGAGGGCAAATGATGGCAGAACGAAACTCATCGGGCTTTGGTTGGTTCGTTATTGTCTTCGCTGCGCTGTTTGTCTTCGTCGGGCTCGCGTCCGTTTTGACTGTTGACGACGCTCAGCAACAAGAGGTCGCCCGTGCCGAAACGGGCGGCGCGCAGACACTGGAAGACATTCTGCGGCGGCAAGCCGGCGAACCGGTCGACAATGCGTTCCGCAGCACTGCAACGGGCGATCCTAATTTGGCTGCGCCACTTACAGGACCGCTGGGAACGCTTGGCGGGGCGTCTGATCCTGAATTGTGGCGGGCAGCCCGGTTCGGCTCTGCTGACGCGACAACACAAGTCCGCTCTCCGGCTGCAACACTTTTGATCCAGGACAGCGGTATGGCCTGGCTAGAATTTCGCGAAGGCCCGCTTAGCCGGTGGGGCGGGCTGGCGATGCTTGGCATGGTTGGTCTGCTTGTCCTTTTCTATCTCGGACGGGGCCGCATCATGGTCGACGGCGGTTTGGCAGGCATCACGATCGAACGCTTCAAACCTATTGAACGCCTCGGGCACTGGATTTTGGCCGGGTCGTTCATTCTGCTTGGGATTACAGGTCTGGTGTCCTTGTTCGGTCGCAAGGGACTGATCCCGTGGATCGGGCACGAAGGCTATTCGGTCATCGCGACGTGGTCCAAGTATATTCACAACAACGTCTCTTGGGCGTTCATGCTGGGCTTGATCATGGTGTTCGTCATGTGGGTCGTGCACAACATTCCAAGCAAGCATGACATTCGCTGGTTCAAAGAGGCAGGAGGGCTGTTCTCGCCGGACAAGCATCCGCCAGCGAAGAAGTTCAACGGCGGGCAGAAGCTGATCTTTTGGGGCACCATTGTGCTTGGCGCCTCGATCTCGGCGTCGGGTCTTTCGCTTCTTTTCCCTTTCGAAATGCCGATGTTTGCCAAGACATTTGCCCTGATCAATGCGACGGGCGTCCCAAACCTGCTCGGCTTTGGCCCACTTCCCGAGGTTTTGACACCGCATGCCGAGATGCAGTTGGCCCAAGCTTGGCATGCTATCGTAAGCTTTGCGATGATGGTTATGATCATCGCCCATATCTACATCGGGTCTGTGGGCATGCAGGGCGCCTATGATGCGATGGGAACCGGTCAGGTCGATCTTCAATGGGCCAAAGAGCATCACTCCCTCTGGGTAGAAGAAGAACAAGCCAAAGGTACCCTGCGCACAAATCAGCCTTCGGTCACTGGCGGGCAACCGGCTGAGTGACGTGCGAACCCTCGTCGTCCTCATTGCGAGCCTTGCAGGAACATTGGTGTCCGCACAGGACTTTGACGTGTTCGAAGGGCATGGAGGTCCGATCATGTCGACCGCCATGTCGGCGGACGGAAAAACCGCACTGACAGGCAGCTTCGACAACTCTGTGGGATTTTGGGACCTGCAAACTGGTAGCGTGACTTGGCTTGAATCCCATGAAGCCGCAGTAAAGAGCACAGTTTTCCTGCAAGACGGTGCCGCAGCATCAGGTGGCGATGACTTTGCCGTGGTCCTTTGGGATTTAGACACGGCAACTGAACGCATGCGCTTGACCGGGCATCAAGGCCAGATCAAGGCGCTTGCCTATGCCCCCGAACGCGGCATCCTCGCCTCTGCCAGCTGGGATGGAAGCATCGGCATATGGGACGCGACGACCGGAGAAAATCTTCAGTTTCTAAAAGGGCACAATGCCCCGGTGAACGATGTGGTTTTTTCGGGGCGGGCACGCGAACTCTATTCCACCTCCGCAGACGGGACGATCCGATTTTGGCGGCTAGATGATCCGGGCAAAGGAGATGTCATTATCCGGCACGGCTTTGGAACCACGGAGATCCTCATTGATGAGGACGCGGACTGGCTCGCCTATGGTGCCGTCGACGGGGGCACACGTGTTCTATCGCTTAGTACGTTGGATGAAATTGCCGACCTCACGCTCGAACGCAGGCCGATACTGGCCATGGCCGCGTCCCCGGACGCCAGCCAAATCGCGGTGGGCGATGGTGAAGGCTATATCATGGTGGTCGACACGGCGTCGTGGCGGATCAAGCATGATTTTCGCGCAGCGCTCAAAGGCCCTGTCTGGGCGTTGAGCTACAACGCCCAATCGACAGCGTTGCTGGCAGGGGGCATCGATGACGCCGCCTATCTCTGGCCCGTCGGTGTCGAAGCTGGCCCGCTATTTTCTGACAATACGCGCGCGTTCCTTCGTGATCCTGAAACCATGTCCAATGGCGAGCGCCAGTTTCAACGCAAATGTGCAATCTGTCACAGCCTGACATCCAGTTCCGAACGCCGCGCCGGACCGACGCTTAAGGGGCTTTTTGGACGGCCAGCCGGAACAGTCCCAGACTATACCTACTCAGAAACACTGGATGGTTCGGACATCGTTTGGGGGGACGCGACGATCGATGCCCTCTTTGATCTTGGGCCAGACCACTATATCCCCGGTACCAAGATGCCTATGCAACGGATCGTGGCCCCTCAAGATCGGCGCGATTTGATCGCCTTTTTAAGAGACAACACTTAGGGTCAGGGAAGGGAACCAACGATGAAAGTGATACTCTTGGCTTTGGTCGTGATCATCGTGATCGGCATCGGTTCGAACTTTGCTCTTCAGAATGCCGGGTTCGGTGCAGGTGAGCGTCAGGCGGGCGACGCCGTTCGGATCGACTGACCACAAGCATAGCGAACACGTTTCATGGGAGATATCTGGGAGGGTCTTGAGGCAGCGTTTTGGTTGATTGTGACGCTCGATCCTGAGCTTGTCCAAATCTCGCTTCGTTCGCTTCAGGTCTCTATCACCGCAGTCGCAATTGCTGCGCTTATTGGTGTGCCGTTCGGGGCATGGCTGGCCATTAGCCGGTTTCGCCGGCGTCGGGCGACTATTGCTGTTCTCAATGCGTTGATGGGTCTGCCACCCGTCGTTGTCGGCCTGTTCGTTTATCTCCTGTTGTCACGCTCTGGCCCGTTTGGCGTGCTGGGGCTGCTGTATACACCAACGGCGATGATCATTGCCCAGGTCATTATAGCGACACCACTCATCGCGTCGATTTCGCATCAGGCAATCCGGGATCTTTGGGCGGACTACCATGATCTTTTGATCTCCTTGAACACCACAAAGCGGCAGCGAATGCGCGCCCTGGTTTGGGATGGGCGTCGTTCCTTGTTGACCGCCACATTGGCAGGGTTCGGACGCGCAATTGGCGAGGTCGGAGCAATCATGATCGTAGGCGGGAACATTGAAAACGCCACGCGCGTGCTGACGACGTCCATCGCGCTTGAAACGTCGAAAGGAAATTTCGCTCTCGCTTTAGGTTTGGGGTTCGTGCTGATCGCAATCGCCATCGCGATCAACCTCGGCATTCACGCCATTTCCGGCACGGAACGTGAGGGTCGCTGGTGAGCATCCTGCCCGTCAATCTGTCAAATGTGACTGTCGAAAAGCGGGGCAAACGCATCATCGGCCCGGTGTCGATGGAACTGCCCGGTGGCGGGCTGACGATTGTCCTTGGGCCAAATGGTGCCGGAAAGACAACGCTGTTGCGCACGATGCACGGGATTGAGCGTATTTCCGGCGGCGATGTGCGTTGGCAGGTTTCGCGGCGCGAGGCCGAGTTGCATCAGTCATTTGTCTTCCAAACACCGATAATCATGCGCCGAAGTGTGCTCGACAACATTGCCTACCCTTTGCACTTGCGCGGTCACCCGCGGAAGGCGTCCCGGCAACAGGCCGAGGACTGGGCGCAGCGCATTGGTTTGGGCGATGCACTCGAACGACCTGCGACGGTGCTGTCAGGGGGAGAGCGCCAAAAACTGGCGCTGGCGCGAGCCTTAATCATTAAGCCCGACATCGTGTTTCTGGACGAGCCGACAGCGAACCTTGACGGGTCGGCAATGCGCGACATCGAGCAATTGGTTCAGGACGCGCATGAAAGTGGAATGACTATCGTGTTGGCGACCCACAATCTGGGCCAGGCTCGACGACTTGGAAAAGAAGTAATCTATATCCAAGACGGGGTAATTCAGGAACGTTCAAGCGCTAAGGCGTTTTTTGCCGGTCCTGAAGACGCCGGGGCCGCTGCTTTCATTAACGGGGATATCGTTTGATGGTACAACGCATGGTCTTGGCACTTTTCCTGACGGTTCTTACGTCGGTTTGTGTTCATGCCGACACGCTCCGAATGGCTGTCACGACGTCTTTTCATAATTCCGGGCTGTCTGATGTTCTGCTGCCGCTGGCCGAAGCAGAGATTGGCCTGACGGTTGAGCTCGTCGTAGTTGGGACAGGGCAGGCGCTGAGGTTGGGTCGGGCAGGCGACGTCGATGCCATTCTAGTGCATTCGAAAGCGGCGGAGATTGAGTTCGTCGAGCAAGGCTTTGGAACGCATCGCCGCGAGATCATGTACAATGATTTTGTGATTGTTGGTCCGTCTTCGGACCCTGCCCAGGTCGCAGCTTCTTCCGATGTCGTTGGTGCGCTATCGGCTATCCGCAATGCTGAGGCGATATTTGTCAGCCGTGGAGACGATAGTGGAACCCATCGACGCGAATTGGCGCTTTGGAATCGAACCGACGACGGCATCCCGACGGAGGCTTGGTACCGCCCCGTCGGCGCGGGGATGGGCGCAGCATTGAACGTAGCGGTTGGTATGGACGCTTATGTTCTGAGCGATCGTGCAAGCTGGTTGAATTTTGGCAGAAAGGATGGCCTTGCCGTGCTGTTTGAAGGGGATCCGACCCTGTTCAACCAATATGGATACTTGCCTGTGAGCGCCGCGCGTCATCCGCACGTGAAGGCACAATCGGCGCAGGCTTTCGAAGACTGGCTCACTTCACCGAGCACACAGGCTACGATCGGAAGCTATGAAATTGACGGGCAAACCCTGTTCGTTCCCAATGCAAAGCAATGATCCCTTGGCCCGGAGATCAGGCCATCCTTGGCTTGGGCTTCGGCTTCATCGGTCGTGCGGTCACTCGCCTTCGATGACCGACAAATCCTGTCAGATGTCTCGTAAGAACCCAATGCGGTCGTCCGATGCTTGCCGGGGCTCAAATTCGGGGCGCGGGTGTCCGACCCACGGGTGCGGCGCTCAATCTCTCTCGCGATAGATCGGGAAGCCATCAAGGCGGTTGTCATGAGCGGCCAGTCTATTCCGGCTGGAATGCTGGTCGGTCCTTTTGTGAAAGGATGGTCGGACGAGTTGGACTCACCCGCGGCGCACGATGTCCCACCCATTTTTCTGTACACTCGCGGTGTGCTCTCCAAGCCTCGGTGCAGCGGTCCGGGCGGCCATGGCGTCAGCGCCAAACATCACTGGCGTGCGAACGCCCTTTATCCCGTCAGGTTCGATCTCGAGCGCTCTGAACTTCACCTGTGGGTCGCTGAATGCTTCTCCGATGGAATTGATCGGCGACGCGGGTACCCCAACTTCGTCGAGCCGGGCAAGAAGGTCAGCCTTTGTCCAAGTGCTGGTCAATTCCATGATTTCTGGCACCAGGTTCGCACGAGATTTCACGCGGGCTGCGTTCGTCTTATAATCTGCGGATTCAGCCAGGTCTGCTCGATCAAGAACATGGCAAAGACGCGCAAACTGGGAATCGTTGCCCGCGGCAATGATGATATCGCCGTCAGCCACCGGGAAGACCTCATACGGCACGATGTTGGGGTGTTGGTTGCCCATTCTTGTGGGAGATGTCCCCGTCGCCAAGAAGTTCATCGCCTGATTTGCGAGCGTCGCAGTACCGGCATCCAACAGGCTCATGTCGATATGTTGCCCTTTGCCCGTTGTGGATCGGGCTGCCAGAGCCGCCTGAATTGCAATAACGGAATACAGTCCGGCGTAGAGATCCGTCAGAGCAACGCCCACCTTTTGCGGCGGACCATCGGCCGCGCCGGTGATCGACATCAAGCCGGACATCCCTTGAACCAGATAGTCGTAGCCCGCACGCTCGGCGTAAGGCCCGGTTTGTCCGAAACCTGTGATTGAGCAATAGACGATCCCAGGATTGAGGTGGGAAAGCGTCTCATAGTCGAGGCCATACTTTGCAAGGCCGCCGACCTTGAAGTTTTCAATCAGGACATCGGCGCCGACAGCAAGATCGCGGACCAATGCGCGACCTTCCTCGGTTTTGATGTCTGCCGTGACGCTCAACTTGCCACGGTTGCAGCTATGAAAGTAGGCGGCCGACCTGTCATCTTCGCGCTCGATAAAGGGCGGGCCCCATGCGCGGGTGTCGTCGCCCTTTGGGCTTTCGATCTTGATGACCGTCGCGCCAAGATCTGCCAAAACCTGACCGGCCCATGGTCCCGCCAAGATTCGGGCCAGTTCGAGGACTTTCAGGTCCGCGAGTGGCTTCATGCGAACGCCTGCAGGCCGGTTTGCGCGCGGCCTAGGATGAGGGCGTG
>JABSSC010000083.1 GCA_013214635.1 Paracoccaceae bacterium | reverse complement strand
CGCACCTCAGCGTCAGTATCGAGCCAGTGAGCCGCCTTCGCCACTGGTGTTCCTCCGAATATCTACGAATTTCACCTCTACACTCGGAATTCCACTCACCTCTCTCGAACTCAAGACTAGCAGTATCAAAGGCAGTTCCAGGGTTGAGCCCTGGGATTTCACCTCTGACTGACTAATCCGCCTACGCGCGCTTTACGCCCAGTAATTCCGAACAACGCTAACCCCCTCCGTATTACCGCGGCTGCTGGCACGGAGTTAGCCGGGGTTTCTTTACCAGGTACTGTCATTATCATCCCTGGCGAAAGAGCTTTACGACCCTAGGGCCTTCATCACTCACGCGGCATGGCTGGATCAGGCTTTCGCCCATTGTCCAAGATTCCCTACTGCTGCCTCCCGTAGGAGTCTGGGCCGTGTCTCAGTCCCAGTGTTGCTGATCATCCTCTCAAACCAGCTATAGATCGTCGGCTTGGTGCGCCGTTACCGCACCAACTACCTAATCTAACGCGGGCCGATCCTTCTCCGATAAATCTTTCCCCCGAAGGGCGTATAAGGTATTACTCTCCGTTTCCAGAGGCTATTCCTTAGAGAAGGGCACGTTCCCACGCGTTACTAACCCGTCCGCCGCTCACCCGAAGGTGCGCTCGACTTGCATGTATGAGGCCTGCCGCCAGCGTTCGTTCTGAGCCAGGATCAAACTCTCAAGTTGAAAAGCTGTTACCAGCTTATCCTTGACGTTCGAACCTCTGCACATCGTCTCCTGACCGGCTAAGATCAGGATCCGTCTCTGTTTGATGTGCTCCAGGTTTCATAAGAAACCAGAAGCCGTACAAACAGTGAAGCTGACACTCTATTATCGACCGAAGTCTAAGAGCGCGACATATGTGCAGTTGTTTGTCCATCGAATAGACCAAACCGCCCACATATCTCTTCAGATACTATCAATTTCAAAGAGCGAAGAGACAAAAACGACTGAGTGCGCCCTAACTTACCGGCGCGCCCCGCCTCATTCATCTCTTATTGTAGTCTTGCGTCTCGTTGCCGTGTGGCCCGTCTGGCGCCCCGTCGAGCGCCTCAGCGCCGCCGGTGAAGGGGTATTTACGGATTGGGCCGGGGGGCTGCAAGGGCTTTTTTGACGAAAGATGACATTTTTTTAGCAATCCAGAAATTCTCACAAAATCTGGGGGTTGCGAGCAAGTTCACTACAACAAAGCGTGGTTTTGGAGAATTTTCTTGTCCTCAACGCTCAATCAAGCGCCGTTATCCACACCTTATACACAGACTCACCGCGTCCTAATGCGACTCTCCATCCAGAATTTCGTGCCAGTAGGTGTCAAAGACCGGATAATTCCACCGAGTCATGTGATGTTTCCACTGAATCACCCGCCCAGATTCGAAGTTTATGATCTCTTCTGGCTTCAAAACCTCACCGTGGAAGGTCACGACCACCTGATTCTGACGTCGCTGGATTGATTCTGGCTGCGAATCTCGCCGTTCAGCCTTTTCCAACGATCGCGCCATGTATTCTTCTGTAAACTTTGTCGCCAAATCCCGCGGCCAAACCCGCAACTCATCCCGCGCGCCCCAGCTGATCCACCGTTCGTCATCGATGAATCGCTTTCCCATGCCTTCACGGCTGTTTCCATTTGCACGATAGGTCGGCTCCAGCTCGTCCATGAAGCTGTCGAAGATCTGGTAGTGATCCTCCGGATAGAACCCGACCACGGACGTATTGCCGATATACGGGCGGTTAGGCATCAAAGCTTTTGCAAGCCCGCGAACGCGCCAGATCGGCACTGCATATCGTGTCAGCATATGCAGAACGCGTTCCTGCTCGATCCACGCGCCCAATCTGGCCATGTCACCAATCACAGCGGAATCGAGGTCGATAAAAACGGCCGGCCGGCCTGGCTCCGCGACACCCCGCTCGAACATCGCGACTTTCGGCAGACAACCGCGGGTCAGTTCGGGCAACGGAACTCCAAAATTGGGAAACGGCCTGACGATAAATCCGTCATCAAGCCCGGCGCCATCGTCGGTGATACAGACAAACCTGATATCCGTTGAACTTCGCCGCTCAATCGCGGCGCGAAGCCCATTCACATAGCTGGCCGAATACTTGGTGCCCCATTTGACCAGGATGACCTGCATGTCGTTCTCCGCGGTGTTGGTCTTTCCCTACACCGCTATCAGGTCAGATAGTGATTGGCGACGCTATTCAGGCGCGGCGAGGACGAGCAAACCAAGCACCCAGATCCACACGCAGACCCAGCAACACAACCACCAGACCCATGTAGAACCAAGGCTCAAGCTGAAATCCTTTGCGCGCCATTATGAAGTGTATGCCGCCAAGGATTACGGTTGCGTAAGACAGCTGATGCAACCGACGCCACTTCAACGGACCCATTCTGCGGATGGACCAGTTGTTCGATGTCATCGCCAAGGGGATCAGTAGCGCGAAGCCAGCCATGCCGATGGTGATGTAAGGCCGCTTGACGATGTCGGCGAGCGCCTCGTTCACGGCCTGCACATCAAGCGCGGCCCAAACCAGCAAGTGGCAGACGATATAAAAGAAGCCCACCAATCCGAGTGCGCGACGGTACCGAATGAGGTTGACGCCCAGATACTTTCGGATCGGCGAGATCGCGAGTGTCGCCAGCAATACCTGAAAGCCGAGAAGACCGATCCGATGCTCCAGTTCTTTGATCGGCTCAAAGCCCAAACCACCGGTGAACCCGAGATAGAGGTACCAAACCGGCGGGATAACGGACACTATATATATAGGCCACGCTGGGACCCGCCGGAGCGCGGTGTTGATGGACTGCGAAATCGACATCAGTAGAACTTGGCGAGATCCATGCCCTCATAGAGCGATGCAACCTCTTCACCGTATCCGTTGAACATCTCTGTCGGCTGGTTCTTTGCCAGCAGGCCACCACCGACCCGCCGCTCCATCGCCTGGCTCCAACGCGGGTGATCAACGTTCGGGTTCACGTTCGCGTAGAAGCCGTACTCGTTCGGCGCAATCTCTTGCCAGCTGTTCAACGGTTCGTCGTTCTGAACGGTGACCTTCACGATCGACTTGATCGACTTGAAGCCGTATTTCCACGGCACAACAAGCCGGATCGGCGCACCGTTCTGGTTCGGCAGCACCTCTTCTCCATAAAGCCCGGTTGCCATGAATGTCAGCGGGTGCAGCGCTTCGTCCATCCGAAGACCCTCAACATATGGCCAAGGAACGGTCCGGCGGCGTTGCCCGCGCATTTCGTCGGGACGATACAGGGTCTCGAACCGCACATATTTCGCATTCATATCTGCACCGGCCATTTTCAACATATCGGCCAGCTCAAATCCGACCCACGGAATCACCATCGACCAACGCTCAACGCAACGCAGGCGGTAAACGCGTTCTTCGATGTCCATTGCGCCCAGGATATCGGCAAGGTTGTAGTTGCCGGGACGTTCGACCATGCCATCGATTTCAACGCTCCACGGATCGGTCGTCAGAGCATCAGCGAAACGCGCCGGATCGTCCTTACCGGTGCCGAATTCGTAGAAGTTGTTATATGACGTAATCTCTTCAAACGTGTTCGGCTCTTCCAACGTCGAGAATTTGGCGTTGCGCCGAATGTTCGCAAAAGATGGGCCAGCGATCGCGCCAAGCCCAAGTGCCGCCGCTCCGGTCATCCATTGACGGCGCGACATGAATACCTCGCGCGGGGTAACTTCAGACCATCCGATCTTTGATTTGTAGCGTCCGGCCATCTGAGCCTCCGTTATTCGTGTTGAGCGATATCTACGCGCGAAGGCTTAAGAAGCCAAAACACTCACACTCACGATCCAGTTGGATTTGTTTCACTCAGCCGCAGTATCCAGCGCGCGGGGCTCATCCCAAGGATAAAGTTTACTCATTCGAATCGAGCGCCCGTTGTCCTGTACAATCCGCACGTGTCGCCGACCAATCTGACGCGGCTCTGTGACGCCAACCGAATGTGCAATGGTCTCGACTTCTTTAGTGATCTGCTTTGCATAGTTCGCGACCCGAAGTTCCTTGTCGGCCACGACAAGCCCCTTTTGAAACCGGGGGTCGTGGGTGGTGATGCCCGTAGGGCAGGTATTCTTGTTGCACTTGAGCGCCTGAATGCAGCCTAGCGAGAACATAAAGCCTCGGGCCGAGACGACGAAATCTGCGCCAGCTGCCAGCGCCCAAGCAATGTCGCCCGGGTTCACAAGCTTGCCCCCAGCGATCAGGCGAATGCGCTCTTCCAGACCGTGCTTTCTTCGCAAGTTTGCGATCAGGGGCAGCGCCTCGCGGATTGTCATTCCGACAAGATCCATCAGCGGCATCGGCGCGGCGCCCGTCCCGCCCTCGCCCCCGTCGAGAGTGATAAAGTCAGGAGCGAACGCTTCCCCACGCTCATTGATCAACGAAAACAGTTCTTCGAATGCGTCCGGAGATCCCACAACGACCTTGAACCCAACCGGCTTCCCCGTGACCTCGCGTATATGCGCCATAAAATCCAAAAGCTCGCCGAAATCGTTTACCTCGGCGTGGCGATTAGGCGATATCCCATCTTGGCCTTCAGGTATTCCGCGGATCTCAGCAATCTCGTGCGTAATTTTTGCAGCGGGAAGGATCCCGCCCTTACCCGGCTTCGCGCCCTGACTGAGCTTAAGTTCGAACATCTTTACCGCTGGGTTTTCGGCGACCGCACGCAGTTTGTCGTCGTCAAGCTGGCCATCGGGGGTTCGTACCCCGTATTTTGCCGTTCCGATCTGGTAGACAATGTCGGCGCCACCTTCGAGGTGAAAGGGCGAAAGGCCGCCCTCGCCCGTGTTCATCCAGCATCCTGCGCGCTTTGCCCCTTTAGACAGGGCCAGAACCGCAGGCTTTGAAATCGCGCCATAGCTCATGCCCGAAATGTTGTAGATCGACTTTGCCTCGTAGGGGTGGCGTGCATGCGGGCCGATAACCATTGGCGGAGACGAGGTGAACTCGCTCTCCAGCGGAGGAAAGGCCGCGTTCACGAAAAGCGGTGTACCTGTTACGCCCACATTGCGCGTTGAACCAAACGCGATCGTGTTGTCATGTCCCTCAGCAGCGCGCCCAACCCAGTCGCGTTGCGCCCGATTGAACGGCATTTCCTCCCGGTCCATCGCAAAGAAGTACTGCCGAAAGAATTCGCCCAACTCGCTGAAGAGATGGCGGAAGCGGCCAATCACGGGATAGTTTCTGCGGATCGCGTCTTCTGTCTGGAAGCGGTCGATAAAAAACAGAACTACCGCACCGGCTGCGAAAAGTCCGATCGTAAAGATGAATGCGCGCGCCAAGAATTCGAGCGCATCAAACGCAAAACTCATCGATTCCATTGCCGGCTCCCTTGTCAGGTTGCTTTTTCGCAGGACTGGCGCATCGCGCCGTTCCGGCCCAATCACACCGCCGCCATCATAGCGTGAGCACAATCATCACCGCATCGATATCACAAAGCCTCACCAATTCGTGAGTTGAAACGCATAAGCGCACCGGCTTAGCGCGCGCCTTTTTCGGGTCAATACCATTCGGCGGGAAACCCCGGTGATCCAATCACGCATGCCAAGCGTTAACCGCGTGATGTCAACGGAGACATCCTTTTTAAAGGGAACAACAGAAATGATCCGCAGAACTTTCCTGTCGGTTACCACCGCAGCCGCAGCCACCCTCGCACTCTCGTCCACTGCTTTCGCTGGCAGCATGGACAAAGACATCGTCGACACTGCAGTCGGCGCAGGTTCGTTCGGCACGCTCGTCGCTGCTGTGCAGGCCGCTGGTCTGGTTGAAACGCTCAAAGGCGACGGCCCATTCACCGTCTTCGCACCGACGGACGAAGCGTTCGCCGCTTTGCCTGAAGGTACGGTCGAAAGCCTCCTGCTGCCCGAAAATAAAGAGCAGCTGACCGCGATCCTGACGTACCACGTTGTCCCAGGCAAAGTGATGTCGGGTGACCTGACCAACAATATGATGGCCGCAACCGTCGAAGGTTCGGACGTCACCATCATGACCGAAGGCGGCGTTATGGTTCAGGACGCAAATGTCGTGACCGCAGACATCGAAACGTCGAATGGCGTCATTCACGTTATCGACAAAGTGATCATTCCCGGTTCATAAGCCACCGGAATGTCTCGGAGGGCGCTTTGCGCCCTCCGGTTCATGACGGAAAAAGGAGGAACCGATCATGATCACCCGCCGCACCTTTGCCAAATCGGCGTCAGCACTTGGTTTTGCAGCGTTGCTGTCAGCCTGTGCCAACAGCGACACCCCCGGAAATGTCGTGGAAGTCGCCGCCTCCAACCCGGACCTCTCAACACTCGTCGCTGCCGTACAAACCGCCGGCCTTGCTGAAACGTTGCAAGGTGAAGGAAGCTTTACGGTCTTTGCCCCAACAAACGCAGCTTTCGCCGCGCTCCCCGACGGTGCACTAGAGTCGCTGCTTCAACCGCAAAACCGCGAAATGCTGGTGGATGTTCTGGCCTACCACGCCTTGCAACGTACCGCTCCATCGGCGCAGTTCGCAGGCCAGCAACTCAACGTCGTCACGGCGGGCGGGCAAACGGTGCGTATTGACGGCACCAGCGGTGTTCGCATCAACGATGCCAATGTTATCCGCGCCGACATCCCCGCCTCGAACGGCGTAATCCACATCATCGACAAAGTGCTCATCCCACAGTGATTCCTGCGGCACGCGTGCTATCCTGAAAACGACGGGGCACGGGGCACTGACGCATGCACGAATTCGACTTGGTTATAAGAGGCGGCCGAGTTGTGACGGATACCGTCACAACGGCAGATATCGGCGTGCGCGACGGCAAAATCGTGGAAATCGGTGATATCGCGCCACAAACCAATTCAATTGATGCAACTGACCGCTATGTGACGCCTGGCGGTGTCGACCCGCATTGCCACATCGAACAGATTTCCGGCATGGGCCTCATGAATGCGGACGACTTCAGATCCGCGACCCGGTCCGCCCTGATGGGTGGTACAACAACGACAATTTCATTCGCGGCCCAGCAAAAGGGCGAGCGGCTAAGCGACCGCGTGGCGGACTATACCGCCCGTGCGACGCAGGGTGCGATGACGGATTATGCGTTTCACCTGTCCGTTTCAGATATCACTGCTCCAGACTTCGACGCAGATCTCGCGCAGCTCATCGACGCCGGGCATCGGTCGATCAAGGTGTTCACAACCTACAACATAAAATTGGATGACCGGGCAATTCTTGAGGTCATGGCTATCGCTAAACGGCATGGGGCACTGCTCTGCGTCCACGCCGAAAATGACGCGCTGATCGGGTGGACAAAAGATCGGCTACTTGCGGCGGGTCACACAAACCCAATCCATCACGCAATCTCTCATCCGCGCATGGCTGAGATTGAAGCGGTCGAGCGTCTGATCCGCTTTGCCGAGTTTCTCGACCAACCCGTGATGCTCTTTCATATCTCGACTGTCGAAGCCATTGAGGCCATCCGCCGTGCGAAGGCGCGGGGTGTTCCGGTGCGGGCAGAGACCTGCCCGCATTACCTTTTGATGACGGCAGATATCCTGAACCAACCAGATCTTGAGGGAGCAAAGTGGATGTGTTCCCCCCCGCAACGAACGGCTCAGGATCAATCAGCCCTTTGGGCGGCCCTGTTTGACGGGACAATCGACCTCATATCCTCAGACCATGCGCCCTACCGATTTGATGAAGGCGGCAAACTCTCTGCGGGACCGAACGCCCGTTTTGACCAGATCGCAAATGGCTTGCCGGGATTGGAAGTGCGACTGCCGCTGATGTTCGATGCGGTTGTGACGCAACAGCGGGGGACAATCGAAGACTTTGTGCGCCTGACCTCACAGCGGCCCGCCGAGATTTATGGTCTCACGAGCAAGGGTCGCATTGCGGCCGGACAGGACGCCGATCTCGTGATCTGGGATCATGAAAAATCCATCACATTTGGGACCAATGATTTGCACGACAATGTCGGCTACAACCCATGGGCGGGAACGACCATTCAGGGCTGGCCGAAAACCGTGATCCGAAGAGGAGAGCCTGTGGTCGGGGATACCCGCCTTGCGGCCGACCCAGGACCCGGTCGCTGGCTGAACCGCACTGAGATTGGTGTGCCACCTAGCGGATCACCAGCGGAAGAGGTCGCTTTTCTGGAGCAAAACACATGACCATACCAGCCGAGCCCAACGTCCTTGCCATCACATTTTTCTACTACAAAAACCTCGCGGCGGCGATGGCATTTTATGAGCAAGTGCTTGGTCTGCCGCTCGCCATAGATCAGGGGTGGTGCAAGATTTACCGCATTGCCGAAGGTGCGCATGTCGGGTTGGTCGACGAAGCGCGCGGCATGCATAAGTCGCACCCGACCAAGCCTGTCCAGTTGTGCGTACGCGTACTCGACGTTGACGCGTGGTATGCGCATGCCAAGGCAGAGACGTTGGCAAACCTGAGCGAGATGTTCGAAAACGACGTGCTGGGCATTCGTGCGTTTGTCTTTGATGATCCCGAAGGTTATCAAATCGAAATTCAATCCGCGACCCGCCCCGGTGCATGACAATCAAGAAGGACGGCAAAAGTGACTCTGACGGAAAGTGCCAAAGGCGTTTTCACTATTTCTGCAACGCCGTTTCACCCAAACGGCGCGCTTGATGTCGAAAGCCTCGACAGCCTCACTGACTTTTACCTCGAACGTCGGGCAACGGGACTCACGATCCTCGGGATTATGGGAGAGGCCGGAAAGCTTTCAGCAGATGAATCCCTCACGGTCGTTAAGCGTGTCGTCGCACGCGCAAATGTGCCGGTGGTCGTGGGCGTGTCTTCTCCCGGTTTTGCGGCAATGGAGGCTCTGGCAAAATCCGCTATGGACGCGGGTGCCGCGGGTGTCATGATCGCGCCGCCAGCCAGCCTGAAAACCGACGGACAAATCGTTGGATACTATCATTCGGCAGCCGAGATGTTGGGCGATATTCCGTTCGTCATCCAAGACTTTCCGCTTGTCACTAATGTGGCCTTTGATCCAACCGTCATTTTGAAAATCGTCGAAGATTGCCCAACCTGCGTCATGCTCAAGCACGAGGATTGGCCCGGCTTGAACAAAATCAGCGCGCTGCGTGCGGCCTCTGACAATGGTGCGCGCCGCATCTCGATCCTATGCGGGAACGGCGGACAATTCCTGCTCGAAGAGATGATCCGTGGCGCTGATGGCGCCATGACTGGCTTCGCCTTTCCCGAAATGATGGCCGACGTTGTGGACGCATTCAACGCGGGCGACATAGACCGCGCGCGTGACATCTTCGACGCCTACCTCCCGCTTGTTCGATACGAGAGCCAGCCGGGGGCAGGTCTTGCGATCCGCAAATACACGCTGGCCAAACGCGGAGCGATTGCGCATGCGACATTGCGCAAGCCCGGTGGTTCAGTGAATGCCGCCACACAGGCCGAGATTGACGCGCTGATCGCGCGACAAGAACGCCGGCTCGCTGAGCGAGGGTGAACGTGACGACTGAATTCACGCTCGTCGTTGCGACATCCGCAGACGGCTTCATTGCGCGCCATAGCGGCGACAGTCCCGCAAGTTGGGCCAGCCCCGAAGAACAGGCGCATTTTTTTCGGCTGGTGGGCGACGCGTGTTGGTCCGTGATGGGTCGCAAAACACATGAGGTTGCGGACCGGCCATACCGAAGAAGGATCATTTTCAGCCGCCAAGTCACAACACCGGAGTGGCGGCGACCAACACAAGTCTGGGTAAATCCCGATCACCTGCGGCCCGAAGACTTGCCCGCGCTCGTGAACGCGGTGACGCCAATGACCAACCCGCTCATCCTAGGTGGAACGCTGGTTCACGACTGGTTTCATGCCCATGCCGCGATTGCCCGGATCGAACTGACCGTAGAGCCTGTTAGTTTCGGTTTAGGTCTGCCGGTTTTCTCCGGCGATGGCCCCACGGACCCGCTGACCCTTTTCGGGCGCCGCGGGTATGGGGTGGCTGGAGACCGGATCCTTAACCAGGTTGGAACGCGCCTGATCACGCTAGAGCCGGCGCCCGCGCAACCGGCTTGAATTCAATCCCGATTGGCTTTACTTCCCCGCCATTCCCGTAGTTTGGCGTGCGTCGATTCGAGTCGCACGCCGATTTTTGTTGCGGGACCGGCTTAGACGCCCAGAATAGACACCCGACCCAACCGGTCGACACAACAAAGGACGGACCTGACCCATGGCGAAGCGCTGGTACTCTGTGAGCGTGCTGTCGAACTTTGAGAAAAAGATCGCCGAGCAAATCCGCCATTCCGTGATCGAAAAGGGGCTTGAGGACCAGATCGAAGAGGTTCTCGTTCCGACCGAAGAAGTCATCGAAATCCGGCGCGGCAAAAAGGTCCCGACTGAGCGGCGCTTCATGCCGGGCTATGTCCTTGTACGGATGGAAATGTCTGACGAGGGCTACCACCTGATCAACTCGATCAACCGCGTCACAGGGTTCCTCGGCCCCCAAGGTCGTCCAATGCCGATGCGCGATGCAGAAGTGAATTCTATCCTCAACCGTGTTGAAGAAGGCGAACAAGCGCCACGCACTCTGATCTCGTTCGAGGTTGGTGAAAAGGTCAAGGTCAACGAAGGGCCCTTCGAAGACTTCGACGGCATGGTCGAAGAGGTCGACGAAGACAACCAGCGCCTGAAGGTGACAGTGTCGATCTTTGGTCGTGCGACGCCGGTTGAGTTGGAATACACGCAGGTCTCCAAGCAAGTCTGACCGTCGCTTGCTAGGCGAAAAGACGAAGGGCGCGAACCGCAGTTCGCGCCCTCTTTCTTTTGCTGTGTCGCGCCTTATCCGACCTTAGCACCGTCGTTGCGCTTGACCGTTACAATTGCTGATCGCGGCAAAACGCCTTCGCCGTCGGGGAACGGCGATCCTGGGTGCTGGATGCCAACAAACATCGTGCGCTTGTCGACGGACCATGTCAGGCCGGTGACCTCAGAGCCGTTGGGACCCGTCAGGAACCGGCGGATTTCACCAGTTACCGGATCACCGGCAAGCATCTGGTTGTTGCCCATCCCCTCGAAGTCGCCTTCATTGTCGTCATTCCCGTCCGTTTGGATCCAGATCACACCAGTGGTGTCGATCTGCATACCGTCGGGCGAGTTGAACAGATTACCGGCATTGATGTTCGCTGTGCCGGCATAGGGACCTTCGGTGTGAACGGTCGGATTGCCCGCCATCACGTATAGATCCCAGTCAAAGGTCGACGCACCGTGATCTGCGTTATGCGGACGCCAGCGCACGATCTGACCATAGCGGTTGATCTCGCGCGGGTTCGGAGCGTTGGGCACCATCTGTTCACCAGCGGCGTTGGTCCGAACGTTGCCATCGTCATCCAGCGCACCGCGACGCGAATTGTTGGTCAGACAGCAATAGGCCTCTGTTGCCGTTGGATTGACCGCAATCCATTCAGGACGGTCCATAGTTGTAGCGCTAACCTGCGTCGCTGCGACCCGCGTGAAAAGCGCGATCTCAGCTGCAGACATGCCGGTGTCTTCGGGCGTCAGCGCGATCCACGTACCGGTCATGTCGTCGTTGAACTTAGCAACAAAAAGCTGACCTTCCGACAGAAGTGTCGATGTATCGCCGCCGGGCACATAGATGTCACGGCTCACCCACTTGTACATGTATTCGCCGCGCTCATCGTCGCCCATGTAGACAACAACCTGACCCTCTGGCGTCAGCGCGTAGGCCGCGTTTTCATGCTTGAAGCGACCCAGTGCCGTGTGCTTGACCGGCGTCGCATCTGGGTTCCACGGGTCAATCTCGACGATGTAGCCCGCGCGATGCGGTTCGTTAGGGTTCTTGGACAGATCGAATCGCTCGTCAAAACCGTGATAGTTGTAGCGGCCCGGATCAACTTTGGTCGAAACGCCGTAGCGCTTGAACCCTGCAGCGGTTGCATCATCCAACGACAATTCAGCAGTCGTGCCAAAGTAGCCGTTGAAGTTCTCTTCGCAGGTCAGATACGTGCCCCATGGCGTGCGACCGGACCCACAGTTATTGAACGTGCCCAGCGACTGCGTGCCGGTGGGATCGGCGGCGGTCTTTAGCAGGTCATGACCCGCCGCAGGGCCGTCGATGACCATCGGAGTGTTGTGGTGGATACGCCGGTTATAGGGGCTATCGACCACAACGGCCCAACCATCTGCACCTTCTGCGACTTCCATGACCGAAACGCCCTGAATGCTTTGCAGCAGACGAACATCTTCGAGAGATGCAGGTGACCCCTCTTGACCGGCAGGCAGGTTGATCTTGGGATTTGGATATTCGCTGTTCACGACCAACAGTTCCGTGTCGCCCTTGTTGAAGAGCTCCATACCGTCTGTGTTTTCGCCAAAGACGCGATCTGCGCCCGTGCTGGGGTGCCCGGATGCCGGGCCAAACGTGGGCGCATCGCTGAACAGGGGATCACCCCAACGAACTAGGACATCCCAGGAATACCCCTCGGGCACGTGCACCGTGCCGTCGGTTTGCGGAGCAAGCTGTTCAAAGGCAAAGCAGCTTGTCTGCTGCGCCAGGGCGGTGGACCCTTTCAGAATACCCGTGCCCATCACGGCGGCACCCGAACCAAAGGCCAGCGCCCCGCCGAGGAAACCGCGGCGCGAAATGGCGCGCTCTACAACGCGGTCAAACTCTTGTTCAGTCGGGCGCGGAAAAAAGTGTTCGTCCCAATCGTCGAAGGACAGATCACGCGGATCAATCTTGGTCATGTTAGCTCCCATTGGTGGCTGATATCGTCTTGGGGAAAGACCAAAATCGAATAGGCGGCTTAATCGAAGGATATGTGACAGTTGCATTTCATTCCGATGACACCTCGCATCCAGACATCACTCTTGCCAATTGGTCGCAGCGGGGGTATCAGCCCGCGGTCGCTATCACGGCGGCAATAATACGTGGGAGGCGGCGCGCACGCGTGCGGGCACCGGACCACGGGCAAATCCACCTTCGAAAACGCGTTTCGAAGGGGCTGAAAAAGGAGATGGTCTTATGGCCAAGAAACTTGCTGGAACGATGAAGCTCCAGATTCCGGCCGGTCAGGCGAACCCGTCGCCGCCGGTAGGCCCTGCACTGGGTCAGCGCGGAATCAACATCATGGAATTCTGTAAGGCGTTCAACGCCAAGACACAGGATATGGAGCCGGGCGCACCCTGCCCGACCGTGATCACCTATTATCAGGACAAATCCTTCTCGATGGACATCAAGACGCCACCGGCGTCGTACTACCTGAAAAAGGCCGCCAAGCTTAAGTCAGGCGCCAACAACCCAGGTCGTGAGACCGTGGGTTCGGTGACTGCCGCTCAGGTAAAAGAGATCGCGGAAGCGAAAATGAAGGACCTCAACGCCAATGACGTGGATGCTGCCATGCAGATCATCCTCGGTTCGGCCCGGTCCATGGGCATCGAGGTAAAGTAAAATGGCAAAGCTCGGAAAACGTACAACCGCAGCCCGTGAAGCCTTTGTTGGCAAAGAGAACGTCACCGTTGAAGAAGCGGTCGCACTTGTCAAAGCCAATGCAACGGCAAAGTTCGATGAGACGGTCGAGATCGCCATGGCTCTGGGCATCGACCCTCGCCACGCTGACCAAATGGTGCGCGGCACCGTGAACCTGCCCAACGGTACCGGGAAATCCGTGCGCGTCGCTGTGTTCGCCCGTGGCGCCAAGGCTGATGAAGCCAAGGAAGCCGGCGCAGACTTGGTTGGCGCAGAGGATCTGATGGAAACCGTCCAGGGCGGAACCATCGACTTTGATCGCTGCATTGCAACCCCGGACATGATGCCAATCGTTGGTCGTTTGGGTAAAGTGCTTGGCCCACGTAACTTGATGCCGAACCCAAAGGTCGGCACCGTGACGATGGACGTCAAAGAAGCGGTTCAGGCGGCTAAAGGCGGCCAGGTTCAGTTCAAGGCTGAGAAAGCTGGCGTTGTGCACGCCGGTGTTGGCAAAGCTTCATTTGACGAAGCAAAGCTGGCCGAGAACGTGAAGGCGTTCGTTGACGCTGTGAACAAGGCAAAGCCCTCGGGCGCCAAAGGCACCTACATGAAGAAGATCTCGCTCGCCTCGACAATGGGCCCCGGGGTTTCGGTTGATGTCGCAAGCGCGACAGGCAACGACTGATTTTCTTCTTTGCAGAAGACTTAGAGCGGCGCCCTTTGCGGCGCCGCTTTCATTTTCGTATTCCTAACTGTTTCTGGGACACTGGCCTGATCCAAACGCTGAGTTTGCAATAGTATAACGAGTCTCCGCATGCTAAGCTTCGGCTGCAGGACGACACATCCCAGCTTCCGAAAGCAGCAAAAAATGACAGCAGCACATACACATGATCATCTGACACTCGACGAAGTGGCGGCGTCTTGCCGGGAACGCGGTTTGCGGTTTACCGACATCCGCCGTCAGGTCATGGGTATTCTGCTGAATTCGGAAAAGCCGTTGGGCGCCTATGCAATTCTAGAGCAAATGACAGGTGACGGCAGCCCGGCACAGCCGCCAAAAGTGTACAGGGCCTTGGACTTTCTGGTTGGAAACGGCTTCGCCCACAAAATCGCAACGCAGTCCACGTTCACGGCCTGCGCCCATCCGGGCCAGCCGCACACGCCCACGTTCCTTATCTGCAAAAGCTGCGACTCAGTGACTGAGGCCGAAATCCCTTCAAGCCCCATCCAAGAAGCCGCAAAGGCGACTGGCTTCAAAGTCGAAGGCGCAGTCCTTGAGGCCGAAGGGATCTGCCCAGACTGCGCCTGAAGCGGATCAGTCTTCGACAGGGCCGCCTGCGGCTTTCCAGTCCTTGAAACCGCCCATGTTTGAGACGTTATCGAACCCCATTTCCTTCAACGTCTTGCCAGCCAAAGCTGCCTGCCCGCCCGCGCCGCACACCAGAACGATATCTGCATCTTTCGTCAGCTCGGGCTTGTGAAAGGGTGTTGCGTCATCAGCAGCGAATTCAAGAAATCCACGCGCCACTCTCAATGCTCCAGCAATCGTTCCACTGGCGGCAATATCAGAGCTATCGCGCACATCAATGAAAAGGCTGTTTCCGGCCTCATACTTGGCGATCCCTTCTTCGGACGAGATCTTTGGGACGACGGCGTTTGCAGCTTCAAGATAGTCTTTGGCGGTCTTCATGGTGCTTCTCCTCAGAGGGTCGTTGTGGACGCAACCTAAGTGCGCACCCGATCCATGCAAGGGATTCCGCTAAGCCGCGAGCATCTCGCCGAGTTTGTCCAAGGCCTGATTCCAGCCACCTTCCCCAGCAGTCCCAGCCGGCACACCCATATGCACCATGGTCATCTCAGTCTTGTCGCCTGACCGCTCCAAAGTGACGATGACTTCGGTGACGTCCGGGTGCCCCTCGGGCATCCCCATGGCCTG
>JABSSC010000082.1 GCA_013214635.1 Paracoccaceae bacterium | reverse complement strand
ACCTGGCGACCAAGGGGTTCTGGGCGCTCGGCATCCTGCTTTTGACCCTCGCATTGGTCAACTATGTCAAATATCGCTTTGATGCCAGACTGCGCGAGGACCGCATTCAACGCCTTGAAGAGGCCCGCAACGAGAAGCTTCTCGAAGAATATGTGGGCGAAAAAACCACATCCAGCTAAGCGAACGTGCCCCGTTAGCATAATGGGCCCCAAGCATTTGGGGTCCATTTTTCTATGTCAGTGTCCGCGTCATAAACGCCGAATGTGGATCATCCAGATATGTCCCAAACGGTCCGCAGCTTTCAAATCCGTGACGCGCGTAGAGCCGTCGCGCGGGGGCGAAATGCTCGGTCGCGCCCGTTTCAAGGCTGACCCGTGAAAACCCTTCGGCGCGCGCCTCGTTGAGAATATGCGTCAACATGAACGCCCCGACCCCGCGCCCGCGTGCCGCTTCGACCGTGTGCATCGACTTGATCTCTGCATGACGGTCGTCAAGCCGCTGAAATGCCCCGACGGCCAACATCTGCTCAGGGTCCGAGAGGGAAAAGAACCGCACATCCGGCGAGGCAAGCGCGCTGCCATCCTTGGCATGAACGCTCTCCGCCGGTGTGATCGACCGCATAAGATCCAGATGTGCCGCAATAATCGCCGCAGGCTCGGGCGCCAATGGGCTGTCAGCACGAAGCGTCAGAAATGTCAGTGGGTCCACGCTCCGCGGCGGTTTGTGGCAAAGTTTTCACCATAACCGCCCGGCCGGATATTCGGCTTGCGCTTGTTGGGCTCGAAAACCTGCGCGTCGATCCCGTTGTCCTTGGCATAGTCAATCGCCTCGGCCTTGGTCTCGAACCGCAAACGCACTTGCGCTTGGGTGTCGTCGGAACTGGTCCACCCCATCAAAGGGTCAATCTCACGCGCAGTGGCCGGAGCAAATTCCAGAACCCAATGATGCGTTTTGGCGGTTCCCGATGACATTGCGGTCCGGGCAGGCTGATAGATGCGCGCGCGCACGACTGGCTCTCCTGTTGTTCGTGTCGTTTATGGGGACAAGCCCGCCCGAACTCAAGAGGGGCGCGACGTGAAGACGCTGTCAGCCGGACTCTGGTGTGAGGGGTGGTGAGTGACGAGCCCGGCCGACAGCTTTGCTGCTTGCCAAAGAAGCGTATTACAACCTAAGCGATATTTGCAAGCCCTTTGTGCGCCTATAAATTTATCAATCGCCTGTATCCCGACTCCCAACGCCTCACAAGACGCGTCCAAGCCCGCGACTCCTGACATCTCCTGTCAGGAGTGCCCCTTGAACCCGACGCCGCGCGGCGCAACATTAAGGGGCCGATCCCCGGAGACCCCAGATGCACAACAACTCGCCCGAGCAGATGCCTGTCTTGCACGCCGCCGCACCCGATGTGCGGACGCGGGAAAAGCTGGAGGGCGGCAAAGCCTTCGCGATGCATTCCGAATTCAAACCCGCCGGTGATCAGCCGACGGCGATCGCTGAACTCAGCCAAGGCGTCCGGGACGGCGAGCGCGATCAGGTCCTGCTGGGCGCGACGGGAACGGGCAAGACCTATACCATGGCAAAGGTGATCGAAGAAACCCAGCGCCCGGCGATCATCCTCGCCCCGAACAAAACGCTCGCTGCCCAGCTTTATGGGGAGTTCAAAGGGTTCTTTCCCGATAACGCGGTCGAATACTTCGTCAGCTACTACGACTATTATCAGCCCGAGGCCTATGTCCCGCGCTCGGACACATACATCGAAAAAGAAAGCCAGATTAACGAACAGATCGACCGCATGCGCCACTCGGCCACGCGCGCGCTGCTTGAACGGGACGATGTGATCATCGTCGCCTCTGTCTCGTGCATCTACGGTATCGGCTCTGTAGAGACCTATGGTGCGATGACGCAGGACCTGCACGCGGGCCGTGAATACGACCAGCGCAAGGTCATCGCCGATCTGGTCGCGCAACAATACCGCCGAAACGATCAGGCGTTCCAACGCGGCTCGTTCCGGGTGCGCGGCGACAGCCTGGAAATCTGGCCCGCGCACCTTGAAGATCGGGCGTGGAAGTTGTCGTTCTTCGGCGAAGAGCTGGAAAACATCACCGAGTTTGACCCGCTTACCGGCGGGAAAACCGATACCTTTGACCGCGTGCGGGTCTATGCCAACTCGCATTACGTCACGCCCAGACCAACGCTCAATCAAGCGCAAAACAGCATCAAAAAGGAACTGCGCCAGCGGCTCGACCAATTGGTGTCCGAAGGCAAACTGCTTGAGGCGCAGCGGCTCGAGCAGCGCACGAACTTTGACCTTGAGATGTTGGAGGCGACGGGGTCCTGCAACGGGATCGAGAACTACTCGCGCTATCTGACGGGCCGCGCACCGGGCGAGCCGCCCCCGACCCTGTTCGAATTCATCCCCGACAACGCCATCGTCTTTGCCGACGAAAGCCACGTCTCGGTCCCTCAGATCGGCGGCATGTACCGGGGCGACTATCGCCGCAAGTTCACGCTGGCTGAACACGGCTTCCGCCTCCCGTCCTGCATGGACAACCGTCCCTTGAAATTCGAGGAATGGGACGCCATGCGCCCCCAATCGGTCTTTGTCTCCGCCACCCCGGCGGCGTGGGAGATCGAACAGACAGGCGGCGTGTTTACCGAACAGGTCATCCGCCCAACGGGCCTTTTGGACCCAGAGGTCGAAATCCGCCCTGTTGAGATGCAGGTCGACGACCTTTTGGATGAAATCCGCAAAGTCGCTGCCAACGGCTATCGCACCCTCGTGACGACCTTGACCAAACGCATGGCCGAGGATCTGACCGACTACTTGCACGAACAGGGGATCAAAGTCCGCTACATGCATTCCGACATCGATACGCTGGAACGGATCGAGATCTTGCGCGACTTGCGGCTTGGGGCGTTTGACGTGCTGGTCGGCATCAACCTCCTGCGTGAGGGGCTCGACATCCCGGAATGTGGGCTCGTCGCGATCCTCGACGCGGACAAGGAAGGGTTCCTGCGGTCAGAGACCTCGCTGATCCAAACCATCGGTCGCGCCGCACGGAACGCCGACGGCCGCGTGATCCTTTACGCCGACAAAATGACCGGTTCGATGGAGCGCGCGCTGAAGGAAACTGAACGGCGCCGCGCCAAGCAAACGGCCTACAACCTCGAACACGGGATCACGCCAGAGACTGTCAAAAAGAACGTCGAGGACGTGTTGGCGGGCCTCTATCAGGGTGACGTGGACATGAACCGCGTGACCGCCAAGATCGACAAACCGATGCACGGCGCCAACCTCGAGGCGCATCTGGACGGCTTGCGCGGCGAAATGCGCAAAGCCGCGGAGAATTTGGAATTCGAAGAGGCCGCGCGCCTGCGGGATGAGATCAAGCGGCTGGAGGCCGTGGACCTCGCCGTCGCCGACGACCCCATGGCCCGGCAATGGGCGGTGGAGAAGGCGAGTGAGGATGCTGTGAAGAAGAGCGGGCGGTCAACGGCAGGGAGAGCAGGGCAAAGAGGTGGGAATGTGAGGCGACGGGGGCGTTAAGTGGTTGCCTTCCTAACGTACTCAGTCCTTGGAATTTACCTGGCCATGGTATCCACATGGCTTTGGTTTCTTGTAATCAGACCGCTTCGGCAGCGACACGACACACCAATACCAATTCTATCAAAAGCTGCGATTCAGCTTTCCCTAATTGCCGGAATCTTAGCCACCATCGTTGTAGGCGATGTTTGGTCAGTCCTATTCTCAGTACTCTTTCCGCCAACACCTTTGCTAATTTTCTCACTCGATCCAAGTATTCCGGAATTTCTCGAGACACCGCTACTTGCAGGCCTTTTATTCGGCTTGGGAACAGTAGTCTTCGCATCGCATTACCCCAATTCTGGTTGGTGGTCGTTAACCGTAGGCGCGAACGCAATACGTTCTTCTGGTCGCTTCGCAACTCGGGAGACGAATTCCAATTCCTGCTTCACGGACTTTTGGTCGATGGGACAGATCACTGGGCTTGGAGCTATGGTGAGCAGTCCTTCTTTATGCTGAATGATGCGACTTGGCCCAACGTGAACAGCGGGCCGGTGTTTTATTGCGAGTAGCTCGAATTTTGTACCAAATGCGGCAAATATGTTTGCATTCACCAATCTTTAACCAAACGTCGCCAACTCTGCGGCCATGCAGAACCGCAACTCGCCGCTCTCACCGGAAAACTGGCTGGCTGACCTTTTCTCGTCCAAAGCCGTCACGCGCGGCGCCGTTATCCGCCGCAAGGTGCGCGACATCGAACGGTTTGCGGGCATGGACCGTTTTATGGCCGAGGTACACCGACGCGGGTATCAAGTTGTGGAGAACTCAGGCCAAATCGTGATCTTCTGCAACCGCGCACCGGTCACTTGGCTTACCCCACCGCCCGAGCGCTTTCTTGAAAAGAAAGCGTCCCCGAAGTCTTTTCAAGACTTCGGTTGATCCAAGTGTGCGCCCCCCTCGCGGCTTTCATTTCCTTGAGCCACGCCCCAACGCGCATCACTCCGGCACGACATAGGCCACCCGATACCCGCCTTCCGACCCCAGCGGGATCACGCGGCCGGGAAGATCAACCTCACCCAAACAGGCCACAATATCCGGGCTGTCATCGTTAGGGTCATTGCTGAACCAACGGCCCAGTTTCTGACAGGGATCCCCCTCATCCCGGTAGACCCCCTTGAGAACAAGATCGCCCTCTGCCGTTGTGCATCCCGCCATCAAGACCATCGCGACCAATACCCTCATATCGCAATCCCCAGTTCGGAGCGCCTTTTCTTCGACAAACCAGCCGCCACCAGATCGTAGGACATCACCAGATGATCCTTGAGCATCTGCTCGGACATGCCATGCGGCTCATAGACCTGCAGCCACTTCATCCCCCGCGACGCCAGATAAGGCGCGGGACGGATGCCGGGTTCGTCTTTTAGAACTTCATAGGCGATCTCACCCGCCTTGAACGTGAAGGCCTCATGCCCGTCATGCCAGCCGCAGATCGCAAAGACCTTGCCACCGACCTTCCACACATCCGCGTCGCCCCATTGCACAACATGGCCCGTGGCCGCCAGCCCTGCGCAGAATGTGTTGAACTCGGAGCGGGTCATGTCATCGCGTCAGATGCTGGATGGTTGTGAACCCTTCGAACTGCGGCGCTCCGACATAGAGTTGGCGCGTCGTGCCTGCGTTCTTATGCGCCTCGCGGAATGCATCCGACCGGGTCCAGGCGCGAAACGAGTCTTCATCTGCCCAGACCGTGTGCGACGCAAAAAGAACCGTGCCATCCTCGGCCTCGGGACCTTTGAGCATGTGAAACTCCACAAACCCTTCCATGTCTTTGAGATGGCTGTCGCGGCCCAACCAAAGCGCCTCGAATTCTTCGGCGTTTTCCGAAGGGACCTTGAACCGGTTCATGGCGATGTACATGGGCCTGCATCCTCTCAATCTCGCGCGGACAGCCTGCCGTGAACGTGCATCACGTGCAAGGCGGCTTGGGATCGATTGACAGACCGCCGAACAAAGCTGACCTTGCGACCCTAAGAAAGGACATGCCGATGCCAATCAAAGCCTTTGACCACGTCAACCTGCGCACAGGCCAACTTGACACAATGATCGCTTGGTATGACGATATTCTGGGCATGACGCCGGGCTGGCGCCCCGATTTTCCCTTTCCCGGCGCATGGCTCTATCTGGGCGATCAGGCGCTCGTGCATCTGGTCGGGCTCGACCGCGATGTCGCTGCGGGGACAGATCTGACGCTCGAACACTTTGCCCTGGCGGCCACAGACATGGATGGCTTCCGGGCCAAGCTTGACGAGCGCGGTATGAATTATGAGATCACCGCCTCCGACATCTTGCCCGTTGTTCAGATGAACATCTGGGACCCGGATGGAAACCATATCCACGTCGATTTCGACCGATCGGAATACAATGGCTGACTTCCACCTGTTCGCCAACGGCCCCCGGCCCGTCGCGCCCTTTAGCCACGCGGTTGAAACCGATGGCTGGGTCATTCTGACGGGTCAGATGCCCACGGACCCCGATGCGCCGGATGCGCCGCTTCCAGACGGGGTCGAGGCGCAGACCCGCCGCGTCATGGACAACCTCGCCCTCATTCTCAGCGAGTTAGACCTGGACCTGTCCCATGTCGTGCAGTGCCGGTGCTATCTGACCGAGTTTGAGCGCGACTACGCCGTCTTCAATGACACCTACCAAAGCTACTTCCCACCCGATCGTCGCCCCGCCCGAACGACCGTCGGCGTCACCGCACTGGCGGTCGGCGCATTGGTTGAGATCGACTGCATCGCACGCCGCCCTACATAGCGCCTCATGCGCACGCTTATTGCTCTCCTTCTGCTCGCCACCCCGGCCTCGGCCTGGCAAGCGACGCTCGGCCCGATCTGCACGCTCACGACCGAAACAGAGCGGGCAAAGATCGAATTGACCTACGACCCCACTGGCCCGCTTTATTCGATCACCGTCGAACGCCTCGACGGTGTGTGGTCCGTCACACCATACTTTGCCATGCGCTTTGACGGTGGCCGTCCCAGAACGATCAGCACCAACCGGCATCAGCTTGGACAGGGCGGTGCCGCTCTCACCGTCATGGATCGCGGCTTTGGCAATGTCCTCGATGGGATCGAGTTCAACGATGTCGCCACCGCCTATACCGACGGTCAGATGGTCGTGATCCCGCTGGCCGGGGCCGCGCCCGAAGTGCAAAAATTCCGTGATTGCGTCGCCTCGCCCATCGCGTGACACGACCCATCCGCGCTAGGCTTGACCCATGCACACGGTCGTCAACACGCGCGGGCTCCTGATCATCGAAACCCGGCCATGGTTCCTTGCAGGCATGTTCTGGGCGATGGGCCTGGCGGCGATCTGGGCCGCTGCAACGAGCGATTTCAACAACATCACCGTGCGCGGCCTTGTCCTTGTGTTAGGGCTTGGTGCCGCGGCAATGGCCTATTGGTTCTTCCCGTATCAGCGGTTTGTCTTTGACCGGCGCGAAGCGATGTTCACGCGGCGGATCGCGCGGATCTCAGGTGCAACAGTCGAACAGCTTGCGCTGGCCGAGGTCGACCGCGCGGCGGCGGAAGGCGACACACGTGACGGCGCAAGAATGGAACGCGTCGTGCTTTTGACGCGCAACGGGCGTTACCCGTTGGAATATGGGTTCTACAGCACCCCGCGCACACGGACGATTCAAACGATCAATCGGTGGCTCGGAGTGCGCGACGCCTAGCGGATCACATGCACCGCGCTTGGGCAGTGCCGCACAACATGCGCTGCCGTAGACCCCAGAATGTAATCCGACATGACCGGGCGGTGCGAATGGATCACCACCAGATCCGCATTCATTGAGGAGGCAACGTTAACAAGCGTTCGCCCGCCATGCCCCTCAACCAACAACCCGCGCCCACCGGGCACCTCGGCGGCCAATTTGTCCAACTCCGCCGTCAGACCATCGCGCAGCGCGGCCACAGCATCAGGCTCGATATAATTCACGGCATAAGCCGGCATATGCTCGACCACGTGACACAACACGATCTCGGCCCCAGTAGCGGCCAGACGCGTTGCGATGCCAATTGCGATGGATGGATCGTGGGCTTCATCCATAGCGAGCGGGACGAGGATCTTGCTATACATGTCTTACACTCCGTTGCGTATTCTGTTGGCCCTAGCCATCAAAGCCGGTGCTTAAGATCACCGGCACGATCAATTCTTCTTCGTCCGTCAGGTGGCGATTGAGCAGACGCTCGAAATCCACAACCCGATCCAGAAACGGCCCAACAGCCGCCGCATCCCCATTAAGCACGAGATTGGCCTGATCGGCAAAGCCCTTGAGCAAACCATCCATCGCCTGATGATCCGCCTCCAAAAGATCGAAGCCAGCCGAGATGCGGGGATCAAGGGTCATCAACTGCGGAAAAATAGTGGTCATCTTCTATGTTATGATGCGCGTGCAACTGATTAAGGAAGAACCCACCGTAGCGCGACAAACGCGGCGTATATTCCGGACCTTCAATACGCTTGTCGATATAGGCTTCGGTATCGTCCTGGATCTGGCCGAGTACCTTGCGGAACATCAGATGCCGTTCGAGCCAAAAGCGGACCATCTCTCCGAAGTTGCCGTGATCCTCCCACGTACCGCGTGGGAATTCCTGCAGCAGCACACGCAACGCGTCGGGCAACCCGTCGCGTTCGTTCAGCGCCAGCGAATTCACGCGGACCCGCGGCGCGAGAACGACATGATCTGCCCCGCCAGCTTGTCGCGCGGCCCCTCCCAAGCATAGGCCAAAAGCGACGGTTCAAGATCACTCGTGGTGATGCGGTGGGACGTGCCGGGCGGGTTAAAGATCAGCGACCCCGGCGCATAGACGCCCTGATGGTTTTCACTGACCGCGCCAGAAAGGCAGATATAGCTTTCCGTGATCCCGTCATGCGCATGGGCGGGATAGATGCATCCCGGCGCGAAGAGAACGATACCGATGATGACTTCGTCGGTCAGCACCGGCCCCGCCGGCCCCATGAACTCGGCATAGGCAAACTTGCGCTCCAACCCCTTTGGCATCTTTTCATAGCCATACTGCCAGCTCAGTTGAGCGGAGACTGCATCAATTGCCCGGATCAGCGGAGCATGCCGCTCGTTGCGACCTTCATCCAAGGCACGCCGGAAATGCGTGACCACCGGCTTTCGCGCAGCGTCCATGAACTCCATCTCGGGATTGGCACGCATAACCCGGCTAATCCCCTCGCGCACCGTCCGTTGGTGCGCACGGATCTTGGTGCTGCCGCCCGACGGCAGGTAGCGATAAAACTCATAGTACTCGCGCAGAAGGTAAACCCAATCGGGCCAATCCTTGAGTCTTTGAACGGGCATAGCGGTCGGGCCTCGATGATGCTCAGGCACCCGTTTGGGCGCGCGTCTGACGCGTCAGTCACACACCTGATAAGGGTCACGCAATACCCTACGGCTCTAATCGTTCATCGGATCACATGCACCGCGCATTGCGAATGCCGCACAACGCGGGCCGCCGTGCTTCCCAGAAAGTAATCCGCAAGCCCCGGACGGTGCGAAGCGATCACGATGCAATCAACGCCGTTCTGCTCTGCAAACTCGATGATCGCGCGTCCGGAATGCCCATGGGTCACAATCGGCGTAACGTCGTCCGCCTCACCAATTTCTTTGACGAGAAGCTGCCGAACATCTTCCGCCGTCTTCTCGATGTGATTGACGGGAAGCTCGTTGGCAACAAATGCGGGCACCGGCTCAATCACGTTCAGGGCAATGATCGAACCGCCAACGTCGCGCAGATGTCGGGCGATCTCTAACGCTCCGGCAACATCTGCATCATGTTCGATAGCGATTGGCACAAGAATTGTTTTGTACATGTGTGCACTCCTTCTTTCTTGCGCCAATTCTCCCATGAAACGATAGGTGATGCCTTGACATGTATCAGGCTTGGCCAAGTCTTAGGCCAAGAGGATCAGGATGCGCCGATGGACAAACCTTCACCTATTCGCCCAACCGATGACGAAGCGCGCGCACTGGGCCGTGGCCTGATCGACAGCGCGCGGTTTGCCGCGCTTGGGGTGACGTCGCCCGATACCGGTGCGCCCGTGGTCACACGCGTTGCGTTTGCGACAGATGATGGCGGCGTGCCCATCACATTGATTTCAACCCTGTCGGCTCACACGACGGCGCTCAAAGCCGCCCCCGAATGCTCGCTTCTGGTGGGCGAGCCGGGCGATAGGGGTGATCCGTTAACCCACCCGCGCCTCACCCTTCAAGCCAAAGCAGACTTCGTCGATCGCGCGACCGACGATCATAAAGACCTTCGGGCGCGGTATCTCGACCAGCACCCGAAGGCCAAGCTGTATATCGACTTTGGAGACTTTGGCTTCGTCCGCTTCCGCGTTACCTCGGCTGCGCTGAACGGCGGGTTTGGCAAGGCATTCGTCCTCAACCCCGCCGATCTGAGCCTCTAGATCGGGCGGTCGACGCGCGCAGTGATGTGGACCCGTCCATACACCGGCTCCGACCAACTGACCCGGACAAAGTTGTTGCCCGTTCCCTCCAGCGTCGTGACATACGGCATCGTATAGACAGGCGCGTTGCCAGCGTTGCGGATCGGACCTTCGGCAACCAATCCGGTCACCTCACGCGCCCAGCCGCCAAAGGGCAGATAGCCGCTAACATCCAACAGCCATGAAGGTGATGCACCAGCCTGATTGAACTCAAGCGTCACGGGGTTGATGGTGTTCTGCCCGATCCCGTTGAATGTGTTTGCGGAAAACTCGACATTGCGGGTCAAGCTGAACTCTAGCGGCGCAATGCTATCGTCGACACGTTCCACCCGATCAGTCGTCCCATTGAGTGATTTGAACGTGTTCCCCGTCACACTGAGTCCTTGCAAGAAGTGACCCGTGCCAAAGGGCTTGATCACGATCCACGAGAACCATGGTGCCGCGTCGTTAACTGTGAAGATATTGCCCGTGACCGTCAGCCCACCGAAAGAGAACTCAGCGTTGAAATCAGGCGTCGCGTCATGCTCGTTTGTCCATTCGATAAAGCTGTTATCGATGTAGTTCCCGGTGATGACGGATTTCAGGTTCGTCTCGGTGAACACACATCCGGCCAACCTGGGGCTGTCAGCCTCGTTATCGCCCTGAAACCAGTGATTGCCGACAATGAGATGCCCGTTTCCCTTTAGGATCATCGTCGTACCGAAGCGCTGAAAGCGGTTGTCACGGATCTTGGCGTCGTTGGCGTTCACGTTGAACCCGCGGCTCATGCGGTCGGTCGCAGGCAAACTCTGTTCATCCGAGGTGAACTGGCAACGGTCAATCTGCAGATCCTGACACCCCTGCCCGATTGAGGTCACCCCCCGATCTTTGGGCTTGGTCATAAAGCAGTCACGCAGGTGGAACTTGTTCCCATCGGGCGCCAGCATGATCCCCGATGCCGCACCGTTGCACTGAAACTCGACATCCGTGATGTGAAACTTCGAGAATTTTGAGAAGCCCGAGAAATCAAGCACATACTTGAACCGCTTGAATGTATAGGTCTGGCTTGCAGCAGGACCGAACAGCGGCTGGCTCAGATCAATTGTCCCTGCCCCGATATTCTTAGCGCGCACATAGACCTCGCGCCCTACGCCTGCGCCTTCAACCAAAGACCCCACCGGGATGTTTGCGACGTTGGCGACATTCGTCAGCCGAAGCGGATCACCAACGCCATAGCTTGCGACACTGGTAAACTCATCAGTGTCCCAGTTCGCCCCCGGAACGACGTTGAACTGCCCATTCCGGATCACGCGCCGGATCTCAAAGGTATCCGCCCCGGCAAGCGCCGCCGCCATATCAACCGGGCCGGTCAACTCGATCCGGCGTCCGCCAAGATCGAGACTTTCATGATCGGTAAAGTTCAAAAGCGCTTGGAACGCCTTGCGAAACGCCACCTCTTCGTCGCCAAAAGCTTCGAAATAGCTGGGAAAGTCAAAATTGCGCTGAAGGATGAAACGGTCGCTGGCATTGCCCATCTGAACCGTGCCCTCAAACCGAACGGGCGTCGTCATCGTGACGCTGCCGTCTAGCTTGTACGTGCCCGCGGGCACCAGAACAGATCGACCCTGCGCCGCGGCGTCGGCTGCCAGAAACGCGTCACGGTCATTGGCCACGCCATCCCCTATCGCCCCAAAATCCGTGACATCGACCCAGTCCATCAGATCGCGATGGAACACGCTCGTCACATCCTCGATCGCAATGTCATCGATGCGGATCAGGCCACCAGACGCGCCGGTCAAATCGATCCCGAAATGCCCGTAAAGCGCTTGCGGCGTCCATTGCATGTCCACGCCGATCCGCGCGCCCGTTCCAACGATGGCCGACACCTCGACCACCTCACCGTAAGCGGTCAGCGCAACGCTTGGCCCGGTTGCCGTCAGCCCGGTGACTTCCGCACCACCGGCACCACCGGCATAGGCCGCGATACGCACGCTGGGCAACGTGCCTGCCACAGCTTTGACCCGCGCCGTTACGCGCAAATAACACCCAGGCAAGATCGGCGTCTCACCATAGGCACGTACGCGCTGCGTCGCTTCGGTCTTGAGAATCTCAAGACAACCGCCAAAATCCTGATCGGCAGGAACAAAGGCCGCATCCGGCGCGCCATTGTAACTCGCCGATCCCGGCGTTCCGTCTTCGCGCGACCAAAGGCTCAGGTCAGATGAAAACGCCGGTGGCATCAGGACAAGCCCGTCGGTGATCGCCTTGTTCATTGCAAAAAATCCTCTTGTCGCAGAGCGTCAAAACCCACGCCAGCCCGGGCCAGCGGCGAAAAGAGGTATCAATGAGTGGTTAACGCGGTCTCAGACCAGCGTACGGTCAGGCACCAACCTCTGGCGCACGCAGGATTTGCACGCCGTTGATCTGCCATCCTTCTGGAGTTTGTATCATCGCATACCCCAGCAAATGGCGCGCGCCGTTCTGATCGGTGATCAGCACCTTCTGCATTTTGAATCCGGGACCGTCCTCGACCCCGACATACTGCACGTCCGCCGGACGCCAGACCATCGGGTAGCCTTGCCGCACCATCATCCCAAACCGGTCCGGGCTCCCGAACAGGGATCGAATGTTGGGCGAGGCAAAGGTGAACGCCGTCGCGAAATCATCCTTGAGAAAGGCGTCAAGCTGTGACGAAATCACATTCTCAATCGCCTCAATCTTTTGATCCTGCGCCGCTAAAGGCCCGGAAACAAAGACCGAAATGAAAATCGCCGCCAGTATCGCCCGCATGTCGCTCGCTCCCCTTGCTCTAGGGGCAGCGACCTAGCGCCAAAGCGTCTTACGTCAATTCACCAGCCAAGGCAGAGCCGATCAAAGCCACCGTCTCATCAACACCATAAAGCGCGATGAACCCACCAAAGCGCGGGCCCTGGCTGGCGCCGAGAAGCACCTCGTAAAGCGCCTTGAACCAGTCGCGCAGCGGCTCGAACTCATGCTCTTTGCCAACCGCAAACACGAGCGACTGCAACGCCTCCGCATCCAGCCCGCCATCCCAGGCCTTGAGCCGCGCCGCCAAGTCCTCCATCGCGGCGCGTTCCTTGTCGGTCGGGGCGCGGTAGGTTTTCTGAGGTTTTACGAAGTCGTTATAGTACCGAACGGCGAACCCCGCCGCCTCATCCATCTGCGGATTGGCCTCGGGCGTCGCATCCGGCGCATACCGTTGGATAAAACCCCAGAGCTTATTCTTGTCTTCCGCCGCCGACACGCTGGCGAGGTTCAAGAGCATCGCAAACGGCACCACCATGTCCGACGACGGTACGTTGTGCCCATGGATGTGGAACACCGGATTGGCCATCCGCGCCTTGGCATCCTGATCGGCATAAGCGCGTAACTGCTGATGATACTCATCCACAGCCTTCGGGATCACATCGAAATACAGCCGCTTCGCCGTCTTGGGCTTTTGATACATGAAATAGGCGAGGCTCTCGGTCGAGGCATAGGTCAGCCATTCATCAATCGAAATGCCGTTACCGCTCGACTTGGAGATCTTGCCGCCCTGATCATCGAGGAACAGCTCATAGCTGAAATGTTCCGGCGGACGCGCGCCGAGTGTCCGGCAGATCGCGTCATAGATCTTTTCGTTGGTGGCGTGCTCCTTGCCATACATCTCAAAATCAACGCCCAGCGCCGCCCAGCGCGCCCCGAAATCCGGCTTCCACTGCAGCTTCACATGGCCACCCGTCACAGGAACGGTCCATTCCTTGCCGTCCTCATCGTCAAACGTGACCGTCCCGTTCTCGGCATCGACGTTTTTCATCGGCACATAAAGAACCCGGCCCGTCTCAGGATGGATCGGCAGAAAGATCGAATAAGTCTCGCGCCGCTCTTCGCGCAAGCTTTTCAGCATGATCGCCATCAGATCGTCATAGCGTTCGGCACAGCGCAGCAGGATCTCGTCAAACCGACCCGAACGATAGAAATCGCGGGCCGAGACAAATTCGTACTCAAACCCGAACGTGTCCAGAAACCGCTGCAACATAGCGTTGTTGTGGTCGCCAAAGCTCTCATGCGTCCCGAACGGATCGGGCACGCTGGTCAGGGGCCGCTGCAAGTGTTCCGCCAGCATCTCCTGATTGGGCACGTTGCCCGGAACCTTGCGCAAGCCGTCCAGATCGTCAGAGAAACATACGAGCTTCGTCGGAATGTCGCTGATCACCTCAAAGGCGCGCCGCACCATCGTCGTGCGCAGCACTTCGCCAAACGTCCCGATATGCGGCAGCCCGCTCGGACCATAGCCCGTCTCGAACAGCACATACCCCTTTTCCGGCGCGCCCTTTTCATACCGTTTGAGCACCCGGCGCGCCTCTTCAAAGGGCCAGGCTTTCGATTGCATCGCGGCGTCGCGCAGATCGGACATAGTCTCACTCACAGGTTATGAAGGCGTCACAGACCGCCGCTACCTATTGAAGCCGCTGCCTGCGGTCAATAATCTCTAGTCAACAGACGCGAACGCCCCAAGGACAAGATATGAGCGACATTGCAGACACCCTCACCCCGCAAGACGCGCTGATCGCGATCATGGTGGCCCTCTCCGCGTCCGATGAAACGGTGCGCACGTCCGAGCTGATCACGATTGAGCGCATCGTCAATCACCTCCCCGTCTTCCGCGACTACGACCAGCTGCGCATCCGCGATGTGTCAAACCTCGTCTTCGACCTGCTGACAGAGGAGGATGGCCTCGACCTGCTATTTAACCTCGTGCGCAAAACGCTGCCTGAGAGCCTCTGGGAAACGGCCTATGCGCTCTGCTGCGACGTGGCCGCCGCGGATGGAAAGGCCCGCGACGGCGAACTGCGCATGCTGGAGGAAATGCGGTACGAGCTGAACATCGACCGCCTGCATTCAGCGGCCATCGAACGCGCGGCGCGGGTTCGGCATATGGTGGTTTGAGGCTGGGGGTCTCTCGTGCAGCGAACAGCAGCAGTGAGCCCTTCTTACCACATGCTGCGCTGCGCCTGAATGTCGGCATTGCGAATGCACCAAAGTTTGCTTCAGTTGGTTAGCAACGCTCTTTAGGGGTTCCAAACATCGCCGCCTGCTATGATAGTGTCGCCAAAGGCATGCCGTAAAACGCTTTTATTCGAGGAAGCAATGACTTGATGAGAATATGGGTTAGCATGGTTTTTGCTGCGCTTTGCGCAGGAAGTTCTGCCTTCATCTTTGAAGCAAACGTTAACTCAGGTCACGGACCAATGAGCCCATGGTACATGGCGGGGCTTGCAGGCATATCCGCAAGCGTTTGGGCCCTATTTGTCTTCCCAAAAATGGGGGGGCGGTGGTTCACCGACATTCTGTGGATTTCGGCAGCGTTTCCTTGCATTGGGGCAATCACAGGGTTTTTGGTTGCGTTTGGACAACCCATTGGAATTCCTTTTGGGGCGCTGGTTGCGATCAAACTCCCTCTACAATTTCCCCTGATGGTTTTGCCTATCTACATTTTTGGCGCAGTACTGGCATTTCTTTTGCCTCGCATCTTGCCCAGTACCTAGGCAAGGTTCCCGATCATACAGGCGAGTGAGATAGGCACTTTGCGAAAGCTACCTTTAACAACATCAAGCACAACGGCA
>JABSSC010000081.1 GCA_013214635.1 Paracoccaceae bacterium | reverse complement strand
GGCCAGTTCCAGAAGTGTCATTCCGGCACGGCGCGCCCTACGCGGGTGATCTGATATCGATCTCAAACCGTGATGATTTCCCAATTGAAAAGGGAGATGTCTGGGAGACCGAGTGGAAGACGGTGCAGGAGATTGAAAGACGGCCGTTACCCAACCAGCCGGAGACTGAATTTGGTCGCCCCTCGGTATCGACGAACAGGGCTGCACTGTCGAATAAATCCGTCTGGGTGATCGGCGACTCTTTCACCAATCAAATTGTTCCCTTTCTGGAATCGACATTCAAGGAAGTTAGTCTTCTGGGCCACGCCAATCAGAAGTTACAAACTCTACCTGATGACTTGCGTAACACAGAAGAGCATCCCGACCTTGTGATTATCGTGAGTGTGGAAAGGTCGTTTTGACGCATCGCGAGGTCAAAACACTTGATGACTTTCAACTTTCGTGTGCGCCAAACGCACACGAATAACTGGGTGACAGGCTAACCGCTTTGGACTCGGAGCTGCCGTTCTGTTCCAAACGGGCGTCCGCCAACCGCTCAAAAGAGACAGCTCAACCCCTTCGTCCACGTTCGGATTTGCGACGCGGCAGACAACAAAAAAAACGGGCCCCAGCTCAGGTCAATCGGTTGCAATAGGTCCTTGCATCCGCATGCCGATTGATGTGATTGGATCGTCGCGGGCAACCCTTCCGCAATCGCTGTGAGCCTCGAGACCGACCTCTAAATCCGCGCGACGCCTTAGAATTGTGCACCGTGCAACGGCGTGGGGTCCCTGTTGCAAGCTTTCGCCGCATGGCTGGCGTATGTGGGGGAAGATTGTTGACTTTTACCGCCATCGGGCGGACCCTGTTCGCCTGCAAAAACCATTGGGCATGATGCTTTGAGTAAACTTGCAACAACCTTTACCGGACTTGAATTTGTAAATCCGTTCGTTCTGGCCTCTGCGCCACCAACCGAAAGCAAGCGCAAGATTTTGAAAGCGTTTGAGGCCGGCTGGGGCGGTGTCGTGACCAAGACCATCGGCCTCCACCACGTCGAAAACGTCGCTGGTCCAAAGACGATCTTTCAGCGGACGAGCGATGTTGCGCCTTACGTCTCGCGCAACAAACGCCCCGATACCGTCTCGCACTCCTCGTGGAACTGGGAACTTATCTCGGACCAGCCGCTTGAGCAGTGGCTCCCCGATCTGGAAGAGATCAAGACGACCTATCCCGACCGCATGGTCATCGCCTCGATCATGGCGGGCGCCGGCAATGAAGAAGAAATGGAAAACTGGCGCAAACTGGCGCGTGCGGTGGTCAATGTCGGCTGTGACGCGATCGAATTGAACATGTCCTGCCCCCATATGGACCGCAAGGATATGGGCGCGCATATCGCAAATGACGAAGAGATCATTCGCTCGATCCTTGGTGCGGTCACCAGCGCAGTGGACGTGCCGATCTGGGTCAAGCTGACCCCGGCTACCTCGACCCTCGTCGATGCGGCGGGTGCGGCCTATGACGCAGGCGCGGCATCAATCTCGCTCTGCAACACGTTCCCCTCGCTGCCCTTGATGGACCCCGAGACCCTGAAGTTCGAGGTTGAGGTTGACGGTCTGGTCACCTCGGGCGGCCTTGGCGGTCTCGCCATCCTCCATCAGGCGCTTCAGCGGGTGTCGGACATCTCGAAAGCGTATCCTGACAAGGCGATCTCAGGCATTGGCGGGATCCGTGGCTTCCGTGAGGCGTTCAACTTCATCGTCCACGGCGCGGGCAACCTGCAGGTCTGCACCGCCGCGATGGAGGAAAAGGGCAGTGGTGGCGTGGGCGTGAAGCTCATTCAGGAACTGACCCAGGACCTGAGCGAATACATGGACCGCAAAGGCTATTCTTCGATCGAAGACTTCCGCGGAATCGCCCGCGAACGGATCGTCGAACACAGCCAGGTCCGCCGCAAAAGCGATACCTATAACGGCGGCTACGATATCGCGTCGTAACCCCTGCAGCGGGCGAGATATCGCCCGCGCAAAACCTTGTATCGCGGGTCTTTGAGCATAGGTGAATGGGACAGGATTTCCCAACCACACCTCTCGAAAAAAAGGACCCCGAACATGCCGCTTATGACATCCCCCATCGATGGCTCTCCGATGCGCGAGGTGGAACGCTATGGTGTCAAAATGGACATCTGCACAACGTCAGGCGGCATCTGGCTGGACCGGGGAGAGTTGGAAAAGATCATCATGGCGATCCGGGAAGAGGCGCTGATGGATGGCGGCGTCTCGGCCGAGGACGCCTAAGGCGACGTGCATTACCACGAAAGCCCCCAACGCTACGAACAACCGCGCCCCAAACGCCGCAAGCGTGAAAGCATGTTCGACAGCATCCTCGACATCTTTGACTAGGACCTGAGCAACGGCACGCAGAAACGGCGGTCTCGGCGCGTGCAGTTCAGACTTGGCGGTTTCAGGTGAGCGCCGGGATGTGTAAGTGTTTGCTGGTGGGGCGAACGGCGGGTATCCGCCTGCCCAATCCGCTGGACCTTTCTGCTTTCAGCACTTTCGTCTTCTTGCACGACGGGAAGGTCCAGGTGTCACACGCGGCGTAGCGCCTCAAAGGTCTGGATCGCTTCCGACGTACCCACAGAGGTGCGTCCCTCCCGCGCGCTTCCCTCCTGACAGAGGGTGTCAGTTGCTGCGCGTGACCTCGCCCGGATCAGCGGTTAGGCTTGTCGCATGCCAGAGCCTATCGACGACAAATCCCGCTGTTTCGGATCGCATTCCGCACTTTACGCCCATTACCATGACACCGAATGGGGTGTGCCCGTGCATGATGACCGGTTGTTGTTCGAGATGCTGATCTTAGAGGGCGCGCATGCCGGGCTGTCGTGGGAGACGATCCTGAACAAGCGCGAGAATTACCGCGCCCAGTTCCACAACTTTGACATCGACCGTGTGGCGGCAATGACGGATGCGGAGTTGGCGGAGGCCTTGCAAAACCCCGGCATCGTGCGGCATCGGCAAAAGGTGCCGTCCGCGCGCAAGAACGCGCAGATCGTGCAAACCATTCAGGCAGAGGCGGGCAGTTTCTCGGATTGGCTCTGGGATTGGGTGGACGGCACACCGATCAAGGGCGATTGGGCCACGCCCGCCGATGTGCCGGGCAAAACCGCGCTGAGCGATGCGCTGTCCAATGACCTCAAGAAGCGTGGGATGAGCTTTGTCGGCTCAACGATCATCTATGCCTATATGCAGGCCGTTGGGCTGGTGAACGACCACGCGCGCACGTGCTGGCGTTATGAACCCTGAGCGGCGCGGACCCGTTCCCGCCAGAGCGTGAAGAGCCCTGCCAGAACCACGATCACCGCGCCAATGACGACGTTGGTGCGCAAGGTCTCTCCAAAGACCGTGAGCCCGAGTGCGGCGGCAAAGACCAGTTGCAGATAGGCAAAAGGTTGGACGGCGCTGGCCTCGGCCACTTCATAGACTTTGATCAAGAGCCAGTGCCCAAACGCCCCGGTCAGGCACAAAAGGCCCATCCAGAGCCAATCAGCTTGGCTCATCGGTTCCCAAAACCAGATGCCCACCATGGTCATCGTCACCATGCCCGCCGTGCCAGTCCAGAAAAACGAGGTCTCCGCGCTATCGAGCCGCGCGGCATAGCGGGTCAGCAGCCCGTAAAGCGCGAACATGAGTGCAGCAATTAACGGGATGATGGCCACCGGCGAGAACACACCGCTGCCCGGTTGCAAGATGATCAACACGCCAACGAACCCCATGCCAATCGCAGCCCACCGCATGGGCCCAACACGCTCGCCAAGGATCGGACCCGAGAGGGCCGCGATGAGAAGCGGGTAGCAAGTGAAAACCGCGTGGCTTTCAACAAGTCCCAGAAGGGTGAAAGCATAGACGGTGACACAGATTTCCGCCGCCAGAAGCACGCCGCGAAAGACCTGAAGAAACGGTTGGCGGGTGGCAGCCGCACGGGCCACGCCCCCGGTCTTACGGGCGGCGATGGCGATGACGAAGGCGGCGAAAAACCAATAGCGGATCATCACCACCATCAGCGTGTTGTACTCGCCCGCGAGATGGCGCGAGATGCCGTCCTGCATCGCAAAGACAAAGGTAGTGCAGACCATGAGCACGATACCCAGTTTGGTGTTCTGCTCGGTCATGCGGGCCGCCGGGCAATGGTCATGTGACGCTTTCGGCCAAAGCCCGGGGTGCGCGCCACGTCGAACCCTGCGGCTTCGAGAGCGCGCTGGACGTGCCCGGCGGCGGTGTAGGTTGCCGCCGTGCCCCCGGCGTTGGTGTGTGCGCCGACCTCGGCCATGAGGCCCTCCGACCAAAGCTCTGGGTTTTTGGCGGGGGAAAAGCCGTCGAGGAACCACGCATCCGCCGCGCCGGTCCAGCCGGATAGCGTTTCGTTTGCGTCGCCTGTTACCAGCGAGAAATGCAGGTGATCGTCTGAATGCTGCGATTGACCCTCCGCCAGCGCATCCAGCACAGGTGACAAGATCGCCTTAGCCTCTGGAAAGGGGGCCAAGGCCTTGAGCGCATCAGACTTGGGCAGGGGGAAAGCCTCAAACGTGGTGTAGTGCAGGACGCCGGGGACATCCGCATCGCGCCACGCCATAAGGCTTGCCGCAAGGTTCAGGCCCGTCCCGAACCCCAATTCCGCGATGTGGAACCCATCCCGAAATCGTTGAGGCAGGTCGTTGCCGTCCAGAAAGACATGCCGCGTTTCCTCTAGTCCGTTATCGAGCGAGTAATACGGGTCGTCGAAGCGGCGCGAGATCGGGACGCGATCGTCGCGCCAATCAACCTCTGCCCACTGGTCGCCCACGCCCCAATCCTCTAAGTCACCGTCCAAGTCGCTGGACACTGGCGCAGGGCAGAGAGCTTGGCAATGGTCGATATCACGATACGCGGAGCGGGAATTTTCGGCCTTTCCATCGCCTGGGCCTGTCTGGGTCAGGGCGCAACGGTGCGCGTGATCGACCCCGGTGGTGTTGGCGCTGGGGCCTCGGGCGGTCTGGTGGGGGCCTTAGCCCCGCACACGCCCGATCAATGGAACACCAAAAAGCAGTTTCAGTTCGACAGCCTGATCGCGGCAGAGACGTTCTGGGACGAGGTCGAAGGGGTAAGCGGTTTGTCCTCGGGCTATGGCCGAACGGGGCGGGTGCAACCTCTGCTCGACGATCGCGCTGTGGAACTCGCACGTGCGCGCGCCGAGACCGCCAAGACCCATTGGAGGGATCACGCGACGTGGGAGGTCCACCCGGTGGATCAGATCGCGGCGTGGTCGCCCGTATCCCCCACCGGTCTGGTAGTGTTTGACACGTTGTCCGCCCGACTACACCCGGCGCAGGCCTGTGCAGCACTGGCCAAGGCCATTGTCGCGCGTGGTGGAGAGATCGCGACCGAAGGCGATGATGAAGGTCAGGTGATCTGGGCCACAGGCTGGCGCGGATTGCTTGAGATGTCCGAGATTTTCGGGCGTCCGGTCGGTAATGGCGTCAAAGGGCAATCAGCCACGCTGACCTATGCCGCCCCAGACGCCCCTCAGCTTTTTGTTCAAGGCCTTCATATCGTGCCCCACGGCGACGGGACGGTCGCGATTGGATCGACGTCAGAGCGGGAGTTTGAGGATCCCGCCGGGACCGATACCCAAACCGATGACTTGATTGCCCGTGCCCGGGCAGGCGCGCCGCAGTTGACCGACGCGCCGGAAAGCAAGCGCTGGGCCGGTGTCCGACCCCGCGCGATCAGCCGCGCGCCGATCCTCGGGGCGTGGCCGGATCGCTCCGGTCATTACGTGGCCAATGGTGGCTTCAAGATCGGGTTCGGCATGGCACCGGGCATCGCGTCCGTGATGGCCGATCTTGTGCTGGGCGGACCGGACCGGATCCCGTCAGAGTTCCGCTTCGCCCCGTGACACTTCCGCTTTGAGGTCCGTCATCAAATCGGTGAGCGTCTTGACGTAGCGCTCGTTGGTCAAGGCACCTTCCTCGTCAAACTCCTTCGCCGCGCCCGCGACCAGGACGTCCGGCCCCGGAAGCACCCGGGCACGAAACGGCATCATCGCGAGCCTGAGCGCATAATTCGCCCGCGCGCCCCCGGTGCGACCGGCTGCTGCGGACAAAAGGGCCACGGGCTTGTCGCGCCACGGGCTGCCCTCGACCCGGCTCACCCAATCGAGCGCGTTCTTGATGACGCCGGAGAACGACTGATTGTATTCGGGCGACAGTACCAGCACCGCGTCCGCAGCCCTGATCTGATCCGCCAGCGCCGTCACCTCTTCCGGGATGCCCTGATCCTCAAGATCGCCGTCATACAGCGGCAAGCGCAAATTGCCCTCTTCAAACGGCCCGCCATAGATCCGCGCCGCTTCGCGCATGAGTTTCGCATTGACGGAGTTTTGCCGAAGCGATCCGCACAGTCCCAGAAGCATGTCGCGCCTTTCTAATACCTTGATGCCAAGGCGACAGATGGGGCGGTGCCCCTGCGAAGGCAACCCCAACTTCATTGGTCCCCAAATACCTCCGGGGGAGCGGCCCGTCAGGGGCGCGGGGGCAGCGCCCCCAAATCTGCACCAAACCTCGGATGCCAACGACATTTTGTGCGTGTTGCCGTCGATTTATCCACATCCTGTAGGGTTTGATTGACTCACGCGCCTCCCGGCGGGACACTTATCCAAACAAAGAATCACGCAGGCCCTTATTTCGTTGCGCTTTACCCGGCTCAGGCTGAACGGCTTTAAAAGCTTCGTGGACCCGACCGATCTTGTGATCGCGGACGGGTTGACGGGCGTGGTCGGTCCCAATGGCTGCGGTAAGTCGAACTTGCTTGAGGCGTTGCGCTGGGTGATGGGCGAAAACCGCCCCACGGCGATGCGCGGCGGGGGCATGGAGGATGTGATCTTTGCCGGGGCCGCCTCACGGCCCGCGCGCAACTTTGCCGAAGTGTCGCTTCATATCGACAATTCCGACCGGTTGGCGCCGTCGGGGTTCAACGACACCGACGCGCTTGAGATTGTGCGCCGGATCACACGAGACGCGGGATCTGCCTATAAGGCCAATACCAAGGATGTCCGCGCCCGTGACGTGCAGATGCTGTTTGCCGATGCCTCCACCGGGGCACATTCGCCGGCGCTGGTCCGACAGGGGCAGATCTCGGAACTGATCAACGCGAAACCCAAGGCGCGCCGACGCATTCTGGAAGAAGCGGCGGGGATTTCGGGGCTGTATCAGCGGCGGCACGAGGCCGAACTTAAGCTGAACGGGGCGGAGACCAATCTTGCCCGCGTTGATGACGTGATCGAACAGCTTGCCGCGCAGCTGTCGCAACTGGCGCGTCAGGCGCGGCAGGCCGCGCGGTATCGCGAGATTGGCGGACAGTTGCGCCGGACCGAAGGGCTGCTTCTATACATGCGGTGGCGTGAAGCTGATTTGGCACGCGCGGCGGCAGAAGAGGCGCTGCGCGCGGACCTGACGCGCACGGCCGAGGCCGAACGCGGCGCGCGCGATGCGGTCGGCGCACGTGAAGCGGCGGATGAGGCGCTGCCGCCTTTGCGCGAAGAGCACGCCATTGCCGCAGCGGTCTTGCAGCGCCTGACGGTGCAGCGTGACACGCTGACCAAGGACGCCGAACGCGCGATGCGCTCGATTGAGGCGATGGAAGCGCGCATGGCGCAGCTTGTTCGCGACATCGATCGCGAAGGCTCGCTCAATCAGGATGCAGAAGCCACGCTCTTTGGCCTGACGACCGAGGCGGCGGAGTTGGAGGCCGAGGCCGAAGGGCAGGACGACGCGCTGTCGCAGGCCGAAGCATCGGCCCATGAAGCCGCGCAGGTTCTGGAGGAACGCGAGGCGGATTTGTCGCGCGTCACCGAAGACGTGGCGCGGCTGTCGGCACGGCATCATTCGGCGCAGCGGCTGATCGAAGACGCAGAAAAAACGTTGGAGCGGTGCCGCCGGGAAGAGACCGAGGCGCGCACGACCGCTGACAGCGCGGCGCGCGATCTTGAGGTCTCAGATTCCACGCTTTCGGGCGCAACGGCGCAGCGGGACGAGGCCGAAACACAGGCGCAGGCCGCTGAGACCGCTCTGGTTGCGGCGGATGAGGCGCGCGGTACGGCGCAGGCCAAGGAAGCGGAAGCGCGCGCGCAGGCGTCCGAGGCCAATGGCGAGTGCAACGCGCTCAGGGCCGAAGCTTCTGCTCTGGCCCGTCTCGTACAGCGGGACACGTCCGAGGGAAGTCAGATCCTCGATATCCTCAAGGTCGTGCCGGGCTATGAGATGGCGTTGGGCGCGGCGCTGGCTGATGATTTGCGTGCCCCGGTGCTCAAAGACGGGCAGGGGACTGGGTGGGCGCCTCTGGGTCAGTACCCATCACCGCAAACGCTGCCGCCGGGCACGGTGCCGTTGTCAGACTTTGTCAAGGAAGACAGCGTTTTGACCCGCCGGTTGTCACAGGTGGGTGTTGTGGACCGGGCCGAGGGGCCGCGCTTGCAAGCCGCGCTTTTGACAGGGCAGCGGTTGGTAAGTGTCGAAGGTGACCTCTGGCGCTGGGACGGGTTCCGTACAGTGGCCGAGGACGCACCATCTGCGACCGCGCTGAAGCTGCAGCAGCTTAACCGGCTGGAAGAGCTTAAGCAGGACCTCGAAGAGGCGACGAACCGGGCTGCCGGGGCCGAACAGGCGCATGCGCATCTCAAGTCGCAACTGACCGAGTTGACTGAAGCCGATCGCGCGGCGCGCGATGCACGTCGCGTGGCCGATCAGCGTCTGGCGGAGGCCAATCGCGCGCTGAGCCGGGCGGAGGCGGACAAAAACATCCTGTTGGGCAAACGCGAAACCGCGACGCTCGCGGTGACGCGCCTGACAGAAGAGGCTCAGCTCGCCGCAGCCAGGTTGCGCGAGGCGCAAGAGGCGCAGGCGGGGCTCGAAGATCTCGACGCGCAGCGCGGGGTGGCCGAAGACCTGAAAGTGACGGTTGAAGCGGCGCGGATGACCATGGTCGCGCGTCGGTCCGCGCAGGACGAATTGCGCCGTGAAATCGAGGCGCGGGCGAAACGACTTGCCGCGATTGAGAAAGACAAGACCACGTGGAGCGACCGCCTGTCGACCGCCGGAACCCGGCTGTCCGAGATGGAAGAGCGGCGCGCGGCGACCGAGCGTGATCTGGCCAAAGCCAAAGGCGCGCCGGATCGGATCGCGGGCGAGCAAGAGGCGCTGAAAGGTCAGATCGACGGGGCGGAAAGCCGGGTGAAGGTCGCAAGCGACAAGCTGGCCGAGGGTGAGACCCGCGCGCGAGAGGCGGTGGACGCGGAACGCGCCGCCGAACGGCACGCCGGTGAAGTGCGCGAGGCGCGCGCGGCATCCGAGGCACGGGCGCAAGCGGCGCGGGAACTGGTTGTGGCGGCGGCAGAACGCATCCGGGAAGAGCAGGAATGCGCGCCTGAGGCGTTGCTTGAGACGCTTGAGGCGGACCCGGAGAAACTGCCCTCTGCCGAAAGTCTCGACGCGGATGCGGCGCGGTTGCGCCGGCAGCGCGATGCGCTGGGGGCCGTGAACCTGCGGGCTGAGGAAGACGCCGCCGAGGTGCAGACCGAGCATGATGCGCTGGTGGCGGAGAAAACCGATTTGGAAGAAGCGATCTCGGCCCTGCGCAAAGGGATTGCGAGCCTGAATAAAGAGGGGCGCGAACGGCTTCTGACCGCGTTCGAGCAGGTGAACGGCAACTTCTCGATGCTGTTCACGCATCTCTTTGGCGGGGGCGAGGCCAAACTGATGCTGGTCGAAAGCGACGACCCGCTTGAGGCCGGGCTGGAGATCATGTGTCAGCCGCCGGGAAAGAAGCTGTCGACCCTGTCGTTGTTGTCGGGGGGCGAACAGACGCTGACCGCGCTCGCCCTGATCTTTGCGGTGTTCCTGGCCAACCCAGCACCGATCTGTGTGCTCGACGAGGTCGATGCGCCGCTCGACGATGCCAACGTCACGCGGTTCTGTGATCTTTTGGATGAGATGACCCGCCGCACCGACACACGGTTCCTGATCATCACGCACCATGCCGTGACGATGAGCCGGATGGATCGCCTGTTTGGTGTGACCATGGGCGAACAGGGGGTCAGTCAGCTGGTCTCGGTCGATCTGCGCAAAGCAGAGGCGATGGTCGCCTAAGCCATCAGGTTCTCGTTAACCTTAATGTGATTCAACGTGCGCAACAGAAGCAGTTGATGAGTGTTACCAATGAACGAATGGTTTGCAGCAGCGGGCGCTTTGGCGCTTTTGGCCCTGTCGGCGCAGGCGTCGGAGATCGGTGAGATCGGGAAAAGATGCCCCGCACCAGTGGTGCAAGTGCTCTGGATGCCGTGCTGAATTTGGGTCCCTGCGGCCCACATGAGGAAAGGTTTGGGCATGCGGATAGTGTTTGGGGTGTTGGCGGCGTTGGCCCTTGCCACAACAGCATTGGCGCAAGGCAAACGCGACGGCGACGTGGAATACACGACCCAAGGGTTGACGGATCTGCTATCAGGGCAAGTTATTGAATTCTTTGACGGAAGTCGCGCGTTTTATGGCGCAGATGGTGCGTATGAATATGTCTATGAACCCGGTGGTCCGCCGTTTCGGGGGCAATTCACCACCGATGGCAGCACCGTTTGCGTGACGTTTGAGAACGGCTTTGACCGCTGCGACATGTTCGTCGACGGCGGTGGGCGCACGGTTTTGATCATCGACGATGGCACACGGTTTCCGGTGCGCTCGATTACGCCGTGGGAGCGTGGATCATAACCGGTTGAGCAACTCGGTCGTCGGCCAAGCATCGGCGGGTAGGCCCAGCCGCGCTTGTTCTGCCTGAACTGCGGCCCGCGTTTTGGCCCCCAGAATACCGTCGATGCCACCTACATCGTGGCCGCGCGCCGTGAGCTTTTGCTGGAGCACCTTCATCTGATCGCCGCTCAGTGCCGGTGTCGGATTGCCTGCGTTAAAGACAGGCGCACCCTCAAGCCGGGTCCCGAAATATGCGGCTGTGGTGACATAGACAAAGCTTTTGTTCCACTCGAAATAGACGTCGAAATTCGGATAAGCGAGGAAAGCCGGACCGTTGCGCCCCTGTGGTAACAGGACCGAGGCCTGAAGCGACCGCGCGGGCAAGCTGCCCGTGCGGGCACGTATACCGAGACGTTCCCAGTCGGAAACCCGTTTGGTTTTGCCCAGACCGGTTTCTTCCCAATTCAGACCCGAAGGCACAGTGATTTCGACCAGCCAAGGCTCATTCGGACGCCAGCCCAGATGACTGAGCATCTTGCCCCCCGACATCAGCGCGTCAGGGGCCGAGGTTTTGATACGTACCTGCCCGTCGCCGTCGCCATCGACCCCGTTTTCGAGAATGTCGGCGGGCAGCATTTGGACCATCCCGATCTCGCCCGCCCACGCGCCCGTGGTGCGGCGGGGGTCGAGATCGCCCTGTTCGTAAAGCTCCACCGCCGCCAAGACCTGCGGCTGAAAAAGCTCGGGCCGGCGGCAATCGTGTGACAAGGTCATCAAGGCGTTAACGGTGTTAAAGTCGCCCTGAACCGCGCCGTAATCGGTTTCAAACGCCCAGAAGGCGAGGATCACACCGCGGTCGATGCCATAGTCGCGCTCGATCCGGGTAAAGACGTTGTCCCAGCGCTGGCTGTTGCGCTGGCCGTTCTGGACGCGATTGTTGCTGATCAGGCGGCGCGCGAAATCGGTGAAGGGCATCTGAAAAATGCCCTGGCTGCGATCGGCGCGGATGACGTTAGGATCCCGCGAAACCCCTGAAAAGAAAGCATTTACGGCCGCCGGATCGGCGCCACGGCGCACAGCTTCGCGTGCCATGTTTTGCGTGAACTGGCCGAAATCGCCGCCGCATTGCACGATGGCGGCGGGAGCGAGTGAGGGCAGGGTGGCGAGAATGGCCGCTAAAATCAGACGCATGAAAACTCCCATAATCTGGGCTGACCCTAACAAGCAGGGCAGGTGAAACAAGCCTGTCACGCGCGTTGTCCGAATTGTGACCGCGACACCGCGTCCTGTGGTCCCAGATTTAACGCATCGTTAAGACTTGAGGCGCGATACAGGTACCCGTGGGGTGCCGCGTGCCGGTTTGCCGGTTCACGGAGGAATGATGCGCGTCTTGATCGTTGAGAAAAATTCGGACCTTGCCGATGTGTGGAAAGCGCATCTGGCACGGCAGGGCGCCGATGTGACTGTTGCGACGTCGCAGGACGAGGCTGTGGGCGTGCTTCAGGGCGATCCTGTGGACGTGTTGATCCTGAACCTTGTGCTGCCGGGGCAAAGCGCCATCGCGGTCGCGGATTATGCGAGCTATCGGCAACCCGACGCCAAGATCGTCTTTATCTCAAGCGACAACTTCTTTTCCGACGGGTCGCTCTTTAACCACATCCCCAACGCGCGCGCGTTCTTGCAGGAACGCACGCCACCCGAGGATCTTGCGGCGATTGTCGACCATTACGGTCGCCTGAACTGATCAGGCGCTGACCGCCACCAAGCCGCCGCGACCGTGCGGCTCCATCCAGTCGATGACGGGATTGATCGGGATGATCCGGTGCGGGTTAATGCTTTCGTGGCTGTAATGGTAATGGCGCACGATGTGATCAAAGTTCACGGTCGCTGCCACACCCGGCCATTGATAGAGCTCACGCGTGTAGGCCCAGGTGTTGGGCATGTCGATGATCCGGCTGCGATTGCACTTGAAGTGCAGGTGATAGACCGGGTCAAAGCGCACGAGTGTCGGGAACAGCCGCCAGTCCGCTTCGGTCAGGCGGTCGCCCAGCAGATACCGCCCGCGCGACAGGCGATCCTCGACCCAGTCGAGCGTCTCAAAAAGCTCGCCCACGGCCTCGTCATAGGCCTCTTGGCTGGTCGCAAAGCCGCTTTTGTACACGCCATTGTTGAAGGTGTGATAGATGCGCTCGTTCACCTCTTCGATGTCGTCTCGTATGTCCTCGGGCCAAAAATCGAGGGTGTTCCCGGTCAGACTGTCAAAGGCGGAATTCAACATGCGAATGATCTCGGACGATTCATTCGACACGATGGTGCCCTGCTTTTTGTCCCAAAGGATCGGCACAGTGACACGACCGGTTAAGTCGCTGACAGCGCGGGTATAGATGTCACGCGCAAAGGGGAGACCGAAGAGCGTATCGCCCGTCGCACCGTCAAAGTCGGTGTCGAAAGTCCAGCCGTCATTCATCATGTCTGGATGCACGACCGAGACGCTGATGTGATCCTCCAGCCCCTTAAGCGCGCGAAAGATCAGTGTGCGGTGTGCCCATGGGCAGGCGTAAGAGACGTAGAGGTGATAGCGCCCGGATTCCGCGGCAAAGCCACCATCGCCCGACGGACCCGGCGCGCCGTCTGGCGTGATCCAATTGCGGAACTTTGCATTTTGCCGGACGAACTTGCCATCCTTGCTTTTGGTCACAAGTGCGGTGTCTTGCCAGACGCCATCAACGAGCTGTCCCATGTCACATCCTTTTCACTATTGGCTGACAGATAGGGCGCGGAGAACTGTGAGAAAACCGTTCAAAACCATGTCAGTATGTGCGTAGATGCACGAAACAACCGTTTCCAAACTGGAAACACTGGGGGCGTGATGGCAAAAATGTCCCGGTTTTCAGCGCGTTGTCAGGCTTTCCTTGACCAAAAACCAATTAAACACAGTATATGCCCCAAGGCTCCCTGGGGAGGGTTGTGATGTCTGAATTTCTGCCAAAAGAGGTACGCGAAGGTCTTGAGCAAGCGCGCCGCAAAGACCTTAAGCGCAAGAGCCGCCTGCGCGTGCGTGTCGGTGACAACACGTTTACCATTCTGCGCAGCTGGGAAAGCGGATTTGCGCTTGATAGCGAAGACGCGCCAAACCTGCGCGGGTTGGTTGATCTCTACGACGGCTCCCGTCACGTGTCGCAATGCCTGATCGTGGCCTCAGAAGAAGAGGGGGCCGAGATCACGTATGAGTATAAGCGCGCTACGGCCGCGCTTGATCATGCGCCACTGGATTATTCGCGTGACGAGAACGCACCGGTCGCGTTGCTGACGTCAGACTAAGCGTTACTGCAGATCCGAGAATGCCGCCTGAATGCGGCGCACCGCTTCTTCGATGTTGGTGCGCTGGGTTCCGATATTGAACCGCATATGCTGCGATCCACCCGGCCCGAACCCTGCGCCGCGTTGGGGGACAACCTTGGCGCGGATGTTGAGCCGCTCAAGCAGTTCTGTGTCGTCCATGCCCGTGCCCGTGAAATCGACCCAGGACAGGAAGGTCGATTCCAGCGGGATCGATCGCACGCCGGGGATTGCATCCATCCCGGCATCAAAGATGCGGCGGTTTTCATCAAGATAAGCGTTCTGCGCGTCGGCCCATGCTGCGCCCTCAGGCGAATAGACGGCGGTGCAGGCAATGACGCCCGCCATGTTTGGCTGGACGCTGTATGCGACAATCGTCGCGTTCATCCTGTCGCGCAACGCGTCGTTCGGGATGATGATATGACCGAGGCGAAGGCCCGCGATGTTGAACGTCTTTGACGGGGCGGTCAGCACGATCAAGCGGTCTTCGATCCCCGTCATTTTGGCCATGGGCGTGAAGGTCGCACCGGGAAATACCAGATCATGGTGAATCTCGTCCGAGATCAGCAGCATGTCTTGCGCCACGCAGAAATCCGCGACCGCCTGAAGCTCTGGCGCCGTCCAGACTTGACCGCCGGGGTTGTGGGGCGAGCAGAAGATCAGCATTTTCGTGCGGTCGCTTGCAGCCTCGGCAGCGGCGGCGAGGTTTGGAACCATGCGGCCTTCAACTTCGTGCATTTGCACTTCGACGGCGACTCGGCCCACATTTTCGATCCGATTGCGAAACTCGTGATAGACGGGGGTGAAGATCATGATCTCATCCCCGGGTTCTGTCATTGCATCAATGGCCAGCGCGATACCATTGCCGAGCCCGCCGGCACACAGGATATCGTCAGGACGGATCGTCCAGTTATGGCGGTTTTGCATCCACCACACGACCGACGCGCGCATGTCATCAAGTCCGGCCATGTAGCCAAGCGCGCCGTGATCGGCCATTTCCGCCAGAGCCTTGCGCGCGCCTTCGGGGGCGCGAAAGTCTGTGTCGGCAATCCACATGGGCAGCAGATCACCCTCGGTCACGCTCGCATAGCGTCCCGCGCCATCCCATTTCGCACAGTTTGTTTCGCGACGCTCGACCGGTTCGTCAAAATTCATGCCTGATCTTCCTTTTTGCCCGGTGGCGGAAGCTATCCAAGCCAGCGGTGAGCGCAAGGGCGTCTTTCGTGGTTTTGATTGGCCAGATGTCGCGCTAAACTTTGGGTCAGTGACGACCTGAAAGAAGGATGGCAGAGATGCACATCGCCTACACGATTGCGCCGGGCAAAGGCGATATGGACCTGCTCCTCTATGGGCTGTCCCAACGGTTGGCGACGCGGGGTGTGAAGACGTGCGGGGCTGTTCAAGTCAACACCGATTGCGGCGAGGGGCCGTGCGATATGGACCTGACATTGCTGCCGGACGGGCCGGAGATTCGCATCTCGGAATCTCGAGGACCGGGGGCGCGGGGATGTCGGTTGGATGCCGACGGGCTGGAACGCGCCGTAGCGCAGGTTGGCACGCGGTTGCAGGCCGGGGCGGATGTGCTGATCGTCAACAAGTTTGGCAAGCAAGAGGCCGGTGGCGGCGGGTTTCGCGACATCATCGGTGATGCGTTGGCCTCGGGCATTCCGGTGCTTGTGG
>JABSSC010000080.1 GCA_013214635.1 Paracoccaceae bacterium | reverse complement strand
ATCACCAAGCGCGTGGCAGACACGCTGGGTGTGGAGGCCCCGGTCATTGCAGAGCCACAGCGTGAGGAGGCCGTTGAGGACCTGCCCGCTGTTCCGTTCGATGCGGACGCCTATGAATGGGTGCGCGATCGTGCGGCGCTTGAGGCTTGGGTCGCCAAAGCCCATGCGCGTGGGTGGGTTGCGGTCGATACCGAGACGACGGGCCTGAATGAGATGATCGCGGAGTTGGTAGGCGTGTCGCTTTCGGTTGAGCCGGGGCAGGCAGCCTATGTCCCTTTGACGCACAAATCTGCCGAAGGAGAGGGGCTTTTCGGATCAGAGGAGCTGGCCGAAGGGCAGATGGACCTCAACGAGGCGCTCGATATCCTCAAGCCGCTGCTTGAAGACCCTTCGGTTCTGAAAATTGGGCAGAACATGAAGTACGACTTCAAGATTCTGGCCCGCTACGGCATCCGGGTTCATCCCATCGAAGACACCATGTTGATGTCCTATGCAATGAACGCGGGCAGCCACGGGCACGGGATGGATCTGCTGAGCGAGCGGTATCTTGAGCACGCGCCGATTGAGATCAAGTCGCTTTTGGGTACGGGCAAGAGCCAGATCACCTTTGACAAAGTAAAGGTCGAGGACGCGGTCAAATACGCCGCAGAAGATGCCGATATCACCCTGCGGCTTTGGCAGTCGTTCAAACCGAACCTCCACCGCAAGCAGGTCACGACCGTTTATGAAACGCTCGAGCGTCCGTTGGTCCCGGTGCTTGCCGATATGGAGATGACGGGGATTGCGGTCGACCGTGACACGCTCAGCCGGATGTCGAATGCCTTTGCCCAGAAGATGGCGGGGCTGGAGGCGGAAATCCACGAACTGGCGGGAGAGACCTTTAATGTCGGGTCACCCGCGCAAGTTGGTGAGATCCTTTTCGACAAGATGGCGCTGCCGGGCGGGAAAAAGGGCAAGACGGGCAAATATTCGACCCCTGCGGATGTACTTGAGGATTTGGCGACCGAGCATGAACTGCCCGCCCGCGTGATCGACTGGCGGCAGCTCTCCAAGCTGAAGTCGACCTATACGGACGCGCTTCAGGATCACATCAATCCTGACACGGGCCGGGTCCATACGTCGTATTCAATTGCGGGGGCGAATACGGGGCGGTTGGCCTCCACCGATCCGAATTTGCAGAACATCCCGATCCGTACCGAAGAGGGGCGGCGCATTCGCGAGGCGTTTGTCGCGGGGCCGGGCAAGGTTCTGGTCAGTCTCGACTATAGCCAGATCGAGCTTCGGATTCTGGCCGATATCGCTGGGATCGACGCTCTGAAGCAGGCGTTCCGCGAAGGGCAGGATATTCACGCCGCCACAGCGTCAGAAATGTTTGGTGTGCCGCTGGACGAGATGACGCCCGACGTACGGCGGCAGGCCAAGGCGATCAACTTTGGGGTCATCTACGGCATTTCCGGCTTTGGTCTGGCGCGCAACTTACGCATTCCGCGGGCCGAAGCGCAGGAGTTTATTGACCGCTATTTCGAACGTTTCCCGGGTATTCGCACCTATATGGATGACACGGTCGCCTTTGCCAAAGAACATGGGTATGTGCAGACGCTGTTCGGACGGAAAATCAACACGCCGGAGATTAACGCAAAAGGGCCGCATGCAGGGTTCGCGCGGCGTGCCGCGATCAATGCGCCGATCCAAGGGACAGCGGCGGATGTCATACGCCGTGCCATGATCCGCATGCCTCAAGCGATTGCCGATCAACCCGCCAAGATGCTGTTGCAGGTGCATGACGAACTGCTGTTCGAAGTTGCAGAGGACGCGGTCGACCCCCTGATCGGCATTGCGCGCGACGTGATGGAGGGGGCTTGCGCCCCGGCGGTTCATCTGGACGTTCCGCTGGTCGTGGACGCTGGACAAGGTGCGAACTGGGCTGAGGCGCATTGATGGTGGACGCAAGCGCCGGGTCATCGCGCCGGGCCGACAACCTCAAAGGTATCGCGTTGTTGACGCTCGGCATGGCCCTCGTCGTGACCCTAGACAGCCTTGTGAAATATGCCGGAACGTTCACGCATCCCACATGGGTGTCGGCGATGTTGGGGTTGGCCATATTTTTAGGGTGCATCGGGCCGATCCTGCGGTCGGGAAAACCGCTCTTTAGTCGAGAGGCGCTTATGCCGATCGTGCTGCTGCGGTCGGTCGGGGATGCCGGGGGCGCGTTCCTGATCATCCTCTCGCTGTCGCTGGTGTCTCTGACATTGGTGACCGTGATCATGCAGACGCTGCCCTTGATGATCACGCTGGGCGCGGTTGTTTTCTTGCGGGAGAGGGCAACGCTTTCCCAATGGGTTGCTCTGTTGACGGGGTTTTGCGGGGCATTGCTGATCGTACAACCCGGTGCGCAGGGCTTTGAACTGGGCGCTGTTGTGTCCGTTTTGGCGGCAATTGGTTTTGCCACCCGCGATTTGGCCAGCCGCGCTGCACCCAAAAGCGTCACGACGTTTCAACTCAGCGCATGGGGCGCGCTTGTGTTTGTCGCTTTGGGAGTAGGGCTGTCGCTGGTTCAGGGCCATCCCCCACCGCCGTTGGACGGGCGCACTTTTTTGATTCTGTTGGCGCTTGCGGTGTTCGGCACGAGCGCGCAGGTCACGATCACGGCGGCGATGCGCATCGGTGATGTGGGTGTTGTCGCGCCGTTTCGATACACGCGCCTGGTATTTGGCGTGGCTTTCGGCATGGCGCTGTTCGGTGATCAGCTGGACCTGTTGACCGTTGTAGGCAGCCTGATCATCGTTGGAAGCGGGCTGTTTGTTTGGTGGAGCGAACAGAGGCGTGACCGGTAAGGGAGACTTGATTTGTTTTCGGTGGAACTCGCAGATTCTGAAGACGGAGTGGAAACAGTAAGTATCTACGTTTCTAAAGCGGAGGCAGAACAACTAGCACGAGATTTCGCGGAGCTGGCGAACTCCAAAGAACATAAAACACTAAAATTCTTTTCAAAGAGTTGGGGTGGCCACAACCTTGTCGAGACGCCGATTGTCAAAGGCCGAAGGGTGGCGAAGGCGTTGCTTGTGTACACCTTAGACGACCATCTCTTTGAAAATCCGTAACCTGAGTAGGCAAACGGAAATGATCAACACATGGGACGATCTGAAGGCGTTTGCCTTGGCTCTTGAATTGCCTCATGTGACCGAGGCAACGAGTTGGGGGAACCCGGCGCTCAAGGCGCATGGAAAGCTCTGGACGTGGTGGAGCCCCTACGTGGACGCGGCGATGTTCAAATGCCCGAAGGAAGAGCGCGAGATGCTGCGCGAAGCCGACCCCGAGACGTTCCCGTTTCACAAGCACTATGAGGCGCATAACCTAATCCTTGTCGCGGCTGGGCGGATTGACCCGGGCTGGGCCGAGGCGCGATTGCGCCGAACATGGGAAGAGATGGCGCCGAAAAAAAAGGCGCTGGCGGCATGGCGCGAGGCACAAGGTGGCTGAGGCACCTCAGGTCGAGGTTAAATCGCGGGCCGAACTGCGTGCTTGGCTGACTGAGAGCCATGCGACGTCCGACACTGTCTGGTTGGTCATCTGGAAGAAACACACGCCTCGTTACATCGAATTTGGTGAGGTCGTGACCGAGCTTTTGTGCTGGGGCTGGGTGGATAGCGTGACGCGGGGCGTGGATGCAGACCGGTCGAGTTATCGCATCAGCCCGCGCAATCCGAAGTCGGCATGGTCTGCGGTCAACAAGGCCAAGGTAGACGAGGCGCGCGCGGCGGGCGCCATGACCCCCGCAGGAGAAGCGTTGATCGAGATCGCCAAATCCAACGGGATGTGGGAGTTTCTTGACGACGTGGAACGCCTTGAACGCCCCGCTGATTTGGAAGCGGCACTCGGTAATCTTGTCGATGCGTGGGACGCTTATCCGCGTTCCGTCAAACGAGGGACACTTGAGTGGATCAAGACAGCCAAGACACCGCCAACGCGCGAAAAGCGGATCGCGGACGTGGTGGAGAGCCTTCAAAACGGACTGCGTCCCAGCCCATTCCGTCGTTAGAGGCAAGCGGTTTCGCAAACCGGCTGGGTCATTTCATTGAAGACTGGCGAGAACGGTGTGCGGTAACTATACTCGCGCCATTATCCCAGAGGGACCCGAATGTTTGATACCCAAGCCCAGCCCGAGCCTTTGGCCCGGGCAGATAGCGAAATCCAATATGATCTTTGTGTGATTGGCGCCGGAATTGCCGGGCTGAACGCGCTTTATGTGGCGACCGAATATTTGCCCAAGGGCGCGCGTGTCGCGCTTATTGATCGCCGTGCGCGATGCGGCGGCATGTGGAATGATACGTACGACTATGTGCGTCTCCACCAACCGCACCCGATGTTCACGACCGGGAACAGGCCCTGGGACTGGTCCAAGCCGTCCAGCTATCTCGCCAAGCGCGGAGAGGTCCGCGAACACCTTGGTCAGTGCCTTGGCGACATCAAAGGCAAGCTGGACATCGACGAAATCTACGGCGCTGAGGTCGTAGGTACCCAAGAGGTACTTGAGGGTGGGGCGGCCGTCGCGTTGGTGACTTATCGAGACGTGGCCACCGGGAAGTCCCAAACAATCCGCACTAAGCAAGTGATTGATGCGATCGGTATTGATGTCCCGCAATCCGCGCCCCTGAGCGTGACGAGCACGTCCGTTTTGTCGACCACGCCCATAGGGTTGCGGCACGATCTGTCGCGCAACAAAGACGCGCATGCAGTTGTTGTCGGCGGCGGGAAAACCGGGATGGATACCATCCTTGCCATATTGGAGGAGAACCCGGACCGCGAGATCACGTTGCTGTGCGGCAAGGGAACGTTCTTTGCCTCGCGCGATCAGTTCTTTCCCGAAGGCGCCAGTCGGTATTGGAGCGGCAGTACGATCTTTCAAGCGTTTCGTGACTTGTCGCAGAGGTTTGACGGAACCAACGAGAGCGACGTGAACGAATACTTCAAACGTACCTACGCAATCAGTCCGACGCCTGAGGCACAACAGTTTCTGTTTGGTCTTTTGTCAAAGGACGAATGCGCGCGCATTGAAGATGGATTGTCGGCCATCCACTATGACTATCTTGAAGATGTTGCTGATGGGCCCGACGGGCCAGAGTTGGTGCTTCGTGGTGGGTCGCGCATCCCTGTGCCAGCGGGAACCATGATCATCAATTGTACGGGGCATGTTCTGCGGAATAACAGGCCTCAGGTACCGATCCTGTCAGAACACGGGACGATCTTGACGATCTCGACGCGCGCGAGCATCCACTTTCTCAGCACGGTAAGCGCGTACTTTCTGACCCACCTCCTGTATCGAAGGCAACTTCGGGATGTGCCGCTCTACGTGATCGATCACAATCAGATGATGGCGCATGGACGACATATTTTTCACATCGGCGGTGTGATGCAGGCCTATTACAACACGCTTGTCCTGATCGATGTTTTGCCGATGTCGGTGATCCTGCGCTGTGGTCTGGATTTCGACCGCTGGTATCCGATGTATCGCCGCATGGCGTCTTTGGCGCCCGCGATGATCAGCAAAAAATCGGAGATGGCGCGCTGTCGCGGCATTCTGGATGATGTTGCGCAACGGACCGGTGTCCTCTGCGCCCCGTTATCGGCTGGATAGCGTTGGGCGCGCAGACGCTTCTTGGTGGTAAAAATCCGTCAAGCGCTTGCCGCGCTCGTGCCGGAACGTTCCCTCTTCGTCATAGCCTGTGATCCGGTCCACCCGGAACATGCGGAAATCGTCGCGCATTTCGCACCATGCGACGAGCGTCCAGACGCTGCCCCAGAACCACAGGCATAAGGGGCGGACGGGGCGTGACGTCGTCGCACCATCTGCATCGACATAGTCGAGCTTTAACCGTGTTCGTGTATGGGATGCCTTTTCCAATGCGTCGAGCTTTCTGCGCGTTGCTTCGTCTATTCGTCCGGGATCGGAAGCATAGACTTCCACCGCGCCAGCACGCTCGCGCTCTGCCTCGGGCAAGACAGCTTCGATTTTGATAAGGGCCTCTTCTGCGGCGCGGGCCATGTCCAGCCCGCCCCAGGCGCGCATCATACGCGCACCCGCTGTCAGTGCGACGATCTCGTCTCGCGTGAACATCAGGGGTGGCATGTCATAGCCAGCCCGCATGACATATCCGACACCTGCCTCGCCCTCGATGGGCACACCAGAGCCGATCAGGTCGGCGACATCGCGGTAAATCGTGCGCTCGGAGACCTCGAGCCGGTTCGCCATTTGTCGCGCTGTGACCAACCGACCGCCCCTGAGGAGTTGCACCATCTGAAAAAGGCGGTCGGCGCGGCGCATCGTGTCAGGCGGCCTTTCGTTCAAAAAGCCCGATGGAGTTGCCATCAAGATCTTCGGCATAAGCGAAGCGTCCATCTGGCAGCGGGATCGCCGGGCTTTTTATGGTGCCGCCCGCCTTTTCGACGCGAGCAGAGGCGTCTTCGAGGCTGTCGGGGACAATGAGGTGGATGGTCGGCCCTGTCCCGCGCGTGGGTGGCGTTCCGGGGTAAAGATGCCCGGCGACGCCTGCGGCATCTGCCGGGAACATGGCAATGGGATTTGGACCCGTTTCGTCGAGCGCGAGCGCATAACCGAATACGGTGCTGTAAAAGGCAATGGACCGGTCGAGATCGGTCACGGGCAATTCCATCCAGACGACTGAATTGGCAGGAGTATGGGACATATCTGGGCTCCGTTCAAAGGTTGAGAGCCACTGTTTCGCACACCCCTCCTGACAGCGTTCTGTCAGGATGTTTCAGAACCGTTCGACCCAAGGTCTTACCGCGACTTCCTCGGACCAGGCTGAGCGATGTTGATTGATCAGATGGAGATAGGTTTGAGCGATGGCGTCAGGGTCGAGCATACGGTCCTCGCCCGGAGCATCCACGCGCTCGGGCCGGGCCTCGTTGCGGATGCCACCGTCGATATTGACCCACGCGACGTGTATCCCCTGCGGGTGGAGTTCACGGGACATCGACTGGGCAAGCCCGCGCTGGGCAAATTTGCCCATCGCGAAGGGTGCGGATTGCGGGAAGCCTTTGACGCCCGCGCTGGCACCCGTGAACAGGATCGTTCCGCGCTTGCCGCTCGCGTCTGGGTCGGCATCTAGCATTCTTTTGGCGGCAGCTTGTCCCACGAGGAACGCACCAAACGCTGTGACGTCAATCGCGTGGCGCACCTCGGCGGGGTCGAGTTCGGTGAGAGGGCCGCGCACGCGCGCCGAAGGATTGTACATTACAACGCGAGGTGTTTGGGCGAGACCCGCGAACAACTCCGCCACGCCTTCGGCGTCGGAGGCGTCCATTTGAATGGTGTCCGCCCCCGTCTCTTCTGCAACGTCGGCCATGCGTGCCCCGGTACGGGCGGTGAGCAGCAGGTCATAATCTGGTGCCAGCGCGCGGGCGACAGACGCTGAGAGGCCCGAGCCGGCCCCGACGATGACGGCGAGAGGTTTGGTCATGCGATGGTCCTTTCATCGTGCCGCAACATGTCAATCCAACTGACACTTTGGGCGCTTGTATTCCGGGGGTGATATTCTCCACTAATCGCACCATCATAGCCGACTGCGGTGATGCGGGAGAAAAGCGCGTTGTAGGGAATGTTGCCGGTGCCCGGTTCATGGCGGCCCGGATAATCTGCAACCTGAATGTGCGCCGCGCGCGATCCATAACGCTCCCAAGCGGCGAGCGTATCGCCGGTGATGCGTTGCGCATGATAAGCGTCGAATTGCAGCGCGACATTGGGCGCATTCACTTGATCAAGGATGTCGCAAGCCAGGTCGAAGTCATTCAGGAAATACCCGGGCATATCGTGAGAATTGATGGGTTCGATCGTCAATGTGAGACCCGGTGGTGCGATTTCTGCGGCATAACGCAGGTTCGCGATCAAGGTCTTGCGTGCCGCATCGCCAGTGGCGTTACCCGACATCAGATGCATTGCAGGCGCGCCAGCGGTGGACGCGAAATCGAATGCGCGGGTCAGACCCTCGCGAAATTCGTCTTCCGCGGCCGGAAGCGCCGCAAGACCACGCCCTCCGTTCTCCCAGTCCGGGACTGGGCCGTTGAACAAGACCAGCGCGACCCCCGCCGTATCACAAGCGCGTCTTATGGCCGATGGGTCTGTGTCATACGGAAAGAGTATCTCAACACCATCAAACCCAGCGTTCGCCGCTGCTCCAATTCGGTCGAGCAGAGGCACGTCGGTGAACAGGAAATTCAGGTTGGCCGCTATGCGGGAAACCATCATTCAAGCTCGGCCGACGGTATGATTGGAAAGAAGCTGCCGCCCGACCACACACCGAACCAGCCGTCCTTATGCGTTCCGAGATCGACCATCCGGTAGAAGCTCTTGCGGTCGATCCGCGCTTCAAGTGCCGCGCGCACCAACACATAGGGCGTCGGTTCGCCATCTGTGTCGCGCTCAACTCGGATCGGGTTTTCGGCACTTGCCGCCGCATCATCCCCGACATTCGTGTGGAAGGTCAGCACCTGATCTTCGCCGTCGCCTTCAGCAGTGAAGTCGATGGCAACAAACGGCACGTCTTCAACCGTGATCCCGACCTTCTCGACCGGGGTGACAAGGACATAGACATCGCCATCTTTGCGGAGAATCGTCGAGAACAACCGCACCAGTCGCTCCCGTCCTATGGGCGTACCATCATAAAACCACGTCCCGTCCCGCGCGATCCGCATGTCCAGATCTCCGCAATGGGGCGGATTCCACAGGTGAACCGGCGGCAATCCGCCTTTGGAAGCGGCAGCAGCGCTTTTTGCGAGGCCATCCGCGCTTGGAGTAACGGTCTTTTGTCCAGATTGAGGTTTTGCCATTTGTGGCCATCGCCATACTTCGTTTTACTGACACCATACATATATCGGGCATCGGAGGATTGTCATGGACGACGCGCAGGACCTCGTCGCTGAGATCGAAGCGCTGGGCGGAAAGCTCGCTGAAGCGCGTCAAAGCATCTCGCGCCGCTTTATCGGACAGGAGCGCGTGGTCGATCTTGTGTTGTCATCGATCCTGTGCGGAGGCCACGGCCTTTTAATTGGTCTGCCGGGCTTGGGAAAGACACGGCTCGTGGATACCCTTTCGACCGTCCTCGGGTTGGACGGCGCGCGGGTCCAGTTCACACCTGACCTTATGCCCGCCGACATTCTGGGATCAGAAGTGTTGGAAACAGCCGATGACGGCACGCGGAGTTTTCGGTTCATCGAAGGTCCGGTGTTTACCCAGCTTCTTCTGGCCGATGAGATCAACCGTGCCAGCCCACGGACGCAGTCGGCGCTTCTTCAGGCGATGCAGGAGAAATCGGTGACCGTTGCGGGTCAGCCCCATGCGTTGGCCGCGCCGTTCCACGTGCTCGCCACGCAAAACCCGATCGAGCAAGAGGGCACCTATCCACTGCCCGAAGCGCAGCTTGACCGCTTCCTTGTGCAGATCGACGTGCCCTATCCAACGCGCGAGACCGAGCGCGACATCCTGCTGGCCACCACCGGGGTCGAAGACGCCGAGGCGCATCAGGTGTTCTCGCCCGAGGAGTTGATCGCATCACAGACCCTCGTGCGCCGGATGCCAGTGGGCGAGGGGGTTATGGAGGCGATCCTGAACCTTGTGCGCGCCTGCCGCCCGGATGACGAAACCGCACCGCAGATTGTCAAAGACACTGTCGGTTGGGGTCCGGGCCCGCGTGCTGCGCAATCACTCATGCTCACGGCGCGCGCATCTGCTCTTTTGGATGGGCGCCTTGCGCCGTCTGTGGAAGACGTCGTCGATATGGCCAGCCCTGTGCTGAGCCACCGGATGGCTTTGACCTTTGCCTCGCGGGCTCGTGGGGTTGATCTGTCTTCTGTGATCGCTGAAGTCACGCAAAGCGTTACGCGCATCGAGGCTGCGGCGTGAACGCATTCCCCGGACTAAGACGCAACGCCGAAGAGCTTGCCGCGCCTTTACCGCCTCTGTTGGCGGCAGCGGAGCATTTGGCCATGACCGTGCTTTTGGGTGCGCATGGACGGCGTCGGTCCGGGATTGGGGATGAATTCTGGCAGTATCGCCCCGTGCAGATCGGCGATGAGGCGCGCAATATCGATTGGCGCCGCTCGGGCCGGTCTGATGCGCATTTTGTGCGCGAGAAGGAGTGGCAAGCCGCCCAAAGCGTCATGTTCTGGGTCGACCACGCCCATTCCATGAGCTTTTCGTCGGACAAGAACCGCGACAGCAAAGCGCGCCGCGCGGCGATCCTTGCCTTGGCGGCTTCGGTTCTTTTGATCCGCGGTGGTGAGCGCGTGGGTCTTGCGCGGATGGGGACCCAGCCGCGCAGTGGAGAGCTGCAACTGATCCGCATGGCAGAGACGCTGGGCTTTGAGACCGAAGACGATGACTATGGCGCGCCAGACCTGCGAGGGCTTTTGGCGCATGGTCGTGCGGTGTTCTTGTCGGACTTTCTAGGCGACATCGAGCCAATATCGGCGGCCCTGACTGAAGCGGCCGATCGTGGGGTAAAGGGCGTTCTCCTTCAGGTGCTCGACCCGCAGGAAGAGGCATTTCCCTTTGACGGGCGCACGATTTTTGAATCGATGGGCGGCGGTCTCCGCCATGAGACGCAAAAGGCGGGCGATCTGCGCGACCGATATCTTGAACGTCTCGCGGAACGCAAAGCGGCCCTGTCTGATCTCGCACGCGCCACGGGCTGGCAATACAGTGTCCACCGCACTGATGCGTCGGATCAGTCCGCGCTGCTATGGCTTTATGGCGCATTGGAGCACGATCACTGATGTTCGCGATCGGTCCCATAGCGTTTACCGCACCAGCATTGTTGCTGGGTCTTCTGGCGCTGCCGGTGCTTTGGTTTCTCCTGCGCGCTGTGCCGCCCGCGCCGATCCGGCGACGGTTTCCGGGCGTGGTGTTGCTCCTCGGACTTGAGGACGAAGAGAACGAGGCGGACAAGACGCCGTGGTGGCTTTTGCTTTTGCGGATGCTGGCCATAGCAGCGTTGATCATCGCTTTTGCCGGTCCGGTCCTGAATGCGGATGATGAGGTCGCGTCGAGTGATCCGCTTTTGGTCGTGATGGATGGCACATGGGCGGATGCGCGTGATTGGAGCCGCCGCGTCGATCGTGTCGACGGTCTTCTGGCCGAGGCGGGGCGAGCTGGGCGTACAGCCAGCGTTGTTGTTCTTACAGATTTGCCGCCTGATGGCGTGACCTTCCAAGCTGCCGCACAGACGCGCCAACGTCTGGCCGCGCTGGAGCCGGAGCCTTTTGGTCCAACGCAAGACGACGTTAATGCCTGGGCCGGGACATTGGACGGATCGTTTGAGACCGCTTGGGTCTCAGACGGCGTCGCATGGCCATGGCGCGACGATCTTTTGTCGGCTTTGGAAGCGCGCGGTGCTGTTCGCGTGTTTGAAACGGGTCAGCCTATCATCGGTTTGCGGCCTGCCGTGTTTGAGGACGGTGTAATTCGGGTGTCAGCGTTCCGGTTGGCGGCGGGATTGCCGTACGACATGACCGTCAATGCCCATGGCCTGGATCCCGCGGGGATCCCGCGCACGTTGAGTACGGCCCGCATGGTGTTCGCGCCATCTGAAACCACGTCGGAAGTTGAAATCGCTCTGCCACCCGAATTGCGCAACCGGGTGACCCGGTTTGAGATTGCCGGCTTGCGCTCAGCGGCGGCGGTAAGCCTGACGGATGATGCACTGCGCCGGCGCGAAGTGGCTCTGATCTCGGCCACTGATGACCGCGAAGGGCTCGCGCTGTTGACGCCCACGCATTACCTTGAGCAGGCCCTGACCGAGAGTGCTGATCTGATCGACGGGACGCTGAGCGATGTTCTTTTGGCGAACCCGGATGTGATCGTCCTGGCAGATGTCGCATCGGTCGAGTCCGAGGCGGATGCGTTGCTCGAATGGGTGCAGAATGGTGGTCTGCTTGTACGATTTGCGGGTCCTCGGCTGGCGGCAAGTGATATCAGCAGAACCGAGCAGGATCCGCTTTTGCCCGTTAGGTTGCGCGCAGGTGGTCGCAGCGTTGGTGGCGCGATGAGTTGGGGAGAGCCCAAAGCACTGCGCCCGTTTGGTGCAGATAGCCCGTTTTTCGGCCTGACGGTTCCCGAAGAGGTGACCGTGACCGCGCAAGTGATGGCGCAACCTGATCCGACACTCTCGGAACGCACGATTGCATCCTTGTCTGATGGGACCCCGCTTGTGACGCGCAAACGTGAGGGCGCCGGGCAGATCGTCTTGTTCCATGTGACCGCAAATGCGGAATGGGCCAGCCTGCCATTGTCGGTTCTTTACGTGCAGATGCTGGATCGACTGGCAATCTCATCGCGCAGCGCCCTGCCGTCGGTCGAGGACCTGACGGGGACGGTTTGGTTGCCGGACGAGGTGTTGGATGCTTTTGGGACCGTAGAGGATGCTGGGCTTCAGACTGGGGTTCCCGGCGAAACGCTAGCTGAGGCCGCCGTTGGACCAGAGTTGCGTCCGGGCCTTTATGCTGGAGAAGAACGCCGCATCGCGATCAACGTTGTTGGGCCCGAAACAGCATTTTTAGCCGCCCAATGGCCCGCAAACGTGCCAGTAGAAGGGATGCAAGGCGTGGAAGAACAATCGCTGAAAAGCTGGTTCCTGAACGCTGCGATCATTGCACTTTTGATCGACGTTGTCGCATCGCTGTGGTTGGGCGGCCGTTTGAGTGGGTTCGCCCGTCGGGCCGCGGTTGGCCTGCTCGCGGCGACATTTGTTGCTGCGCCCGAAGTACAGGCGCAAACCCAAGAGCGCTTTGCCGTTGCGGCCACAAACGAGGTGCTTCTTGCGCATGTCATCACGGGCGACGCACAGGTGGACCGCGTGGCGGATGCCGGGTTGCGTGGGCTGTCTGAGGTCCTGTTCCGTCGCACGAGCATTGAGCCCGCGGAGCCGGTCGCGGTCGATCTGGAAATGGATGAGTTGTCGTTTTTCCCGTTTCTTTATTGGCCCGTGACCGAAGACCAGCCGCTGCCGTCCTCGGAGGCTTATGCCAAGCTCAACCGGTATCTCCGATCCGGTGGGATGATCCTGTTTGATACCCGCGATGCCAATGTCGCGGGCCTTGGGACGACGAGCGTGTTGGGGCGCAAGCTTCAGCAACTTGCGCGCCCGCTTGATATCCCGCCGCTGGAACCGGTTCCTTCCGATCACGTTTTGACGCGAACCTTCTATTTGCTTCAGGATTTCCCGGGTCGGCATGCCGGAGCGGATGTGTGGGTTGAAGCGGCGCCCGCAGACGCGGAACTGGCAGACGGCATGCCATTTAGAAACCTGAACGACAACGTGACGCCCGTCGTGATCGGCGGGAATGATTGGGCCAGCGCTTGGGCCACTGATGCGCAAGGAAATCGGATGTTCCCGGTTGGCCGTGGGTTTGCTGGCGAGCGCCAGCGCGAGTTGAGCTACAGGTTTGGGGTGAACCTGATCATGCATGTGCTGACTGGCAACTATAAGTCCGATCAGGTGCATGTTCCGGCCCTTCTTGACCGGTTGGGGCAATAGGTATGGCGCGCAGCATTCTTTACGATCCTCTTGTGGCGTGGCCAATCCTCTGGCTGGTGGTGGCTGTTGCCGTGGCGTTTGTCGCGTTTGCTGCTTGGCGGCGTTTGTCGGGCTGGTGGTTGCGGGCGCTAGCCTTTGCAGCGGCAAGTGCGGCTTTGGCCAACCCGTCCATTCAGATTGAAGACCGCGACCCGCTGAGTGATATCGCGATCATCGTTGCTGACCAAAGCGCGAGCCAAGGAATTGCGGACCGACCCGATCAGGTGTCCCAAGCGGTTGCCGAACTTGAAGCCGAGATTGCCGCGCTCCCGAATACCGAAGTTCGGGTGGTCAGTGTGGGGGATGCACCAGATAACGCCGGCACGCTGTTGTTGGGCGCATTGTCCGAGGCGCTTGCCGAAGAGCCGCGCGACAGGATCGCTGGCGCGATCCTTGTGACCGATGGGCAGGTCCATGATCTGGAAGCGGCCCCAGACATCGGCGCACCGCTTCATGCGGTTCTAACGGGGCAGCCCGACGATTGGGACCGCCGTTTGATAATCCAGAACGCTCCGGCCTTTGCGATTGTGGGTGAGCCCGTCACGATGACGCTCAAAATCGAAGATCAAGGGGCAGTCCCCGCGGACATTGGCGCGCGCGCCGAGATCGATGTCGCGGTAGATGGTGGCGAACCGCAAAGGTTTGTTGTGCCGATCGGAACCGAGCTTGAGCTGCCGGTGACACTCAGCCACGGTGGGATGAACGTCATTCAATTCACACTCCCGGAAAGCCCCGGTGAGTTAACCGACCGCAACAATGCTGCGGTCGTGCAGATCAACGGCGTGCGTGACCGCCTGCGTGTTTTGCTTGTTTCAGGCGAGCCGCATGCGGGAGAACGGACATGGCGCAATCTGTTGAAGTCCGACGCCTCGGTTGATCTGGTACATTTCACCATTCTTCGCCCGCCAGAAAAGCAGGACGGTGTGCCTGTGACCGAGCTTTCGCTGATCGCCTTCCCAACGCGCGAGTTGTTCCTCGACAAGATTGATGAGTTCGATCTCATCATCTTCGACCGGTACAAGCGGCGCGGGATTCTGCCCTCCATCTACCTCGACAATGTGCGTCAGTATGTTGAAGACGGTGGTGCGCTTTTGATTGCGGCCGGGCCAGATTTTGCGACGGCGGAATCAATCTATCGTTCGCCTTTGGCAGCCGTCGTGCCTGCAGGCCCGACAAGCCGTGTGATCGAAGAAAGCTATGTCCCAGAGATCACCGAGATTGGTCAGCGCCATCCGGTGACCGAGGGGCTGGACGCGATAGAAAGCCCCGGCGCACCCGAGGACCAACCTTGGGGCAGCTGGCTTCGACTGATCGAGGTCGAGGCGGTAAGCGGCCACACAGTTTTAAGCGGTTTGGACGACCGTCCGCTCCTGCAGCTCGACCGAGTGGGCGACGGGCGCGTGGCGCTTTTGGCCTCTGACCAAGCTTGGCTGTGGTCGCGTGGATATGAGGGTGGGGGACCGCAGCTTGAAATGCTGCGCCGCCTTGCGCATTGGATGATGAAGGAACCCGAGCTTGAAGAAGAGGCGCTTCAGGTGCAACCGGACGGGCAATCCATGACCATTACGCGCCGTACGCTCGAAGCCCAGGTGGCCCCCGTTGAGATCACGGGACCAGATGGTGAAACGGCAGTCGTCACACTTGAAGAGACATCTCCGGGTCGGTTCCAGACTGTTTTTGACGCGCCTGAAACCGGGCTCTATCGCTTGTCGGATGGTGAGCAAGAGGCGGTGATCGCGCTGGGCCCATCAGCGCCGAAGGAGTACGAAGAGACGATTGCATCCGGGGACAAACTGTCACCGTTGACGGGTGCGACCCGTGGCGGGATTGCGGCAATCTCTGATGGCGTTCCAAGCATCCGTCTTGTGAGCGAAAACCGCCCTGCCGCCGGGCGTGGTTGGATCGGGCTGACCCCGCGAGAGGCTTATGTCACAACGGATGTCTCAAATACGCCTATCCTCCCCGCTTGGGCGTTTTTGTTGATCGCAGCGTTCTTTGCCGTTGCCGCTTGGCTTTATGAAGGACGCCGCGGGGGCAAGGCGGTTTGAGCGTCTCTATTGAGACGCCGGATACCCTCAGCAATCCCGAAGAGGTGGCGGCTGCGGTCAGAGAATACCTGATGTGGTGCGCGGAGATTTTGGGCGAGGCGGGCGCGCCAAGCTTCGATTTAGATCAGCAGGTCGCTTACACGATTGAAGGCATCGATGACTACTTGCCCCTCGGGGTCGTCTGTTTCTGGCGCGTGATGCCAGCGGCACACTTGTGGGGATGACTTGCGTCAAGATGATCCGGGAAGACGTAGCGGAGATTAAGCGGCTCTATGTGCGACCTGCTGGGCGTGGACAGGGTCTGGGGCGCGCATTAGCGGAACGCGCTATGGAAGCGGCGCGAACCCTTGGGGCCAAGCGCATGTTTCCAGATTCACTCAAGGGCATGACGGCGGCACGAAGGCTATATGCGGATCTGGGGTTTACCGAGATCGCCGCGTATCCAGAAACGCAAAATCCTCCACAGATACACCCATTCACTGTGCTTATGGCCCGCGATTTTTAACGCCCCGGCACTTGAATCGTGAACCTCTCGCCGCCCCAACCTGTGGTGTTGGTGCTGGATTCGATCTGTACTATC
>JABSSC010000079.1 GCA_013214635.1 Paracoccaceae bacterium | reverse complement strand
GGGGATTATTTCAACTTATCTTCAGGTAGAGTTCCTTACGTGAAGGGTATCTGCGAACTTCCAGAACCTATGATTTGGCTCACGAAGTTTATGAATGAAGAGAAGATACAAGAGAGTATTACTCTTGATATCTGTCGCCAGTGAGTTTGACATGAATTAAATGATGGAGCCTGTGTAAGAGTGATTGGTCAAATTGTTTGACGGAATGTGGATATAAAAGGCAATTGGCATAGTGCCTAAGTTCCGTCTGTCTATTTCAAAGCGTCCCGCGAGGTTGTTGGGGGACAATACTAGAGAATATAATGATATCGCGTATACAAGAAGGCCATTTACATAGGCCAATCCTCTGCACCAACATTGGATAGGTGATTGGCCGTCGAAGCCGCTGGTTTTTTGACAAGTATGTAGCCAATACGCGCCTTGAGTTGCACTTGGGTATTCGGTCTCCATCGTCCCTTTGCCCAGAACCACTCCCCATTTCCTCTTGCCATAACCCCCGCGCCCGCCTATACGGCGCGCTTCAACGGTGCGACCGGCCAGTGTGGCATGCCGAGTCGTGCGAATAACCGTCTGACCAAGGAGATGGAAATGCCCAAGATGAAGACGAAATCGAGCGCCAAGAAGCGCTTTAAAGTGACGGGGACCGGCAAGGTCATGGCAGCCCAGGCTGGCAAGCGTCACGGCATGATCAAGCGGACGAACAAATTCATCCGCAACGCACGCGGCACCACCGTGCTGAGCGAGCCTGATCAGAAGATCGCCAAAAAATACATGCCGTACGACCGCTAAGGAGCCGCCCAGATGTCTCGTGTTACTTCGGGTAAAGTTACCCACGCCCGCCATAAGAAGGTCATCAAAGCCGCTAAAGGTTACTATGGCCGCCGCAAGAACGCTTTCCGCACGGCCACGCAGGCCGTCGACAAGGCCAACCAGTACGCCACGCGTGACCGCAAGGCCCGCAAGCGCAATTTCCGTGCGCTGTGGATCCAGCGGATCAACGCTGCAGTTCGTGCCAATGACGAAGCGCTGACATACAGCCGTTTCATCAACGGCCTGAACCTCGCTGGCATTGAAGTGGACCGCAAGGTTCTGGCCGATCTGGCTGTGAATGAGCCCGAAGCGTTTACGGCCATCGTCGACAAGGCGAAGGCCGCGCTGGCCTAAGATCTCCCTGATCTAAGGGTTTGACAGCCGCCTCATCCGGGGCGGCTGTTGTCGTTTGTGGTCACCGTTTCCGATCTGTTAGCCAAATTCTGCGATCCCGGTCCGGCACAAGAACCGGCGGGACGCACATGGCACGTATCAGCGAAATGCACTATTCAAACGCCTACGCCAAGAAATCGGGCGTGGACGAGTTTCTGGAACTCGCGCTGAGCGAGGGCGAAGACCCCGCAGATTTCACCGCGGCATTCTATGATCGGGACGGGTCCTTGATTTTGGAAGTGCCGCTGACCGATCCGCGGGTCTCTGTCACTCAGGACAGCGATAGCGGTGAGACGGTCTATGTCATCCAGAATGGTGCGTTCAATATTCAGCTGACCGACCCGGATGGGAGCGGGGCCACGAATTCAGAAGCGTTTGCTTTGGTGAACACGGATACCGGAGAGGTCGCGGATTTCTATGACATTGGCGGCGGCACGCAAGAGATCACGGCGACAGAGGGTGTAGCGGCGGGGGCGACCTCGGTGAACGTCCCCGCGCCCACGGTGCCGAACCTTGCCACCTATTCGATCCAGTTCAACCACCCCGATCCCAGTGAGGTCAGCTATGAGACGCTGTCGCTGGGGGATACGGGCGTCATCTGCTTCACGCCCGGTACGTTTATCGATACGCCGGGTGGGTCCACATGCGTAGAGGTGCTGCGCCCCGGTGATCTGGTCGATACGCTCGATCATGGTCCGCAGGCGCTGCGCTGGGTTGGGCAACGAACGGTGCCGGCGCAAGGCGCGCTGGCGCCGGTTGTGATTTCGGCCGGTGTGCTGGGCAACCCGCGCCCCCTCGTCGTCTCACCTCAGCACCGTGTCCTGTTGTCCGACTGGCGGGCGGAGTTGTTGTTTGACGCCGCAGAGGTTTTGGTCCCGGCGCGGTTTCTGATCGACGGGGACAGGGTTTACGCGCGCACAGGCGGTGAGGTGACGTATGTACACCTGCTTTTCGATCGTCACGAGATCGTCTTTTCCGAAGGCGTCCCCAGCGAAAGCTTTCATCCCGGCGTCTACGGCCTGTCGACGCTGCCCTGTGCGCAGCGGGCCGAGGTTGAGGCGCTTTTCCCCCAGTTGCGCGACGCCGCGCCAGCGGGCTTTGGTCCCGGTGCGCGAAAGACGCTGAAACCACATGAGGCGCGTTTGATGCCGGTCTGAGGACCCTTGTGCGACCTTGCATTCTGCCTGACCCCGGACTAGGGCATGCGGGACGAATTCGAGGGGTCCGCGATGGACGATCTGAGACAGAAATACCTGGGTCTGATTGCCGAAACGGCTGATGAGGCGACGCTGGAAGACCTGCGCGTTCGGGCGGTCGGCAAAAAGGGCGAGATCAGCCTGAAAATGCGCGAGCTGGGCAAGATGACGCCCGAAGAGCGGCAGGTCGCGGGACCCGCCCTGAACGCGCTGAAAGATGAGATCAACGCGGCGCTGGCTGCGCGCAAGGCGTCGCTGGCGGATGCGGCACTTGAGGCGCGGCTGAAGGACGAATGGCTCGACGTCACGCTGCCCGGTCGCCCGCGCCGTCAAGGGACGATCCACCCCGTCAGCCAAGTGATGGAAGAGATCACGGCGATCTTTGCCGATATGGGTTTTTCCGTTGCCGAAGGCCCGCAGATCGAAAGCGACTGGTTCAACTTTGATGCGCTGAACATCCCGCCCGAGCATCCGACCCGGACGGAGATGGACACGTTTTATATGGCGAACCAGCGCGAGGGTGAACCGCCGCATGTACTGCGGACCCACACCTCGCCCGTGCAAATCCGGTCGATGCAGGCGCAGGGCGCGCCGCTGCGGGTGATTGCGCCGGGGCGGGTGTACCGCTCGGACTATGACCAGACGCACACGCCGATGTTCCATCAGCTTGAGGGGCTGGCGGTGGATCGCGATTTGTCGATGGCGAACCTGAAATGGTGCTTGGAAGAGTTCGTGCGCGCGTTCTTTGAAGTGGAAAAGGCCGAGTTGCGCTTTCGCGCCTCGCACTTCCCCTTCACCGAGCCTTCGGCCGAGGTCGACCTGCGCTGTAGCTGGGTCGATGGCCAATTGAAGGTGGGCGAGGGCGATGATTGGATGGAAATCCTTGGCTCCGGCATGGTGCACCCAAAGGTGCTTGAGGCCGGGAATATCGATCCGAAAGAATGGCAAGGCTTTGCCTTTGGCATCGGGATCGACCGGATTGCCATGCTGAAGTACGGCATCCCCGACCTGCGCGCGTTCTTTGACAGCGACCTACGCTGGCTGCGCCACTACGGCTTTGCCGGGCTGGACGTGCCGACGCTGCATCGCGGCCTTTCGCGCTAACCGAATTTTGAGAGAGACGGACCATGAAATTCACCCTCTCCTGGCTGAAAGACCATCTCGACACGGAGGCCTCTGTGGACGAGATCGCGGAAACGCTGACTGACCTCGGGCTTGAGGTCGAAGGCGTCGAGAACCCTCTCGACACGCTGGCCGGGTTTACTCTGGGCAAGGTCATCAAGGCCGAAAAGCATCCTGACGCGGACCGGCTGCGCGTTTGTCAGGTCGAAACCAATCAGGGCGTGAAGCAGATCATCTGTGGTGCGCCCAATGCGCGCGAGGGGATCACGGCGGTGATCGCCCATCCCGGCACGTATATCCCGGGCATCGATACGACCATTCAGGTGGGCAAGATCCGCGGGATCGAAAGCCACGGGATGATGTGTTCCGAGCGTGAGATGGAACTCAGCGACGAGCATGACGGCATTATTGAGCTGCCCTCGGGCGAGGTTGGGGAGCGGTTCGTTGACTGGCTCGCCGCCAATGCGCCGGAGAAGGTTGATCCGGTGATCGAGATTGCGATCACGCCGAACCGGCAGGACGCGCTGGGGGTCGAGGGCGTGGCCCGCGATCTTGCCGCGCGGGGTCTAGGGACGTTGATAGAGAAACCGATTGAAGCCGTGCCGGGCAGCTTTGCCAGCCCCATCGGTGTGTCGATTGATGCCGATACGCTGGATGCCGCGCCGCATTTCACGGGCCGGTTGATCCGGGGTGTGAAGAACGGTCCCAGCCCGGCGTGGCTTCAGGCGCGGCTCAAGGCCATCGGGTTGCGCCCGATCTCCGCGCTCGTGGACATCACCAACTTCTTCACCTTCGACCGCAACCGGCCCTTGCACGTCTTTGACGCTGACAAGGTGTCGGGGAACCTTCGCGTCCATCGCGCGGCGGGCGGTGAGACGCTGACTGCGCTTGATGACAAAGACTACACTTTCGCGCCGGGCATGATCGTGATCTCCGATGACACGGCGGCTGAAAGCATCGCCGGTGTCATGGGCGGTGCGCCGACCGGGGTGAGTGATGAGACGGTCAACGTCTTCCTTGAAAGTGCGTGGTGGGATCCGGTGACGACGGCGGCCACGGGGCGTCGGTTGAAGATCAACTCGGACGCCAAGTACCGCTTTGAACGCGGCGTGGACCCGGCGTTCACGCGCCCGGGCCTAGAGCTGGCCACGGCGATGATTCTTGAGCTTTGCGGTGGTGAAGCGTCGGAGGTCGTGGAGGCTGGTGCACCGATTGATACGGCCCGAAGCTATACGCTGGATGCCGCGCATATCGAACGGCTCGTGGGCATGGAACTGCCCGAAGCGTGGCAGCGTGAGACGTTGGGCAAGCTGGGGTTCACCTTTGACGGTGATCAGGCGATCCCGCCCAGCTGGCGGTTGGATATCAAGGGCGAGGCCGATCTGGTGGAAGAGGTGGCGCGGATTGCGTCGCTGACCAAGCTGGAAGCCAAGCCGATGCCGCGCGCGCAGACCGGTGTGCCGCGCCCGATCCTGACGCCCATTCAAAAGCGCGAACAGGCCGCGCGGCGGACGATGGCCGCGCTGGGGTATAATGAATGCGTGACCTACAGCTTCATCGACAGCACTTCGGCAGAGATGTTTGGTGGCTCAGATGCCGCACTTCTGGCGAACCCGATCAGTTCCGAGATGAGCAACATGCGGCCTGCGCTATTGCCGGGTCTGTTGCAGGCGGCGGCGCGCAATCAGGCGCGCGGGTTTAACGATCTGGCCCTGTTCGAGGTTGGTCCGGCCTTCCACGGTGGAGAGCCCGAGGAGCAACATGTTCAGGTTGCCGGGCTTTTGATAGGTCAGTCGGGCCCACGCGACGTGCATGCCGCGCGCCGTGCGGTCGATCCGTTTGACGTGAAGGCGGATGCCGAAGCGGTTCTGGCCGCTATTGGCGCCCCGGCCAAAGTGCAGATCCTGCGCGGTGGCGAAGGGTGGTGGCACCCCGGTCGTCACGGGCGCATTTGTCTGGGGCCGAAGAAGGTTCTGGGTGTCTATGGTGAATTGCACCCCAAAGTGCTGGCCGCCTATGACATCAAGGGCCCTGCGATGGCGCTAGTTCTGTACCCCGAAGAAATCCCGCAACCGCGCAAAAGCTCGGCCACCCGGCCTGCGCTGGATCTGGCCGATCTTCAGGCGGTGGAGCGTGACTTTGCCTTTGTTCTGGATGCTGACGTCGAGGCGCTGACCGTCGTCAATGCCGCGGCGGGGGCGGATAAGGCGCTGATCGAGGATGTGCGTGTCTTTGACGAATTCATCGGCGGGTCACTGGGCGAGGGCAAGAAATCGCTGGCAATCAGCGTCCGCCTGCAGCCGCTCGAGAAAACCCTGACCGATGACGAGATCGAGGCGGTTGGGGCCAAGATCGTCGAGAAGGTCGCCAAGGCCACGGGCGGTGTTCTGCGGGGTTGAAGACTGGAAATCGCCTTCGGCGAGAGTATTTCAGGACCAATGAAGGATTGGAGAGCGCGCATGACACTGAAGGTTTATTTGTCCGGGGAAATCCACACGGATTGGCGCGAGCAGATCATTGCGGGTGCCGAAGGGCTGGATGTGGCGTTCTCTGCGCCTGTGACCGATCACGCGGCGTCTGACGATTGCGGTGTCGCGATCCTTGGGGCCGAGGCAGACAAGTACTGGCACGACCACAAGGGTGCGATGGTCAACGCGATCCGTACCCGAAAGGGTATCGAGGATGCCGATGTTGTCGTCGTGCGTTTTGGTGAAAAGTACCGCCAGTGGAATGCGGCGTTCGATGCGGGCTATGCCAGTGCCTTGGGCAAGTCGATCATCGTGGTCAGCATGCCTGAGCATCAACATGCCCTGAAAGAGGTTCATGCCTCTGCGCTGGCTGTGACCGAGGATCCGTCCAAGGTTGCCGATATCCTGCGCTATGTGCTGACCGGCCGTTTGCCAGGTGCGATGGCCGAGGCGGCGGAATAAGCCGCCCCGGCGGATCGTTTAGTCGCGTGGCGGGATGTTCCGGCCCTTTTGTACGGCAGGTCGCGCCATGAAGCGGTCGAGATAGGCGTTGGTTTTGGGGAAGTCGCTCCAACCCACAACCTCACGCGCGCCGTAGAATTCCAGCGCGCCAATCCACGGAGCAATCGCGATATCGGCGATGGAGAATTCGCCCGTGATCCACTCACGACCATCTGACAACTGCGTTTCCATCACGTTCAAAAGACGCTTGGCTTCGTTGATGTAGCGTTCGCGGGGGCGGGGGTCTTCGATCTCGGACCCTTTGAACTTATAGAAGAAGCCGAGTTGCCCGAACATCGGGCCGAGGCCGCCCATCTGGAACATGACCCACTGGATCGTCTCATAGCGCTTGGCGCCCGATCCGATCAGCTTGCCGGTTTTGTCGGCGAGATAGATCAGGATCGCACCGGATTCAAAAAGCTCAAGCGGCGCGCCATCGGGTCCGTTGGGGTCGATGATGGCCGGGATTTTGTTGTTGGGGTTCAGCGAGAGAAACTCAGGCGTGTTCACGTCGCCCATGATCGAGACCTTGTGCGCCTCATAGGGCAAGCCCAGCTCTTCGAGAGCGATGGAAACCTTCACGCCATTTGGCGTTGGGAAGGAATAAAGCTGAATTACGTCAGGGTTTTCGGCGGGCCAGCGTTGGGTGATTGGAAATGCGCTGAGATCGGTCATTGGAGGGCTCCTTGTGGCTGCCTTGGTAGATAGGTGGCGGAGCGGAAAACCCAAAGCCTTTAGGCCTGTGGGAAATTTGGCAGAGCTTTGTGCAAATTTGCGCGCGGGTGATTGCGGGGCCTTTGGGTTGGAAAGGCGATGTTAAGGGGTGACGTCTAAACACGACGCCAAGTTTGGAGGCGTGCGTGGTTCGACTGAGCCTGATGTTCCTTTTGTCATTGTTGGCGGCGCCGCTCGCGGTGGTGCTGTCTTCGACCCCGGTGCCGGGAGCGCCGGTATTGGTTGTGTTTGCACCCGGCAGTGACGGGGCGGCGCGCATCGCCGCCGCAGGTGGGCGCGATATCGGGCCAGAGCGGGCGCCGATGGGGTACCTCGCAGTCTCTGAAAATGTCGATTTCCAACAGCGGCTTGAGGATGAAGGCGCGTGGGTCGTGGCCGATGGGGCGATGCTGGCCCGAATTTGTGGAGTATCCGAATGACCTTGATCGATGTGTCGCTTGACCGACAACAGGCGGTGGCCACGCGCCGGATCATGATGGTGGCGTGGGCGATGGTGCTGATCAATATCGGCATTGGTTTTAGTGTCGGGTCTCTGCCGGTTGTGGCGGCGCTTCTTGCCTTGGGCTTTGCAGTATTGGGGCAAGCCTCAATGCGGCTGGCGCCCGGGATCGCGCGGATTGCGGCGGGTCAGGCGCTGATCGGTCAGGCAATCGCGATGACAGCGGCGTTTTCGGGGCATCCGTGGCAACTGGACAGCCATATGGCGTTCTTCGCGCTTATGGCGGCGCTTGTGGCATTGGTGGATGTGCGGGTTTTGTTGTTCGGCGCGGCGACGATCGTTCTCCATCATCTTGTGCTTAGCGTGGTCTTGCCTGCGTTGATCTATCCCTCGGCGGAGTTGATCCCGAACGTGGCGCGGACGCTGTTTCACGGGGCGATCGTTGCGGTTGAGACAGTGTTTCTGATTGCGACGGTGCGGGTGCGTCTGGCCATGGACCGGGCGCAAACTGCGCGCGCCGAGGATTTGGCGCGCGCCAGCGCAGAGGCGCGGGCGGCCCAGGAAGAGGCGGAGGCCTCGAAGCGCAAAGCTTTGGAAGATAAACGCGCCGCCGAAGCTGCGATGGAACAGGCTACTTCGGCCCAAGCGCAAGCAGAACAGGAACATGCGCGTGCCGCCGAGGCCGAGATGGCGCGGCGTGAGGCAGAACGGCGCGAGGCCGAGAACCGGGCCGCGACCGAAGCCGCGCAAAATGAGGTGATGGCAACGCTGCGTGACAGGTTGCAGCGGTTGGCGGACGGAAACTTGTCAGCGACCATCAGCACAGCCTTCTCAGACGCATATGAGGATCTGAGAGAGGATTTTAACAGCGCGGTCGTAAAGCTGCGCGCGGCATTGGGCCAGGCGGTTGACGCATCAGGTGATATTCAACGCGAGGCAGGTGACATCAGTTCGGCCGCGGACGATCTTGCGCGACGGACCGAGCATCAGGCGGCAACGCTGGAGGAAACGGCGGCAGCGGTGGAACAGCTGACGGCGTCGGTGCGGTCGGCGGCGTCGGTTGCAGGCGAAGCGGCGGATGCGGTGGGCGCGGCCACCGAAACTGCGCGGCATGGCGGCGATGTCGTGGGGCGCGCGATTACCGCAATGGGTGAAATCGAGTCCTCGTCGGAAAAGATCGCCCGGATCACCAGTGTGATTGACGACATCGCATTTCAGACGAACCTTCTGGCGTTGAACGCCGGGGTCGAAGCGGCGCGCGCGGGCGATGCCGGTCGGGGTTTTGCCGTGGTTGCGTCGGAGGTGCGCGGTCTTGCGCAGCGATCTTCAGATGCGGCACGAGAGATCAGCGAATTGATCAATGCCTCGGGCGGGCATGTCCGGGAAGGTGTATCTCTTGTGAACGAATCCGGGGCCGCTTTGACCGAGATCATGGGGTCTGTGGAAGAGATATCCGGTTTCGTGGCGCAAATCGCGACATCGGCCAAAGAGCAGGCGGATGTGTTTTCAGAAATCAACGGGTCGGTCAGCCAGCTTGACCGTGTGACCCAACAGAACGCAGCTATGTTTGAGCAGACGACTGCGGCGAGTCATTCTTTGACGGTGCTCGCAACCGATCTGCGCGCGGTCATGGATCGGTTCGTGATCGATTCTGAGGCGGGTGCCGCGCCGGGATTTGCCAGCCGTCGCAACACCGCCGCTGCTTAGTCGGCGCGATCCAGTTGTGTCCTTTTGCGCCTAAAGGCGCGGCCAACCGTCAGATCGCGCCCCCAGAAAAGCAAAACCCCCAGCGATTTGCCGGGGGATGGTGCCGGTCCCTTGCGGGACACCCGATGTCACGAGATCAGAGAAGACCTTCGCGCTGGGCTTTTTTACGTGCGAGCTTGCGGGCACGGCGGATGGCTTCTGCCTTTTCACGCGCGCGCTTCTCGGACGGCTTCTCGAAATGCTGCCGAAGCTTCATTTCGCGGAAGACGCCTTCACGCTGCAACTTCTTTTTCAGCGCCCGAAGGGCTTGATCGACGTTGTTGTCGCGAACACTGACCTGCATAGTGGTGTCACCACCTTTCCAGCTAGAGTTTCATTGAAGCAGGAGGTGGCGCTATAGCAAAGGCGGATTAGCTTGTCTACCATCGCATCAGGAATTCTCGACTCTTCAGAAAGGCGCGGAAAATGACGACACACTCAACCGTCTCGACGGATGCATTTCTGGACGCAGCTTTGATGCATGTGCCCTTTGATGGCTGGTCAGAGACCACGTTGCGGGCCACGGCGGCTGACCTTGACCTCACGCAGGCGGATCTGCGCGCGATGTTTCCGCGCGGCGCTGTTGATCTGGCACTGGCGTTTCACAAACGCGGCGACGCGGCGATGGTTGCCGCGATGGCCGCTGAGGATCTGGGTGCCTTGCGCTATAGTGAACGCGTGGCACGGGCGGTGCGTCTGCGGCTGGAGGCGGTGGAGGATAAAGAGGCGGTGCGCCGGGGTGCGGCACTGTTCTCGATCCCGCTTTATGCCGCCGACGGCGCTCAGGCGCTTTGGGGCACGGCGGATGCGATCTGGACCGCGCTGGGCGACACGTCACAAGACGCGAACTGGTACACCAAGCGCGCGACCTTGTCGGGCGTTTATGCCTCGACCGTTCTCTATTGGCTTGGCGATGACAGCCCGGGACATGAGGAAACGTGGCGGTTTCTGGATCGGCGGATCGATGGCGTGATGCGGTTTGAAAAGTTCAAATCAAGCGTGCGGAACAACCCGGCGCTTGGGCCGCTCGCACGTGCGGCAGAGCGCGCGATGTCCGGTATCCGCCCGCCAAAGTCGGCGCGACCGGAGGATCTGCCGGGCAAGTGGACCCCGGCAACCGACGCCGCCCCATGACACTACCTGAAACGATGCGGGCCATCGAAATATCTGAGCCCGGCGGACCGGAGGTGCTGCGCCCGGTCACGCGTCCTGTGCCCACCGCCGCATCCGGCGATGTTGTGATCAAAGTGGCTTGGGCCGGGGTCAACCGACCTGACGTGCTGCAGCGGTCGGGCAATTACAATCCGCCCCCTGATGCGTCGGACCTGCCGGGGCTGGAAGCCTCGGGAGAGATTGTGGCCGTCGGCGCGGATGTCGACCTTTCATGGTTGGGCACGCAGGTTTGCGCGCTTTTGCCGGGCGGGGGGTATGCAGAATATGTAACAACGCCGCTGGCCCATTGCCTGCCCGTGCCCAAGGGCTTTGACCTGCGCCAGGCCGCGTGCCTGCCCGAGACCTATTTCACGGTCTGGTCCAACGTCTTCATGCGCGGAGGGCTGACGGCGGGGCAGCGGTTTTTGGTGCATGGCGGGTCATCGGGGATCGGGACGACGGCCATTCAACTGGCCCGCGCGTTTGGGGCTGTGGTCTATGCCACGGCCGGAACGGATGACAAAATCGCGCTCTGCGAACGTTTGGGCGCGCATCGGGCCATCAATTACCGCCACGAAGATTTCGTGGCGATTCTCAAGGCCGCGGGCGGAGCGGACCTGATCCTTGATATGGTGGGGGGCGACTATCTGCCCCGCAACATCAAGGCGCTCGCCAATGATGGTCGTTTGCAGCAGATCGCGTTCTTGCAGGGGCCAAAAGTGGCCGTGAACTTTGCCGAGGTGATGGTGCGGCGTCTCACCATCTCGGGGTCAACGCTGCGCCCGCAATCCGTTCAGCAAAAGGCCGAGATCGCGCGCGAATTGCAGACCCATGTGTGGCCCTTGCTTGAGGCAGGCACGGTCGGCCCGGTCATTGATATGACATGCCGGCTTGATGATGCCGCCGACGCACATGCGGCAATGGAGGCGCAAGGCCCCTTGGGCAAGATCGTGTTGGAGGTCGCGGGCGGCTGATCACAAACGATCACTTGCCTCTTCCATCGGCGCGGCATCGGGGTTATATGCCTGCCAACCCCCGCATTTGTGGACCCGGCCCTGAGGGCCAGCCGATTTCCCGGCGCGGGCGAATTGCGCGAAGGAGAAACGCATGTCGAAACCCATCATGGCCAAAGCCACCGCTGTCTGGCTTGTTGATAACACCACCTTGTCCTTCAAGCAGATTGCCGATTTCTGTGACCTGCATGAGCTTGAGGTTCAGGGGATTGCTGACGGGGACGTCGCGACCGGGGTCAAGGGATTTGACCCGATTACCAACAACCAGCTTGAACTGAGCGAGATCCGCAAGGGCGAGGCTGACCCGCTTTATAAGCTTAAGCTCAAATTCAATGCTGCCGCTGTCGGCGAGGAAAAGCGTCGTGGCCCGCGCTATACGCCGCTCTCCAAGCGTCAGGACCGTCCAGCGGCCATTCTGTGGCTTGTGAAGTTCCACCCGGAACTGAGCGATGGCCAAATCTCAAAGCTTGTCGGCACGACGAAGCCGACGATCCAGTCGATCCGCGAGCGGACGCATTGGAACATTTCGAACATTCAGCCGGTTGATCCCGTTGCACTTGGCCTGACCAAGCAGTCCGAACTGGATGCTGCAGTTCAAAAGGCAGCGGCCAAGAAGGCGGCAGAAGGCGAAGTGATGTCGGATGATGAGCGGCGCAAGCTTGTCTCGACCGAGCAGTCGCTTGGCATGGAAGCCGAACCGAAGATCCCGACCGCGATTTCCGGGCTTGAGACCTTTACGCTGACCGAGACGGACAGCGAAGAGGAAGACGACAAAAGCGATCTGATCGACGCGGACAGCTTCTTTAACCTGCCCGAGGGCGGTGACGAAGACGAACAGCCCTGATCAGAAGCTTTTGCGGGCGCGCATGGCGGCGGTGATCGTACCGTCGTCGAGATAATCAAGCTCGCCGCCGATCGGCACGCCCTGCGCCAACGATGTCACCGCGATATCGCCGCTTAACTGGTCGGCGATGTAATGCGCCGTCGTCTGACCATCGATGGTCGCGTTTAGCGCAAGGATCACCTCGCGCACGTTTTCCGTTGCCACGCGGTCGAGTAGTTTGGGGATATGGAGGTCTTCGGGGCCGATTGCGTCGAGTGCCGACAGCGTTCCCCCCAGCACGTGGTAGCGTCCTTTGAAGATGCCCGCACGCTCCATCGCCCAAAGATCCGACACTTCTTCAACGACGCAGATTTCGCCATTTGCCCGGGTCTCATCGGCGCAAATTGCGCACAGGTCGCTGGTGCCGATATTGCCGCAGTTCAGGCAGGGGCGCGCGTTCTCGGCCACGTTTCTAAGCGCATCGACCAGAGGCACCATCAGGGGCCCGCGTTTCTTGATCAGGTGAAGCACTGCACGCCGGGCGGACCGGGGGCCAAGCCCCGGCAGTCGCGCCATCAGGTCGATGAGCGCCTCGATATCGCGGGTATCGTCGGACAAGGCTTTAGAACGGCAGCTTCATATCCGCCGGCAGGCCCATTTCCGAGGTCAGCTTTTGGACCTCTTCCTGACTGCGCTCGGACGCCTTCATTTGCGCGTCCTTGATCGCCGCAAGGATCAGGTCTTCGGCGACCTCTTTGTCGTCCGAGTTGAAGATCGACGGATCGATATCCAGCGCGGTCAATTCGCCCTTGGCGGTCGATGTCGCCTTGACCAACCCCGCGCCGCTTTCACCGACGACCGTGATCGTGTGCAGGTTCTCCTGCAATTCGGCCATCTTGCTTTGCATCTCTTGCGCCTTGGCCATCATCTTGCCCATGTCGCCAAGACCGCCCAAACCTTTGAACATCTGTGTTTCTCCTAGCTGTCCTCGAAAGGATCCCATTCGTCTTCTACTTCGGGCAGCGCGTCGGTTGCCGCATCTGCCGCCAAATCCTTGCCGGTGCGAATATCCGCGATCCGGGCTTGGGGGAAGGTGTCGAAAACGGCGGCGACAAGTGGATGGGCGCGCACGGCCTTCTCCAGCTTTTGGTGTTCCGCGTTTCGTGCCTCTTCGATGGTTGGGGCGCCGCCGTCGGCCACGACCGACACGCCCCAACGCGCACCAGTCCACGTATCGAGGCTGCGTTTGAGCCGTTGGGCAAGATCCGCGGGCGCTTTGGGGCCGGGGGCATATTCGATCTGGCCGGGGGCATAGCTGACCAGGCGAACACCACCTTCGACGTCCACAAGCAGCCGAACGTCACGATTGGCGCGGATCAGGGTCAGAACCTGATCAAAGCTCTGGTAACGCGCCAGATTTTCCGAATGTGCCACGACCGCGGGGGCGGCTTGTGCCGTCGGTCCGCCCGAACGCGGCGCGTCTGGCGGCGGGGCAGAGGCCATCGGTGCGCTGGAAGCGGGCGTTTGTGGCGCAGCGCGTCCGCCACCATTTGGCGGTGGGCCGGGTGGCGGTGTCATGTCTGCGAGCTTGCGCACAAGCTCTTCGGGTGAGGGAAGCTCGGCCACATGGGTCAGCCGGATAACCGCCATTTCCGCAGCCATCATCGCATTGGGCGACAGGCGAACCTCATCGAGCGCCACGAGCAGCATCTGCCACATCCGGGTCAACGCGCGCATCGGCAGAGCCTCGGCCATTGTCGTGCCACGCGCCCGTTCTTCGGGCGAAACCGTTGGGTCGTCTGCGGCCTCGGGCGTGATCTTGATGACGCTGACCCAATGGGTGACTTCGGCCAGATCGCGCAGAACGGCAAGCGGATCAGCCCCGTCAGCGTATTGGCTTGAAAGCTCGGCCAAGGCCGCCGCCGTGTCCCCGCGCAGGATCATGTCAAAAAGATCGAGGATACGCCCGCGGTCGGCCAGCCCGAGCATCGCGCGCACCTGATCGGCCGTCGTCTCGCCTGCGCCGTGCGACAACGCTTGATCGAGCAGACTGACCGCATCGCGAACCGAACCTTCGGCGGCACGCGTGATCAGTCCAAGCGCGGCCTCGTCAATCTGGCCGCCTTCCTTTTCGGCGATGCCTGCAAGGTGGGCGATCATCACCTCGGGTTCGATCCGGCGCAAATCAAAGCGCTGACATCGTGACAAGACGGTCACGGGAACCTTTCGGATCTCGGTGGTGGCGAAGATGAATTTCACATGCTCTGGCGGTTCTTCCAGCGTCTTGAGCAGCGCGTTAAAGGCGCTGGTCGACAGCATGTGCACTTCGTCGATGACAAACACCTTGTAGCGCGCCTTGGCCGGTGCGTAGGCGACGGTTTCGATGATCACATCGCGGACGTTCTGCACGCCGGTGTTCGAGGCGGCGTCGATCTCCATGACGTCGACGTGATTGCCTTGGGCGATCTCGACACAGTTCGCGCAGACGCCGCATGGCTCGGTCGTGGGGCCACCGGTTCCATCGGGGCCGATGCAGTTCATCCCTTTGGCCATGATCCGGGCGGTGGTGGTTTTTCCCGTGCCGCGAATGCCTGTCAGGATAAAGGCTTGTGCGATGCGGCCCGTATCAAACGCCGCGCGCAAGGTGCGCACCATGGCGTCCTGTCCAATGAGATCGTCAAAGGAGGCGGGACGGTATTTCCGGGCGAGGACCTGATACTGAGTGGTGCCGTCGTCCTGCATGTGTTCCCCAAAGGCCGCTTGAACCCCAAACCTATCTATCGCGCACGCGGATGAAAAGGTTGCCGGGGCGATTTTGCCGCTCTAATCTGCGTCTGCCGTCCGAGGCGGCATCCGGGTCCGCGGAAAGCTGTATCAGCACCTCACCAGAAGAACCGAACGTCCAGGTTTTTTCTCATGCCCGATCAGCGGACCACCGGGCCAGATGTGAGGAAAACCATGACCCAAACCCTCGATTTTTTGCGCCGTCAGGCGAAGACCCTAAAACGCGCATTTGCGGCAGACGACCCGGATGCGCGGGCGCGTGCGACGGCCGCCCTGGGCTCCGTCGACAAACTGCGCCACACAACCGCGCTTCACGTCATTGCGCGGGAGGAGGGCTATGACAGTTGGCCAAGCTGAAATTCGCGACCGAGGCCGCAAAGATGGACCGCGACGCGCGGGCGGAGCGGCTGAAAATAGCGCTTTATCTGGGACAGACCTGGATCGTTGAGATGCTGCTCGACGCCGATCCAGAGTTGGTCGGCCACAATCTTGGTCTTGCCTGCGCTCTGGGCGAAGTCCCCGCCGTGTCCGCGGCGGTGCAGGCCGACCCGGAGGCCGCAACACGGATTGTCGGTATCCGGTCGCCCCTCTTGCACGCGGCCTTCTCAAAGTATCACGGATCAAGCGCGCAGGCGGCGGCGGACATCCTCGAAGTGGTCGGGCTGCTGGTTGCAGCGGGCGCAGATGTCAACGACAGCTATCCCGCTGAGCCGGGCAGCGAACATAGGCTTTCGGCGCTTTACGGCGCCCTGGGCCATGCGGGAAACCTCGGTCTGGCTGAATGGCTGCTCGACCACGGCGCGTCGCCCGATGACAACGAATCGCTCTATCACGCGACCGAGCTTGGGCACCTGGATGGTGTGCGTCTGTTGATGAAGCACAGGGTGACGACCACCGGCACGAACGCCCTGCCGCGCATGCTGGATTTCGACAGTTTGGAAGGCGTCGGTTTGCTGCTGGACTATGGCGCCGATCCGAATGAAGCGGTCACCGGTCATCCCAGCGGGCAACCGGTCGATACGATTCCGGCGTTGCATCAGGCCGCGCGGCGGGGGCGGTCGGGTGCGTTTGCCGATTTGCTGTTGGAGCATGGGGCGGATGCGACGGCGATTTGGGAGGGTCACACGGCGTATGCGCTCGCGCGTATCTATGGAAACGTTGATTTTGCGCGCGCGCTGGAAGATGCCGGGCACGCCACCACGCTGTCCCCGATTGAGGCTGCTTTGGCCGATTGTGCCGATGGCGCTCGCGGCGTCCGGTTGGACTCAGCACAGTTGGATAACGAACAAGCGCGCATCCTGACACGCCTGATTCTGTGGGAGGATCACCTGGACCACGCCAAGGCATTGGTTTCGGCCGGAATCGATCCAAACGTGACTGAGGAAATGGGGATGCCGCCCGTGCATCTGGCGGGGTGGGCAGGGTTGCCGGAACAGACAAATTGGCTTTTGTCGCTCGCCCTCAACCTACTTATGATGTCGCCGATTACGACTTTCCG